>NZ_LJJX01000013.1:0-154591 GCF_001421075.1 Frankia sp. CpI1-P | reverse complement strand
CTTCGAAGGACGCACCTTCACCGGCTGGCACCACCACGTCACCCTCGTCAGCATCGCCCAAGCCATCTGCACCCAGCTCCGCCGCGACCCAAAAGCCCCTGCGCCGGCCTGACTCTCTATGGAGTTCTCCGCACCCTCCAGGCCCTGCTCGCCGTCTGGACCGGCGCCTGCCCCACCTGCCAACGACCCTTCACCCACACACCCAACGTCACACAACACCTATCCGGAGTCACCTAACGATGTCCTACTAGGGAACTCTCGGGTAACTACTACCTAAAGGATACTCACGCTCGTAGCGTTCGGACCACCGCCGCGGCACCCGCTGNGGCACCGAACCGGAGGACAACCGATGCGAGCGCTCATGATCCCGGCCTACGGCGAGACCANCCCGCTGCCCCTGACGGAGCTTGNGACGCCGAAGCCCGGCCCGGGGGAGGTCCGGGTCCGGGTCGAGGCCGCGGGGGTGAACCCGGTCGACCCCTTCATCCGCGCCGGCGGTTTCGCCGCGCTGTCCACCCAGCAGCCGCCGCAGGTAATCGCCGGGTGGGAGCTGGCGGGTGTCGTCGACGCGCTCGGTGCGGGGGTGACGGGATGGCCGGTCGGCACGGCGGTCGTCGCCCTGATCGACTGGGTCGGTGCGCGGAGCGGGGCCCACGCCGAGCAGGTCGTGCTGCCGGCCGACCTCCTTGCCGCGCGCCCGCCCGCGATGGCTCCCGCACTGGCCGCGACCGTCCCGCTCAACGCGCTCACGGCGCATCAGGCGGTGACGGAGCTGCACCGGGGGGCGGGTGCCACCGTCCTCGTCACCGGGGCGGCGGGGGCCGTGGGCGCCTTCGCCGTCCAGTTCGCCGCCGGCACCGGAGCGCGCGTCGTGGCGATCGCCGGACCCGAGGACGAGCAGGCGGTCCGGCGACTGGGCGCGGAGATCTTCGTCGCCCGCACCGACGAGCCGGCTGCCGCCGTGCGCGCGGTGCTCCCCGACGGGGTGGACGGCGTCGTCGATGCCGCCCTGCTCGGCGAGTCGATCATCGATCTGGTCCGGCCCGGCGGCGCCTTCGTCGGGCTCACCCCGCCCTCGACCCCGGCGCCACGGGCCGGGGTGGCCACTCATGCTCTGAACGTCCACGGGGACGGCCGGACGCTCGCCACGATCATGGACGCGATCGCGCGGGGGGAGATCGCGCTCCGCGAGGTGGAGACCTACCCCGCCGCCGAGGGGGCGGCCGCGTATGCCCGCCTGACCAAGGGCGGCCGGCGAACGGGCATCAGCCTCGCGTTCTGAGCACTGGCGGTACCCGCCCCCGCCCGCGCGAGCGCCAGGCTGGCGGGGGCGAGTACCGCGCCCACGGCGGATCGACTGCGGGCTGGTCGGGTCACGTCGTACGCTTGTCCAATGAGTGAGACAGCAATCTCATATTCTGAGACACCCGTCTGGGATCCTGCCACCTACGACGCGGAGCGTCGCCGCCTCGTCCCCTCGTTCGACCTGCTGTACGGGACGGTCGGCGACCTGGTGGCGCGGCTTGGCGGGACTCGACCCAGGGTGCTCGACCTCGGCGCGGGAACCGGCCTGCTGGCCATCGCCGTGGTCGCCGCGGCGCCCGGGGTACGCCTGCACCTGTTCGACGGCGCCGCCCCCATNCTCGCCAAGGCGCAGGCTCGGCTGTCCACTAAAAACGTCGAGGCCGCCACCGTGGCCGACCTCTCCACGGCGCTGCCGCCCGGCCCCTACGACGCCGTCGTCTCCGCGCTCGCCATCCATCACCTCGACGATCCCGGCAAGCGGGACCTGTTCCGACGGGTGCACACAGCACTGCGTCCGGGCGGTCTCTTCGTGAACCTGGAGCAGGTCGCCGGGCCGGCCCCGGCCCTGACCCGCCAGTACGAGGAGATGCACGAGCGGCATGCGCGGGCGGCGGGCTCGGACGACGCGGAATGGCAGGCCGCCCTGGGCCGGATGGCCTTCGACCGCTGCGCGCCGCTCGCCGACCAGCTCGCCTGGCTGACCGGGGCCGGCTTCGATCCGGTCGACTGCATCGTCAAGAACGGCCGGTTCGCCGTCTACGCCGGCTGGCGTGCCTGATCCCTCAACCAGCCGCATGACCCAGCCCGCCCGGCCGACCGGCCTGGGTCATGCGGCCCGCTCCGGATCCGACACCCCGGACCCGACACTCCGGACCCGACACTCCGGACCCGACACTCCAGACGCGGTCGGCTCACAGGAGCGCTTGGGCGACCTCCAGACGGACGGCGTCCAGCGCCGTGTACAGGACCGCTCCGGGGCACTCGGTGGCCATCCAGTCACCATGCCCGCTGATCGCCGGCACCCGGCGTCGGGCGCCGCCTACCGGATTGACGTAGTCGACGCTGCCGACGGGGTTCAGGCTGTGGGCGCCGGAAAGCGCCTGCAGAACCAGCACGAGCGAGCGGCGCGCGGCTGCCGTCGGGGCCCGGGTCCGGTGGTCGCCGAGCAGCGCGACTCCGACGTTGCCGGCGTTGAATCCGCCGACGTGCGCGCCGGTGACCACCTGGCCGTCCGGACGGTGGCCGGGAACCCCGTCGGTCCCGGACCAGCGTCCCTCGTAGAGGGCGCCCGCCTCGTCGATGAGGAAGTGGTAGCCGATGTCCGCCCAGCCGCGCTCCACCGTGTGGAAATGGTAGATCGCCCGCACGGTCGCGGCCGGGTCCGGATCGTCGTTCGGCGTCACGGTGTGGTGCACGGTGATCACCTGGCCCGGATGGTAGGTCGTTCGCCAGGGCTGGCCCGTGGCGGGATCGAGCCGCAGCGACTCATCGGCGCCCCAGGCCGCTCGAGGCAGGTAAAGCAGGCCGAGGGCCGACGGCGCCGAACCCCCGGGTGCGGTGGATGCGGTGGATGCGGACTGCGGCGCAGCAGCCTGGCCCGCCGGCTCGGGTCCGGCCGCCGGAACCGGTCCCGCCGCCGCAGCGAGGGGTGCGCGCCGCGGCCGTGGCACCGCTCGGGCCCGCGCCGGGCTCCTCGATTCGGCCGCGACGGCCAGTCCGGCCACGGCGGCGAGGGCGGCCTGGGCCGTCACATCGGGAACCGTCAGTCGCCGGCACGGGCCGGACGTCGTGTTCAGCGCCGTGACGGCCACTCCGGAGGCTCCCTGCGGCACCCGAAGTTCGTAGCCGGTGGCGGTCCTGGCCCCCATCAGGACCGCATGAGCGGAGGAGGCTCCGGCCGGTCGGTCGTCCCGCTCCGCGGGGCAGCCGACAGTCAGCGGGCTCCATGAACCGTATCCACCGTTCGCCCGCCGTAGGCGGATCGCGGCACCTTCGTTCCCTCGCCCGACCGCCGCCCCGGGGCCCGTGCCGCTGGGACGGCTCCAGCGGACCGCCAGGTAGCCGATGCGAAAGGCCGGGCTCGCCGGGCCCGTTCCCACTGACATCGCGCTCAGCGTCCGCGGGATGAGTACCACTCGGGTACCCGCGGGGCCCATCGGGCCCGCGGCGGCCGCGGCCGGCAGGCCGACGGTGCTCGCCGCCACCGGAGCGCCAGCGAACTCCATGACCGCCCACCCCCCGACGCCCGCACCGGCCAGGACGAGGATCCTGCGCCGGGAGGGAGGGGCCGGGTCGCGCAGGCGGCGGGGCGGATCGGNGGCGGGCATGGCGTCCTCCGTGTTCACGCGGTCGGGTCAGCGGGCACGCTACGACAGTCAGAGCATCACCCTGTGTATCGAAGCGCCGGCCGGTTCGAGCCAGGCCACGTGGTCTTCCGGATCGCCCCCGACCGGCCCGCCGGGATGCACCCGGAGCTGCCCGGACGGAGTGGCAACCTGCTGGGCGGCGTACGGGCCGCTGCAGCGGCCGAGAAGTCCCCTTCTCCTTGGGCCGTTGAGTCGGCGTGTGGCGGGAAGGCCGTCCCCAGCGACAGGAGCCGTAGGGAGGACGAGGGCTATGGCCGTGAGAAAGCGGGAGAATCCCCAAGCGCAGGCCGACCGGATGCGCGCCGAGGTGCCGTCAACGATCGCCCGTTCGGCCGANAAAGCCGTCCGGACCTGGAAGAAGACCCACGACTCGGCGGTCCGGACGTACGGCGAGGGCCAGCGTGCGCATCGAGCGGCCTTCGCCGCCCTCAAGCACACCCACGAGAAGGTCGGCGATCACTGGGAGCCGAAGGCGCGGCCCGGGCCCTCGGACACACAGGCTGCCAGGAAGCCGCCTGACTCCCTGGCGGGCGGGGAAACGGCAGAGGGTGTGGACGCGCACGCATCCCTCGCCCATCTGCGTGCGATCGCCCGTGAGCTGGGCATTCCAGGTCGGTCGAAGATGTCGAAGAGTGAGCTCGTCGGCGCGGTACAGAAGGCCAACCGCCGCGAGACGGCACGGGCTCGCGGGTCCGGCCGATAGCCTTGGCTGGCCGGGCCCGCCAGCAGGCCAGCCGGCGCGGTCGGGCGCGGACCAGGCGCGGAGGGGCCCGGAGCAGCCCGGTACGGCCGGCCGGGAGTGGACGCGGGGCCGTCTCCGGCCAGAGGCTGGCCCGGACGGGCTATCCGTGTATCAGCGGTGCGCGTCCGCGTCGAGGACCGTGGGGTCGTCCACCTGGATGCCATCGATGACGAACCCGCGTGTCCCGGTCACGATCTGTGGAGCGGAGCCGTCTGCCCGCCAGCGGTTACGCAGGAAGTAGTGCCAGGTCGGCGCCTGGGCGGTCCCGGGCCTGTCCCACCGGGCGGCCTCAGCACGCCCTCGCTGATATGTGATCTTCGTGGTCATCCTGACCCCCGGGTCGGGCTGTCCGCCCGTGGCCGGGCCGCTGTTGGTCACGTAGGCCGCATACGACGGCACCGCCGGGAGCCGACGATCGCCGTCCTCGGGACCGGCGACACCGGCCGGCCGATCGGTCGTGCCGACGGGCAGTTGCGCCCCGCCCCGCCCCGGCGCCCCGCCCCGCCCCGCGCCCGGGTGTGTCGACCCCGATGAGCCCGGGCCGGGCAGACCATAGGCCAACACGCCGTACCCGCCCCCACGGCCGGCCGGCGCGGCCACGCCGTTCACCTCGGCCAGCCCGGACTGCCCCGGCACCGCGTGCGGGCCGCCACCCGGACCGACGCCGACAGCCGCCTCGCCGGAGTCCTCGCGCAGACCGAAGCGGTCGTGCAGGCGCCGCAGCGGCGCCGGAGCCCACCAGTTGTACTTGCCGGCGAGAGCCATGAACGCCGGAACGAGGATCGCCCGCACGACGGTGACGTCGAGCGTGATCGCGACGGTCAGGCCCACCCCGACGAGCTTGATCATGCTGATGTGGGAGGTGGACAGCGCGACCATGACCACCACGAGGGCGAGCGCCACGCTGGTGATCAGCGGGCCGGTCACTCCCAGACCGATGGCCACGGATTCCTTGTTGTCGCCGGTGCGCTGGTATTCCTCACGGATGCGGGCGAGCAGGAAGATCTCGTAGTCCATGCTCAGCCCGAAGGCGATGAAGAACATCAGCACGGGGCTCGTCATCTCAAGCGTTCCCGAGACCTGGAAGTCGCCGACCAGGCCGCGAAGGTGACCCTCCTGGAAGACGAAGGCGAGCAGGCCGATCGTCGCGGCGAGGTTGAGNGAGTTCAGGAACATCGCCTTGAGTGGAAGCAGCACACTGCCGGTGAACAGGAACAACAGGATGAAGGTGGCGGCCATCACAACCGCGAAGGCGACGGGAAGTCGGTGCAGGATGGTGCGCGAGGTGTCCAGGAAATGGGGAGCAAGACCACCCATGAGGACACCGAAGGGGGCCGGGGTCGCCTTCAGCTCCCGGACCAGGTCTTTCGCCTCCTTGGACACCGGAGAAGTGTCGCCCTGCCACACCGACAGCCAGGCGCCACCGTGGGTGCCCACATATCCCGTCGGCGCCTTGGGTACCTCACCGATCCGCTTTCCCTGCATGAAGCTGCCGGTCACGGTGTCGATGCGAGCAATACCCGGGAGCGCGGACAGTCGAGTCGCGTAATCGGTCAGNTTGGCAGCGTTGACCGGGTCGCGCGCGTCCACCCCCGGCACGACGATGGGAATCTGGCAGGGCAGGCAGACGATGAAGTCGTCGCGCATCGCGTCGTTCACGACGTGGGATTCCGCGGTGGCCGGCAGCACCGTGTCGTCGGCCAACGCCAGATTGAGGTGGCGCAGCGGCGCGGCACAGATCAACAGGATGGCGACGGCCGCGCCGCCATACAGCAGTGGCCGGCGCATGACCCTGCGGGCCAGTGCCGTCCAGCCACGGCCGGCAGCGGAGACCTCCCGCGAGCGGTGACCACCCGCGCGGCGGGTACCGACAGGGCGGCGCCCACCGGTGCCTAGCCGCCGGGACAACGCCGCGCGGATGTCCCCACGATCGAGGCGGNCCCCCAGGACCATCAGCGCTGCGGGCAGCACGAGTAGCGCCGCGACCTCCGAGGTCACGACGACGATAATGCCGGCGAAGGCGAACGAGCGCAGGTAGTAGAGCGGGAAGACGAGGGCCGCGGTCAGCGACAGCGCCACGGTCACGCCGGAGAAGAACACCGTGCGCCCGGCCGTCTCCAGCGTGCGGCGTAGCGCCGCGCCCGGGAACAGGCCACGGTCCTGCTCCTCCCGGAACCGTCGGAGGATGAACAGGCTGTAGTCAACCGCAAGGCCGAAGCCCAGCGCAGTGGTCAGGTTCACCGAGAAGACGGAGACGTCGGTGAGCGTCGCGGCCAGCCGCAACAGTGCCAGACTCGACACCACTGACACCACGCCGACCAGCACCGGTAGAAGGGCGGCCGCCACCGTCCCGAAGGCGTAGAGCAGAACGAGGAAAACCAGCGGGGCAGCCGTCGTCTCTCCGCGCTCCAGGTCGACCCGNCTGCGTTCGGTGACATCTCGCATGACCGCCGGGGCGCCCCCGAAGCGGACCTGCACGCCCGGCCCCACGTGGGAGTACCGCTCGTGCAGCACGCTCAGGCGATCCTGGATGTGATCCTCGGATCCGGTGAGTCGGAACACGATGAGCGCCGAGCGACCGTCCTTCGCGCGCAGCAGCGGATTGCCCGCCTCGGAGCCGTTCGGCCAGTACGACAGGACGGAGGTCACCCCGTTCTCCGCCGCGAGCTGCCTGGTGAGCTCGCGGCCGAGGTGGACGGGCGTCGGGCCGTCGATCCCGGCGTCCGACGTGAGCATGACGGCGACATTTGGGGGCGCGTCGGGAAACTCCGCATCGAGGAGCTGCTCGGCCTGGGTCGAGGAGTCCCCCGGCGCGTAGAAGCCGCCGGTGGCGAGCTGATGGTAGATCCCGGCGTTCCACGGCAGCAGGACCACCACGAGCAGGCAGGCCGCCGCGAGCAGCCGGCCACGGTGCAGCACGGCCGCGTCCGCCGCGACCGTGAACAGGGAACGCGGAGGAGCGGGAACGCCGGCCATGGAGGCCACCGAGGCCATGACCCGGCGCGACACTCGCGGTGGGCCAGCGCCACCGGTTCCTGTTTCCGCAGGTAGATGACCCACCCATTCATCTTCCTCATCGCGTCCGCGTGGCAGCGCGGCATACGCCACCCGGTCAGTCCGGGATTCGCGTTGCTGCGCCGAATCGGCGAACGACGGCATGACGCTCCCTTCGAGGATCCCCCGCAACGGTGGATCTCCCGGCAGCCCGGTGATCGCACGACGGCGCCGAGACGACCGCGTGGCCGGACGTGCAGCACGGCGAGGACGTCCCGGGTCGCTACCTCAAAACTAGACCTCCTGGAGGTCCTCGATTCCGAAATACCCCCGTACGGGGGTAAGGAAAGGTGTGGTCGTCGACGGGGCGGCATTCAGTACCCGGAATCCAGATCTGTGGTCGAGCGGATCGCGTGAGGGGGATCGGCTCCGGCGGCGTACCACTGACGGGAGGGAATGCCGGGGGGCCAATCTCGAAGGTGGTACGGCAATGCCTCAGGCTCAGACCATGGTTCGACAGGTCGACACCNCGGTTCCGCAACTCGTGCCCNCACAGCGGGGCACCACGATCGCGGTCCCGGCGACGCACCGGGTCGATGCCTGGTCGAGAATCTCCTACGCCTGCATGAAGAAGGTACTGAGCCCGATATGCCAAGTCTTCTGGCATCCACTGGTCGAAGGTCTCGAGAACATTCCGACTGATGGTCCTGCCATTATCGCCGGCAACCATCTTTCGGTGCTCGACGCCGCGTTCCTCGCGATCGCGTCCAACCGGCGGATCACCTTCCTGGCGAAGAGTGAGTACTTCACCACGCCGGGCCTGAAGGGTATGGCGGGGAAGATGTTCGTCGCCGCGACCGGTCAGATCGCCGTGGACCGCGGCAACCGCCGGAAGGCGACCGCGGCGCTGCAGGCCGGCGCGGGTGTGCTGAGCCGGGGCGGCCTGCTGGGGATCTTTCCGGAGGGGACCCGCTCACCGGACGGTCGGCTGTACCGCGGCAAGCACGGCGTGGCGCGGCTGGCGCTGGAGACCGGTGTGCCCGTCATCCCGGTGGGGCTGATCGGTACCTTCCAGGTCCTGCCCATGGACCGGCGGCTGCCCCGCGCTGGACGCGTCCAGGTCCGGTTCGGCACGCCGCTGAACTTCCCGCGCATGACGGGCGAACGGACCGGGCTGGCGCAGCGGGCCGCGACCGAGCAGATCATGAGGTCCATCCAGGAACTGTCCGGGCAGCGCCAGGCGGACATCTACGCCGAGCGCTTCAAGGCCTCCTTGGGACTCGTCAGCCGATGACCATCCGATGATCGGCTGACAACAGACCGTCCATTCCGCCGCATCTCCCTGGTCGGTGCGGCGGAATGGACGAAGCGGGGCCGGTGCGGCGGAGCGGGCCGCACCGGCCCCGCGCATGCCCGCGTGAACCTCGCGGACGGACGCCGACGCTACGGATTCCAGGCGGCCACTTCAACGAGACCGACGGACGGTCGGGCCACCGCCGACGGGTTTCCGACACCGGGAAGCCCGGCCGCCCTGGGTCCACTCCCCCGCGGACCTCCGGGTTCGGCGACAGGTGGGTGCACCGGGGATGGTAACGACCATGGTCGGTCCGTTACCGACCGCTCGGGCACCTTCGGGCCGCGCAGGTGGAGGTGACCCTGTGCCAGGTTGATTCCGACCGACCCGCGCCAGAGCACCGAGGCGCGGTCCAGGCTCCGCATCCGAGTGAGGGGTGGGACAGTTCCTGCGCGCTCCCGCCTGCCCGCCTGACGGATCCCGATCCGGCGACCGCCGCGCGCTGATGGCGGGAACGTGGGCCCCGGCGCCGGGTCCACCGGAAGGTCCGGTGGTACCGGTCGGCCCGTCGATCTCAGGGTCTGCGGAACCCCGCGGCGCCGCCGGCGATCTCGGGGCGTCCGGGCAGGCGACGACGCCGGTTGCCCCGGCACAGGCCGGACGATCCCCGGCTCGTGCCATTCGGCACTCTCCGCCGGGCCTGCCATCATGACTACCCGAGTGGAGCCGACCGGCCCGGGAGGAGTCCCCGCGCCTGCACGACGACCAGCGCGGCCATCGGGTACGCCGGTCCCTGCCGTGGGCCGAAAGATCACTGGTTTGGCCGACGGTGCAGCGCCGTCCGCTCCGTTGTCGGCACGTCCGACCGTCGACCCATCCTGCGCCGGCGGATCCGGTGAATCCCGGATCCGCCGGCGCGGGATGAGGCGTCCTCAGAGCGGGAGCAGTCCCACTCGCGGCTTTGGCGCAGGCTGCGCGCCACCTCAGCAGGGCGGATTCGCCCGACCAGCGGGGCTCCCGGACGAAGCCCGGGAGCCCCGCCGCCGTGTCAGGGAAGCATGCCCAGCTGGCGAGCAGCGTGCACCGCCGCGGTCCGGTTACGGACCCCGAGCTTGNGCATGATGCTGCGCAGATATGCCTTCACCNTCTCCGGTGACACGGTGAGACGCCGCGCGGTTTCGACGTTGGACAGGCCGAGTGCGACCTGTGCCAGCACCTCAAGCTCACGCGGGGTCAACGCCAACCGGCCGCCGACCTTCGCCTCCTGGTCCAACAGCCCGCGCAGCAGCTCCGATACGCCCCCGATCCGGCCACGCAGCAACGGGTCGGCCACATGTTCGGTGACCTCCTGAAGCTCCCGGTAGGCCAGCCGCAGACTCTCCTGCGGCTGGCCGGGCGAACGCGGCAGCGGCACGGCGCCCACCGCTCTGGTAGCCGGCGCACGATGCCCTGGTGGCACCGCCGTCGACAGCGGCTCTGTACGCGCTGCGACTGCGCCCAGCTCGCGTTCCATCAGTCGAGCCGTGGCGATGGCCGCGTGAATCGCGGCCTCGGTGAACGGCGCCTCGGTCCGCATGGCTCCATACAGCACGGCGACCACCACGCTGTCCATGCAGACCGGCACAGCGAGAATCGCTCCCAGCTCACTGCTCTCGATCGTTGGGGCAGTGGAGCGAAAANCCCTTCTCGCCGCAGCCGGGTCGTTGATGACGACCGGGCGGCAATGCCGAACCACCTGCCCGCCGATTCCCGTCCCAGGTGGGACGGAGTGACCGAGCAGTCCGCTCGGTGCGGGTCCGTCCACGTTAGTGACGGTCAAACGACCGGAATGTGGTGTGACCATTCCACCGAATGTGAGATGGGCTCCCGATGAAGCGCGCAGCCGGGCGATCGCCCGCGGCAGGACTGTCTGCACGCGACTGGGGGCCGACACGTCCACTGTCACGAGCGTCCCCTTCCCCGACCTGTAGAAGACGAAGGGAATCGTAGCACCCGTTTTACGATAAGCACAAATAAGTGCACAAACGGCATGACGCCGAATGTTGTCCGAGAGTCGGGGCCTGTTCGCGCGTAACGGATTTTCCCGACTGGAACCCAACCTCAGGAGAAGGGCAGATGCATCTGCGTGCGCGGCCCACCGGCTACGCGGGCGCCCTCGGTCACCGGCTCGGGGACGCCGGCCCCGGGACCGCCGTCCCGCGCGCCGTCCCCCGCGGCAGCCGCCGTCGGCTCGCCGGGACGATGAGCCGGCACCGCGAACAGGTCGGTGCAGGCCATCGCCCGCAGCCGGGCCAACCCGGCGAGCAGGTGGAGCTCCGCGACGCTGCGTGGAGAGCTGTCGAGCAACGCCGGCGACATCACCAGAACCGCCGCCACCTGCGCCCGGGACAACGCGACGTTGAGCCGGTTGCGGGAGAGCAGGAAGTCGAGCCCGCGTGGCGCCTCGGCGGCGCTGGAGGTCGTCAACGACGTGACCACCACCGCCGCCTCCTGACCCTGGAACCGGTCCACCGTGCCGACCCGCACGCCCGGCAGACCGGCGGCCTCGAGCGCACGTTCGATCGCTCGGACCTGGCGGTTGTACGGGGCGACCACGAGCACGTCCGCCCCCGCCAGCGGGCGGGAACCCTCACCGTCGATGATCAGCCGATCCATCAGGTGTCGAACGATTGCACCCACCGCAGACACCTCCTCGTCGGAGCGTGTGCCGTTGTCGGTGTGGACGACGTCGTGCAGATACAGTCCGGCAGGCACGCCGGTGACGGCGCGGGTCGCGGCAATCGGGTGGGACCGTAGCAGGCCACGGTAGGCGAGGGCGGACACCGGCGCGCACACCGCCGGGTGTAGCCGGCGGGTCCGATCGAGGAAGTAGCCGAGCGCGGGTGGGATCACCTCGGCGTCGCCCAGCAGGTGTGACAGGGCAGAGGCGTCAGCNCCCTCGGGGTGGATGCCCGCCACGACCTGCGGCAACTGCTGCGGATCTCCGAGCAGGACCAGGTTGCGGGCCGCTGGGGCCACCGCGAGGGTGTCGGCCAGCGCGAACTGCCCCGCCTCGTCGATGATCAGGACATCGAACGGCACGGCCGCGAGCGTCGGGTTGGCGAAGGCCCAGGCGGTGTCGCCGACGAGGTGGCCGTCCGGATGGGCCTCCCGCCACGCCGCCAGCGCCCGCAGGTCGCGCGGCGTGTCCCAGGGTGGACGGTGCGCCGGTTCAACCGGCGCGCCGGAGCGCTGCTTCTTGGCCGCGGCGACCAGCGGACGCCACGGCAAGGCGCCATCAGCACCCTCGAGGCCGCCAGCGCCCTCGGCACCATTGACATCGTCCGACTCGGCGTGGGCGGTGGGCGGCGGGGGCTGACCGGTGGCGGCGAGCATTGCATTTTCAATTGCCTTGTGGCTGGTCGAGCAGATTCCCACTGACTTGCCCTGCGCGATCAGGTGCTGGATCAGCCGGCCGGCCAGATAGGTCTTGCCGGCACCGGGCGGCCCCTGCACGGCCAGATACGAACCGTCGAGGGCGCTGACCGCGGCCAGGACGGCGGTGACCTGGTCGTCGCCGTCCTCGGGCACCGGTAGGCCGGCGGTCGGGCCGATGAGTCGGGGCGGCTCGCGACGCAGCAGGTCCGTCGCCGACTCCTCGGGCAGGCGGCCGGGCAGCGCGGCGACGGCCCGGCGGGCAAGCTCACGGACCGCGGTGGGTTTCGGTTCCGGCCGCACCGGCGCGCCGGGCAGCACGGCCGTCGGCAGCGCGCGGCTGACCGCGTCCGGTGCCACGCTCTCCCTCAGGAGCAGCACGTGCGGCTCGGCCCGTTCGACCACGGCGTCGGTGGTCCCGCCGGCAGCGCCCGGCGGACCCGGGTACAGCAGCCGCACGGACTCGCCCCGGTCGAACGGATGCGGACGGTTCGGGTCGACGCGCGCCTGCAGCAGCCGGCGGCTGCGCCGCCGCCGCCCTGACGGCTCCTCCCAGTCCTCGATCACGGCCCACCCGGTCGGCACGGCACAGTCGTCAGCCGCCTCCAGGCTCACCCGATCGGCGATCAACGCTGCGAAGTAGGTCCACCAGGCCGGCTTGTTCTCCCGCCGGTGATAGCCCACCGCCGCGGCGAGCANGGCCCGAGCCCGCTGGTCGGCCGACCAGGCCGACGGCTCGGGGGGCAGCCCCGCAACCAGCGCGTCGACGAGGGCGTCAGGATCGTCGTCACCGGCGAGCGACGCCGGCTCGACCGCGCCCGGAACATCGGCTCCCAGAGCGCCTGGATCCACCGCGACGCTCCCCCGGGCCGCAACCCCCTCTTGCTGGCGCAGCCGGAGCAGCCAGCGGTGCAACCGGTGGGTCGACACGCAGTCCACCTGGTTGTATTCGGCGATCTCGGCAAGCACCCGATCGGCCTCGGCCGTCTCCCCCGCGGCCCGGTACGCCAGGAAGGACTCGTATGCCACGATGCTGTCCGCGGCGTTCTTCACCGCCGCCTGCCGCGCGTCCGGGAAGAACAGCGGCTCGAGATACTTGATCGAATAGGACGGCTGGGAGATCCGCAGGCTGCGCCGGACCACCGCGTAGAGGTCGATCAGCCGGTTGCCGGCGAGCAGCTCGTCGACCTGCCGCTCCCGCGTGCCATGCCGTGCCGCCAGCCGCCGCAACGCGTTGAGCTCGTAGGGCGCGTAGTGGTAGATGTGGGCGCCAGGATGCTCGCGCAACCGCGCCGCGGCCCAGTCGACGAAGGACTCGAACGCCAGCCGCTCGCCGTGCCGGTCATGCGCCCAGAACGCTCGGAAGGCCTCCGCCTCGGCAGCGACCGGACTACACCCGCTCGGGGGCTCGGTCAGCGTGACGGCCCCGAAGAGGTACTCCAGACCGGCGGCGTCCAACGCATACGGATCGCCCTCCATGTCGAAGTAGATGTCGGCCGGGTCCGCCACCGGGAGTGACGCAAGGCCCGCCACATCGACCATCCGCACGGTCACCGTCCCCAACGGGTCGTCCGCGCTGCGGGTCGCATCCTGCGCCGCCTGCAATTCGGCCTGAAGGCGCAGTCCAGCGAACGCCGCGGCGGACATCGCCGCCGGCCGTTGCTCGTCGCGCGCGGCGGCGAGCTCCTCGACGGACGTGATGCCCGCCCCGCGCAGCACGCGCCGCTGCTCGGTCCGCAGCCCCGCGACCAGGGACAGATCGCGGGCCGCTGCCCGACCCTCGGTGCAATGCTCCGAGAAGGCACAGCTTGCGCACTCCGGACGGGGCTGCGCCCACGACGGGTCGGAAACAACCGCCGGCGCGGCCAGCCGGGCATCGAGGCGGCTGCGAGCATGGCGGACCATCGGCACGACGTCATCGACCCGGAACGAACGCACCATGCCGACGGCGCCCGCCCGATCATCCCGCCCGCCGCGCCCACCCCCGGCACAGCCCGGTTCCGTCGGCGCGCCGGCGCCAGCCATGCCCGATTCCCGCGCGGGATGCAGGAGGTGCATCATGCGCGGCACTGCCACACCGACCGATGGCATCGCCACGGCGTACGCGGCGAGCTGCAGGACAGCCCCGGGCCGGGCCTGCCGGGCGAGCTTGGCATCGTAGGGCTCGTAGTGACCCGNCTGGGCGGGCCCGCTGTGTGCGCCGGTTCTCGGGTCGCGGTGCGCCGCGACGAGGAAGTCCGGCCGGCCCTGGAAGGAGCCGTCGAACAGCACACCCTGGTAGACCACCGGAGCTCCGGCGGCGAGCGCGCGGCGCGTCCGCTCGCTGGCCTCGGCGAGAGCGTCGGGGGTCGGCGCCGGACGAGGGATCTCCACCACCCCGTCGGTTCCGAAACACCGGCGGAGATGCGCCAGCACACGTCGTTCGTGGGCCTCNCCATGCCGGACCGCGGTCAGATCCGGGGCGCTGACCCGCAACCGTCCACTCAGGCCACCTGTCGCGCCCTCGGGCACCACCTGGGCGACGGGGGTGGTGGCGACAAGCCGACCTGGGCTGCCGACATCCGCGCCGCCGACACTCTCGTCGCCGACGGACAGCAGGCCAGTGGCCAGCGCATGCGCAAGCCCGACCCGGTGCCCGCATTCGAGATCGTCAACAAGATCGCCTGCGGAGACAACCCNGTGATCGTCGAACCTCTGCACGTCACCATCCCGTCCGGACCATCCGTCCGGTCCGGTCGCATATTGTCTCGCGTCCCCCCTTCGGCATTCGGCCGGGTCCGGAGCACGCAGAACGCCGGCACGGACGATTACCGGCGCCCGAGTCCCGCAGCTCGCCATCGCGGCGCGGGCCGTCCGTTCGGGCCACCTCGATCAGGTGCACCATGTCCGCGCGGGTGGGCGGATGCGAGATCGAGCCATCCGTGTCATTCGTCACATCGCAGTGCAGCGATAGCCGCTCCGGAGCCATGCCGCCACGCACAACAAGGACCTTCTGGAGCCGCTTCAGGGTCAGGCAGCGCACGGTCGTCCTGCGCGGCAGGACCTCGCCTGCGCGATCCGGGGTCTATGCGATCAGGCCTCTATGCGAACCGACNGAGGCCGCCGTCGCCACCAGGTATTACGATGGAACACAAAGAGGATCATGAAATGGGGCGGGTGGCCGCGGTCGCTCCTCGCGGTCCGGCCTGGAGATGTGGGGTCCCTGCCGCGCATGGCCAGACGTAACCGCCTGGCGACGAGCGGATGTTGAGCCCCGGGAGGACGCATCGTGGCAGCTTCCCGGCCAGATCGGTCGACACCTGCTCTCCCCCCCGCCCACAGGGCCGCAGGGCCAGTAGCCCCGCCGACCGGACGGCCGGCGGGGACTCCCCTGGTCCCGCCGGGCGGCGGGCCCAGTCCGACGAGCGTGAAGGCGGAGCAGGACCGCCGTGTCGAGGACGTCGTGCTTGCCGACGGCGGGTCGGTCACGGTGCGGCCGCTGGGCCCCGATGACGCCGGCCGACTGAGTGCCTTCCACCTGCGCCTGAGCGAGGCGAATCCCCACGATCCGGATCTCGCCGGCGCCGCGGGGGATCCCGCGCTGCTGGCCGGGCGGGTCGTCTCGCCCGGCAGCCGGGCGTCCGCGGTGCTCGGCGCGTTCGTCGGCGACGAGATCGTCGGGCTGGTCGAGTACAGCAAGATCGGCGACGTCGGCGATGCACGGTTCGGAATCCTCGTCGAGAACCCTCATCAGGGACGAGGGCTCGGCACGCTGCTCATCGACATCCTCATCGACACCGCCGGGGAGGCCGGTGTGCGCCGGCTTGTCGCGGACGTGCCGGTGAGTAGTCGACGGGTTCTGGAGGTTCTGCGTTCGATCGGCTTCGACCTCACCCCCGCGGACGACACCCAGATCCGCGTGAGCTACCCGGTGGAACCGGGAGACGGCCCTCCGAGCGGTACTCGGTCGCGCCGGGGACGAGTCGGCGGCGGTCTGGACCATCCGGACGGGTCCCGAAGCATCGACCGGCTGCTGCACCCTCGGGCGGTTGCCGTCATCGGGGCAAGTCGCGAGCCCGGAACGGTCGGTCACGAGGTCTTCCGCCGCCTGCTCCACAGCGGGTTCACCGGAGCGGTCTATCCCGTCAACGCCGCGGCGAGCCATGTCGCCTCGGTTTACGCCTACCAGGATCTGCATGCGGTGCCCGCCGAGATCGACCTGGCCGTCGTGGCGGTGCCGGCGCAACGGGTGACCGAGGTTCTGCGGGCCTGCGCGCAGAAGCGGGTCCGCGGTGTCATCGTCGTGTCGGCCGGCTTCGCGGACGGCGGGGACGAGGGCCGGGCCCTGCTGGCGGACGCCATCCGGATCGCCCGGGACGGCGGCATGCGCCTGATCGGCCCGAACGCGATGGGTGTCATCAACACCGCGCCGACCACCCGGCTGCATGCCACCTTCGCCGTCGGGGAACCCCCGGCCGGCCGGGTCGGCGTCTTCACCCAGTCCGGCGCCCTGGCCGGCACGTTCCTCACCGACGCCGCCCGCCGCGCGGTGGGATTCTCCACCTTCGTCTCCGCCGGAGACCGATCCGACGTCTCGACGAACGACCTCCTGGAGTACTGGCAGTCCGATCCACGGACTGATGTGATCATGCTTCATCTGCAGAGTTTCGGCAATCCGAGGCGCTTCGCCCGGATTGCTCGTCAGCTCGGTCGGCACAAGCCCGTCGTGGCGTTGAAGAGCGGTCAGGAGTCCGCGGACACGGGAGTGGACGCGCTTTTCACCAGTGCCGGAGTGGTCCGCGCCGACACCCTGAACCAGCTCTTCGACGTCGTGCAGCTACTGGCCCATCAACCACTGCCTGCCGGACGACGGGTCGGCATCGTGGGAACAAGCAGCGCGCTCGCGGCGCTCGCCACGGACGCCTGCCGTACCTACGGACTCGAGGTCCCCTCACTGTCCAAGGAGACCTGGTCCGATCTCGCCGCTCTCGTCGGCCACCGGTACGCCACCAATCCGGTCGACCTCGGTCCGCTGGCCGATCCCGAGCGGTTCGACGCCGCGTTGCGCCTGGTCGCGGCCTCGGGCGACGTCGATGCGATCATCGCGCTGGTGACCCCACACGCTCAGGTTGACCGGCTCGGAGCCGCGGTGCGGGAGGTTGCGGCCGACAGCGNCCTGCCGGTGCTCGCCTCCTACCTCGGTCAGGACGGCATGCCCGCCGCGCTCGCGGTAGCGGACCCGAGCGGCTCTGCCGGCCGAGGCTCGGTGCCGTCGTACTCCTCACCGGAATCGGCCGCGCTGGCACTCTCGCGCGCCGCCGACCATGCTGCCTGGCGTGCGCGGGATCACGGCCGGGTGCCCGCGCTGGACCACATCGACCCGGACGGCGCCCGCGCGGAGGTCGAACGCCACCCGAAGAACGGCACCTGGCTGCCGGAACCGGCTGTGGCCACGTTGCTGGCCGGGGTCGGGCTGCGGGCATGGCCCAGTATTCGCGTCGCCGACGAGGCGCAGGCGCGGGCGGCGGCGGAGGCACTCGGCTGGCCGGTGGCCCTCAAAATCTCCGATGAACGCTTCCGTAGCAGGCTCGACGTCGGGGCTGTCCAACTCGGCCTGGGTGACCCGGATGAGCTCGCGGGTGCCTGGCGGGCCGTGCGGGCCGCAGTCGGCTCCGGCGACATGCTCGTGCAACCGATGGCACCTGCCGGGGTATCCACCGTCGTACGGTTGCGTCAGGATCCGACCGTCGGCCCGCTGCTCTCCCTTCGACTGGGCGGCGCCGTCGCGGACCTGCTCGTCGATCCGCTGGCACGCACCCTGCCCTTGACGGACCGGGACGCCGAGGACCTGATCCACGAGATCCGTGGCAGCGTGCTGCTGGTCGGGGGGTCCGGCGCGCCCGCCGCCGATACCGACGCTCTGGCAGATCTCCTGCACCGGGTCGCCCGGCTCGCGGAGGAACTTCCGGCCATCGGCGAGATCCTGCTCGATCCGGTACTCGTCGGCCGTCGTGGCGTGGTGNTGCTCCACGCGGGGATCCGCCTGCTACCGCCCGAGACCGAGTCGCGCACGCTCCTGCGAGCGCTTGCTGTCCAGCCCTGACCGCCCGGTACGGTCTTGGTATGACCGCACGACAGAGGATCGCGTTCCAGGGTGAGCGGGGAGCCAACTCGCACATCGCCTGCCGGGATGTCTATCCGGACTACGACGCGGTCCCCTACCAGACCTTCGACGAGTGCTTCGCCGCGCTGGAGGACGGTGCGGTAGACCTCGCGATGATTCCGGTCGAGAACTCCACCGCGGGTCGGGTCGCCGACATCCACCACCTGCTGCCCAGGCCCGCGGTGCACATCATCGGCGAGTACTTTCTCCCCGTCCGCCACCAGTTGCTCGGGATACCCGGCGCGTCCCTCGACGATGTGAAGACGGTGCACAGCCACCCGCAGGCACTCGCCCAGTGTCGCGAGGGGCTGCGCGAGCTGGGACTCGTCGCCGTCGCCGCCGCCGACACCGCGGGCTCCGCACGGGAGATCAGCGAAGCGGGCGATCCATCCCGGGCGGCGATCGCCTCCCGGCTCGCGGCCGAGGCGTACGGGCTCCAGATCCTGCGTGCGGATCTCGAGGACGAGGAGCACAACACGACACGCTTCCTCATCCTCTCCGGCGAGAACCTCCGTGCCGCCTCCGGGATCGGACCAATCGTGACCACGTTCGTCTTCAAGGTCCNCAACCGTCCGGCCGCACTGTACAAGGCACTCGGCGGGTTCGCCACCAACGGCGTCAACATGACGAAGCTGGAAAGCTACATGGTGGGTGGTGAGTTTGTGGCCACCCAGTTCCTCGCCNATATCGAAGGCAGCCCCGAGGACTCCACCGTCGCCAGCGCGTTCGAGGAACTGTCGTTCTACGCGGACTACCGCATCCTCGGGGTCTACCGCGCGAGCCGCTACCGGGAACGCGAACGGATCGGCGCGCGCGCCGGACTCTGATCCCGGGCGGAGGACGANGGCCGGATCACGGTGAACGCGGGAGTCAACGCTGGTACAAAGTGCCCAACAGGCCTATTCCGACGTCAGGAGTACCAGTTGATCTCGCCGGTCCGCCTCGGGGCCATTCATCCTTCCACCCAGGCGCGACCGGGACCGCCGAAGGATACTCCGCCCAAACCCGCGCCGCCGCCAATGNCGAGCTGGCGCCGGGTTCTCCTTCCACTCGGCGTCATCATCACCCTCCTGCTGCTGTTCGGACCTAGCCTGTTCGCCACCCGGCCGGAGTCCCTGAAGTACTCGGAGTTCGTGGACCGGGTGAACGCGGCGGCGGTCCGGTCGATATCCGTGGATGATCACGGCGGGATCGATGGCACTCTGAAGACCGGCGGGGACTTCACCACCCAGATTCCGACCGCTCTCAACACGGACGATCTCGAAGGTCGGTTGCGGGCGAAGGGTGTGCAGATCACCGGGACCCGAACCGGGACCTCGTTCGGGTCGGTCGTGCTGAGCTTCCTGCCNCTGATCTTCCTGATCGGCTTCTTCGTCTGGTCAGGCCGGCAGGCACGCCGGCTCGGCGGCGGCATCGGCGGCCTCGGCATGTTCGGTCGGTCCAAGGCAAAGATCACCGAGACGGAGCGGCCGACGACCCGCTTCTCCGACGTCGCCGGCTACGAGGGAGCAAAGCAGGAGATCGGCGAGGTTGTCGACTTTCTCCGCAGCCCCGAGCACTACAGCCGGGTCGGCGCGCATGGCCCCCGTGGGGTGCTGATGGTCGGTCCGCCCGGCACCGGGAAGACCCTGCTCGCCAGGGCCGTTGCAGGCGAGGCGGATGTGCCGTTTCTGTCGATCACCGGTTCCGGGTTCGTCGAGATGTTCGTCGGAGTCGGCGCATCTCGGGTGCGTGACCTGTTCGCCGAGGCACGCAAGCGCGCCCCCTCCATCGTGTTCATCGATGAGATCGACGCGATCGGCGGCCGGCGGGGCGGCAACGCCATCGGCGGCAACGACGAACGGGAACAGACCCTCAACCAGCTGCTGGCGGAGATGGACGGTTTCGAGCAGGATTCGGGTGTCGTGGTGTTGGCCGCGACGAACCGGCCGGAAACCCTCGACACCGCGCTGCTGCGTCCCGGCCGATTCGACCGCCAGGTGACGGTTCCGCTGCCTACCCAGGCCGAACGCCTGGCGATCCTGGGCGTTCACGCCCGCGGCAAGACCCTTGCTCCCGATGCCGACCTCGACCGCGTCGCTCGCGGTACCCCCGGATTTTCCGGCGCGGATCTGGCGAACCTTCTCAACGAGGCGGCCATCCACGCCGTGCGAGACGGCCGGCAGGTCGTCACCGCCGGAGACCTGGATGCGGCTCGGGACCGCATCCTGCTCGGCCGCCGCGACGGTTCGAACGCGCTGCTGCCGGACGAGAAGCAGTCCGTGGCCGTGCACGAGTCCGGGCACGCCTTGGTCGCGGCACTGTGCGAACACGCGGACCCGGTGGCGAAAGTGACGATCCTGCCTGCCGGAATGTCTCTCGGGGTGACCGAACAACTGCCTGAGGCCGAGCGGCATCTCTACTCGGAGGGTTATCTCCTCGACAGCCTCGCCGTGCGGCTGGGAGGCCGTGCCGCCGAGCTGGTCGTGTTCGGGCACGGCTCCACGGGCGCATCGTCGGACCTGACCGGCGCGACGCAGCTCGCCACCCGGATGGTGCGCGAGTTCGGCCTGTCCAGCGCGATCGGCCCCGTCGGCTACGGCAGTCAGAATCCGCAGTACCTCGGCGGCGAGGAACTGGTGAGCCGGCCGTACTCGGAACAGACTCAGCGTTTGATCGACTCCGAGGTCGCCCGGCTCCTGCGGGAGGCCGAGGCCCGAGCCATCGACCTGCTGTCCACTCACCGCTACGCCCTCGACGCGCTGAGCGCTCTGCTTCTCGAGCAGGAGACGGTCGACGGCTCGGCGGTGGAGGCCACCCTGCGCGATCGGGGATCCGGACTGTGACTGCGCCGCCGCGGCCAGGCCCCGGGCTTCGGGTGCGCTTGCCGCAGGTCGCCCCATCAGTACGGGAATTCCTCGCGACCGAAGCCGGCGGGGCCGTACTCCTCCTACTCGCCGCGGTCGCCGCCCTCACCTGGGCAAACTCCCCGTGGTCGGGCAGCTACGACAGATTCTGGAGCACCACGGCGGAGCTTCGCCTCGGGGACGCCGGGTTCGACATGACGCTGCACCACTGGGTGAACGACGGCGCAATGGCGATCTTCTTCGCCGTCGTGGGCCTGGAGATCAGCCGCGAGTTCACGACGGGCGAGCTGCGCGACCGGCGCACGATCGCCGTGCCCGCGCTCGGCGCGATCGGTGGACTGACCCTACCAGCAGTGATCTACTTCGCCTTGAACCGATCCGGGCCGGAATCGAGCGGGTGGGGCATCCCGATGTCCACCGACACGGCGTTCGTCATCGGGATCCTCGCCCTGTTCGNCCCCCGGTGTCCCGACCGACTTCGGCTGTTCCTGCTCACCCTCGCGATCGTCGACGATATCGGCGCGATCACCGTAGTAGGGATCTTCTACACGGACCATGTGAATCTCGCCGGTCTCGCAGTCGCGGGCGCAACGGTGCTGGCGATCCTCGCCCTACGCTGGCTGCGGGTGTGGCAGCTTCCCCCGTACATTCTCGCGTCGCTTGTGCTCTGGGGTGCGATCCACGTCTCCGGCGTCCACGCGACGCTGGCGGGCGTTCTCGTGGGCCTTCTCGTTCCCGCTATCCCACCCCGCCCCGACCAGGTCGAAGAGGTACCCATCTACGTCCGGGCCCTGCAGGAGGACTCCAACGCCACCAGAGTCGGCCTCGCGGTGGCGGCGGCGAAGGCAACGGTGCCGGCCAACGACCGGTTGCAGCGCGTGCTACACCCCATCAGCGCGTTCGTCGTCGTTCCCGTGTTCGGACTGGCGAATGCCGGCGTTCACCTGGACGGCTCGGCCCTGCGGACGGCGGCGGCGTCATCGGTGACGCTGGGCGTGGCGGCGGCCTTGATCGCCGGAAATGCCTGCGGGATCTCCGTGGCGGGCGTGATGGCGATCCGGACCGGTCTTGGTCAACTGCCCGGTCGCGTGCGGTACGGGCACCTACTCGGCGCGGCTACCCTGGCAGGCATCGGCTTCACCATCTCGCTGTTCATCACGGAACTGGCATTCACCGACGAGGCCCTGCAGGAACAAGCCAAGATCGGCATTCTCGCCGGCTCGCTCGTGGCTGCCCTCGCCGGAACCGTCATCCTTCGGGTGCTCGGCGAGCGGATGCCACTGTGCTCGCCGATGACCGACGAACCCGTACCCCGCCTACCTCCGCGACCATGGCGCGCGCCGGTGCCGGCGAAGTGACAGACTCGCCGCCTTGCGCAGCGGGGCGATCTCGGTGCGCCCCCGATAGGGCTCGCCGTTGATGAAGATCGTCGGCGTGCCGCGCACTCCTTGCTCGATCCCGCGTGCGTAGTCGGCCTCCACAGCATCCCCGAAGGGTTGCGCAGCGTCCCCGATGACCCGATCCCCGTCGATACCGAGTGACGCAGCGTAGGCGTGGAGAAACTTGTCGNCAAGCCGGTCCTGTCGGGCGAAGAGCAGATCGTGCATCTCCCAGAACCGACTCTGCAGACCAGCGGCCTCCGCAGCAAGCGCCGCGGTGAGGGCGTAGGGATGGATGTCGAAGACGGGGAAGTGTCGAAAAACGAGCCGAACCTGGCCCTCCGACATCTCGGCGAACTCATGCAGGACGGGTGCCGCCTGGGCGCAGTAGGGACACTGGAAGTCGGCGTACTCCACGACCACGATGGGCGCGTCCGCAGGCCCTCGGGAGTGCCGGAACGGATCTATCGGCACCGCGGCCGACACTTGACGCCCGTCCCGACCCGCCGGCGACCGCAACCGATTCCACCTCCCGGTCTCTGCCAGCGAACAGGATTCGGTCATACCCGTGGGCTTGGTGCGCTCGGAGGACCGCGACGGGCTCCCTGAGCCGGACCACATCCCCCCAGACGTCGGCGCCTCCTCCATGGCGCGATTATCCCCGCTGCCTGGCGAAAGGCGATGCCGAGCCAGGAACCGGACACCGACTTTTGTGTCACGAGTCACATTCACCCGTGGGCCCCTGCTCGACCCTCTGCGGTGTATGTGACCATCGCCCCGTTGCCTGGCGTCGTCGAGGCCGCCGTCCACAGGCGCGGCTCGCCGGTGAGACGAACCGACTCGCACCAGCGTGCCCATCAGACGCGAGGAGCACCATGCTCGACACGCCGGCGGCGCTGTACGCCGATCCACAGTCCCCCCCGAGCCTCGGCCTGGGCGCCGACGTCGGAAGGCAGGGGGCCGTCGACCCCGGGTCGCCGGTCGACAGGGGATCGGAGGCCGCGCGCGGGTTGCGCATCAATCGCATCCGCACGACGCCAGGCGTTCATCCCTTTGACGAGGTCCGATGGGACCGGCGGGACGTCGTCACGACCAACTGGCGGGACGGTTCGGCCAACTTCCAGCAGCGCGGAGTCGAGTTTCCCTCGTTCTGGTCGGCCGCGGCGGCGACCATCGTAGCCAGCAGGTACTTCCACGGCGCACCAGGCAGCACGGAACGGGAGTGGTCCCTGCGGCAGCTCATCGAGAGGGTGGTGCGTCCTTATGTTCACGCCGGCCGTGAGCACGGATACTTCGCGTCCGACGACGACGCGGAAATTTTCGAACACGAGCTGATCTGGCTGCTACTCCATCAGGCGTTCAGCTTCAACAGCCCGGTGTGGTTCAACGTGGGTACCGACCTGCCCCAACAGGTCGCCTCGTGCTTCATCCTCGCCGCCGACGACAGTCTTGACTCCGTCCTTGGCTGGTATCGCGACGAGGCGTTGCTCTTCCGGGGCGGCGCCGGCTCGGGGGTGAACCTCTCTCGGTTGCGATCTACGGCGGAGCTGCTGCCCTCGGGGCGCCCCGCGCCGGGTCCGGTGAGCATCATGCGTGGGGCTGACGCATCGGCGGGGAGCATCCGCTCGGGGGGAGCCCCTCGGCCAGCCGCGAAGATCGTCGTCCTCGACGTGGATCATCCCGACATCGTCGACTTCATCGAGTGCAAGGCACGCGAGGAGCGAAAGATCCGCGCCCTGCGCGACGCCGGATTCGACATGGACGTCGGCGGCCGGGACATCGATTCCGTCCAGTTCCAGAACGCCAACAACGCGGTGCGGGTCAGCGACGCCTTCATGCACGCCGTTGCGGNGGACCAAACCATCGAGCTGCGCGCCCGAGGCGACGGGCAGACCGTAAGAACGGTCTCCGCCCGCAAGATCTTCCGCATGATTGCGCAGGCCGCCTGGGAATGCGCCGATCCGGGACTGCACTTCGACGACACGATCAATAGCTGGCACACCTGTCCCGCGAGTGGCCGGATCAGTGCCAGCAACTCCTGCAGCGAATACATGCACCTGGACAATTCCTCGTGCACCCTGGGGTCGCTGAACCTCTTGCGGTTCCTGGGCAGGGATCGCCGCTTCGACGCGACGAGTTTTGCCGCCGCCGTCGAACTGGTGGTGCTCGCTATGGACATCTCGCTGTGCTTCGCCGAGGTACCGTCCCAACAGATCGGCGGCGTCACCCGTTCCTTTCGTCAGCTCGGCGTCGGCCACGCCAACCTCGGTGCGCTGCTCATGGCCATCGGTCAGGCCTACGACAGCGAGGAGGGCCGGACCACCGCGGCCGCGATCACTTCGCTGATGTCAGCGACGGCATATCGACGCTCGGCGGAGATCGCCGCGGTACTCGGGCCCTACACCGGCTTCACCGCGAACGCCGCGGCTCATCGCCGGGTGGTGGCCCGTCATGCCGCCGCACACGCCGCGATCCGCCAGCCGCCTGCGGCCCGGCGATCCATGGAGGAGAGCATCCACGAGCAGGTCCTCCCGCAGGCAGGACTGGAGTGGAAGCGGGCGATACTTCTCGGCGAGCGGTACGGCTGGCGCAACGCCCATCTGACTTTGATCGCCCCCACCGGGACGACCGGCCTCGCGATGGACTGCGCCACGATGGGAATCGAACCCGATCTCGCTCTCGTCAAGGTCAGGAAGAGCGCGACGGGCTCGGCAATGCGTCTCGTGAACACGACGGTGCCGACGGCACTGCACGCCCTCGGGTATCCGCGGGCCGCGGTGGCCCGCATCGTGAGCTTCATCGCGGCGCACGGTCATGCCGTGGATGCTCCCGGGCTACTCCCCGAGCATCAGGCGGTCTTCGACTGCGCCCTCGGTCCACGGGCCATCGATCCGATGGGCCACGTCCGGATGATGGCCGCCGTACAACCATTCCTGTCCGGGGCGATCTCGAAGACGGTCAATCTCCCGGCGTCGGCCACGGTCGACGATGTTGCTGCCCTGTTGTACGCCGGATGGCGTAAGGGGCTGAAGGCATTGGCCGTGTACCGGGATTCCGCCAAGGTCGGCCAACCGATTTCAGGTGTCACGCTCCCGGCCGGCCCGGCCGGTCCTTCAGACGAATACCTGGGACCACGAACGATCGGAGCATCAACGCGTCGGCAGTGATCAGCGGGCAGCGGGGCGCCGGCACAGCAGACCCTGGCCAGCCGCCGGGGAGAGCCGCGACGCTCGGGGCCGTGGCGTCAGGCCCGAAGAAGATGCCCGTCGCACCATCTGGCCGAGCGGTCGCATCCCGGCGCGACACAGAGTCTGTCGCCTGCGCCCGCTGCCTGGCGAAGCTGCTGACGGGCGCTCCGGCGCCACTTCTCGACATCGGCGTGGACGGCGGTCAGCTGCGACCCGACCTGCCCACTCCGAAACATCATGGCCAGCTTCGGCGGCATAACGGGTATCGAATGGCCAGCGGTTCCCGAGTCCGGTGGCGGGTTTCCGCTCGCCCTCAGGACGGCCCACGAGNCGGCATCGGCCAGGTCGGCAGTCGACCCTCCGGTCACTGTCAACATCGCGGCCATCTGCGCACGCCGGACGATCTCAAGCAGGGCATCGACCCGTCGGGGTGCGGCAGCGTGGTCATCCGTAGCGGCGTCCGCTCCAGTGAGCTGCTCCAACGCCGAACGGAGCGTCGCAGCGGACTGGGCGTCGAGCTCGCCGTCGAGCCGGGTCATGCCCTCGGGTAGATCTGTCAGCCACAGGCCCCGTCGGGCGCGCGTGTGCTCCGGCGGGGCCGTTGTCGTGGTGCCGGCGGCGGGCCGACCATGGTCACTGCCCTGAATCGGCGGCACACCGCCGTCGGGCNCGCCGTCCGCAGCGCTCTTGTGGGCCGGGCCCGTCGTTACGTCCTCGTTCACTGCGTCGTCGCTCACTGCGTCGCCATCGGCACAGCCGTCGGCGTCGTCGGCGTCGTCGCGGCTCCCGGCGCCGGGGGCAGGGGCCGAGTCGCCCGGGGCAGCCCCATCAGAGCCGCCGGTCGTGCACGTGGGAGGACCCGCCTCAGGTGGACCCGCCTCAGGTGGATCGGCCTCAGGTGGATCGGCCTCAGGTGGATCGGCCTCGGGTGGATCGGCGTCCTTGGATCCGGCGGCGGGCTGAGAGACTCGCTGGTGAATGNGCTGACCGATTCTGGTCAGCTCGGTGGGATCGAAGATCGCCGCTTGTTCGATCAGGCAGGCCTCCGCATCCGCGACGACGTCGGGGGTCGTCAGGGCCGGCACCGAGCGCATCACTCGGAATATCACCAGTGCCTGCTCGACGGTGATCCTGCCCTCCGCCAACGCGGAGCCCGTCGCCGTCAACGGACCGTCCAAGGCGGCTGCGAGATCGAGCAGGTGGCGCGCGTCGACCGGCCGGACCCGCAGTCGCTCCCGCAGCCACTCCTGCGTGCTCTCCGCTCCGACCCGCAGAGCCAGACCGCGTCCCTGCACCTCCCGGACGAGCTGGAGTCGCACGGCGGCCAGCCGCGAGAGCGCGGCGGCACTCTCATCCACGGCAAGCGCCAGCTCTGTGTCGGACAACGGCCACAGCGGCGCGNCCAGAACGCCGTCGACAGAAGTATGGACAGCAGCCATCCCGGCGACGAAGCCGAGCGGCGAAACAAAAGAGTCAGTGATCGAGGTCATGCGGCCGACTGTAATTCACGCACACCCCCATGTCGATCTCGTCTCAGTAATTTGGCGTTCTGGTCGCCACACCTTCAAATAAGGCGTCAGATCATGGCGGTCTCGACCATCGCCACGATTCGATCGGGTCCGATCGCCACGCGAGGAAGCGGCCGAGGTAAAGTGGCTGCGATGGTGAACCTGCAACAAGAAAAAGAGGTGGAGATCTTGGTATTTTCTAAAGTGGCCACCCGACCAAAATCTCGCGCGATGACACGGATTTCAAGGGCGGGCNAAGGAAGCCGTCCTTCGTCCGTGCGCCGCATCGGGTCGACAGTCCGCCGTCCTCCGACTACTCCGAACCGTTCGGTGCAGAGGACCGGCCACCAGGTCCGAGCTTCCGTCCGAGACCGGTGATCAGCGCGGGACAGCGGGCCGGCATGGTGAACAATCGAGGGCATGGCCGACGCGGGAGCTGCCCATCAACTCGAGGAAGGTCCACGGGACCGTATTGCAGTCGCCGCCGACGTGGCGGGCTCCACGACGGTGCCGGCCGCCGAGAGACCGTCCGCCGGCCAGCGAGCGGCTGCTTCCGCGGGGCGCTACCTGGACCTCAACGCCGACCTCGGTGAGGGCTTCGGCGTCTGGCGCCTCACCGACGACGAGGCGCTGCTCGGTCTGGTGACAAGCGCCAACGTGGCGTGCGGCTTTCACGCCGGGGATCCGGCGACCATGCGACGGACCTGCGACCACGCTGTCCGACTCGGGGTACGTATCGGCGCTCAGGTCAGCTATCGGGACCTCGCCGGATTCGGTCGGCGACGCATCGACATGGATCCGGCCGACCTGCGTGACGATGTCACCTACCAGCTCGGCGCGCTCGACGCCTTCGCCCGGGTCGCCGGCGATCGAGTGCGCTACGTCAAGCCGCACGGGGCGCTCTACAACACGATCGTCGCCGACGAGGGCCAGGCGCAGGCGGTGGTCGACGCGGTCCGTGGATACGACGCGACGCTGCCGGTCCTCGGTCTGCCAGGCTCGGTCTGGTTGCGGCAGGCCGCCGCCGCCGGCCTCGTGACAGTCGGCGAGGCGTTCGCGGATCGCGCCTACACGCCAGCGGGCACGCTCGTCTCCCGCCGTAGCCCCGGGGCCGTACTGGACGATCCGGACGCCGTGGTGGCTCGAGGCGTACGGATGGCCACCGAGGGAACTGTGCTCAGCGAGCAGGGCACACCGGTACGGATACTTGCCCGATCCCTGTGCGTCCACGGCGACACCCCCGGCGCCGTGGAGGTGGTCAGGCGGCTGCGCCGTGCTCTGCACGACGCTGGTGTCGCGCTGTCGCCGTTCTGCTGAAGGGACCGTGATGCGCATCCTGCCCTGCGGGGACGAAGCACTGCTCGTCGAGGTTGCGAACCTGCGGGAGGCCGAAGACCTCTATGGACGGCTACGACGGGACCCTCCGCCNGGGGTCACCGACCTGGTGCCCGCAGCGCGTACCGTCCTCATCGCCTTCGACCCGGCGGCCACCGGTCCAGCCCGGCTCCGGGCCCTGCTGCATGGGCTATCACCCGCGCCGGCTGACCGGGAGCCGCAGCCCGTCGACGCCCCCGCTCCCGACGCGCCCGCTCCCGACGCGCCCGGTCGGGACACGCCGGCCGCTTCATGCGCGGTGGTTGCCGGCGGGGACGGCCGAGACCCTGCCGCCGCCAACCCGATCGGCACGGCGGCGGCGGACTCACCGGCGACCGTGACCATTCCCGTGCGTTACGACGGGCCCGATCTGGACGACCTCGCGCGACTCACGGGGCTGACACCGGCACAGATCATCGGACGGCACCTGCAGGGCCAACACCGGGTTGCGTTCTGCGGTTTCGCGCCGGGTTTTGCCTACATCGCCGGTCTGGATCCTGGCCTGCGGGTTCCCCGCCGGGACAGCCCACGCACGCGGGTGCCGGCAGGCGCCGTCGCGATCGCCGACGAGTTCTCCGGCGTGTACCCCCGCGCCTCGCCCGGCGGGTGGCATCTGATCGGCCAGACGGATCTGGCCGTCTTCGACCTCACGCGCGATCCGCCCGCTCTGCTCGTACCAGGCACCCCGGTGCGCTTCGTCGCGGTGGGTGTAGCCCAGGCGGTGGGGGCGTGACGGGATCAGGGGAACCGTCCNGCGAGATCGCGATCGTGGCCTCGGGGCCGCTTGCCACCGTGCAGGACCTTGGCCGGCCCGGACTCGCGCACCTGGGAATCACCCGATCCGGCGCCGTCGACCGCCCCAGCCTGCTCCTGGCGAACCGGCTGGTGGGCAACCTGACCGGCGCGGCAGCTATCGAACTCACCTATGGTGGGCTGATCGCCCGATTCACCCACCCCGGAATGATCGCCGTCACCGGCGCGCCCTGCCCGCTCGAGCTCTCGGGCCGGGAGATCGGGATGTACGCGCCGGTCGACGTGCAGGCGGGCGCGCTGCTTCGGGTCGGCACCCCCGCCCGGGGCGTGCGCACGTATCTGGGAATCCGCGGTGGCGTGGACGTACCGGCCGTGCTGGGCTCCAGGTCCCGAGACACCCTCGCCGGCATCGGGCCCGAACCACTGGTGGCCGGTGCTCGCCTTCCGCTCGGCCGGGAGAAGTCCGATCCACCGACGGTCGATCTCGCGCCGCATGCCCGCTACGTCGACGAGCCCGAGCTTCAGGTGCTGTCCGGTCCGCGTGCAGACTGGTTCGCCACGGAGGCGGTTTCGACGTTGTGGACGAAGACCTACGAAGTCACGACCGACAGCGATCGCGTCGGTGTCCGGCTACGCGGTCCCGCGATGCATCGGCGCATCACCGCCGAGCTGCCCTCCGAGGCGGTCGTCGCCGGCGGCATTCAGATTCCCCCGAGNGGCCAGCCGGTGATCTTTCTCGCCGATCATCCCGTCACGGGCGGTTACCCCGTCCTGGGCGTCGTCGTAGCGGAGGATCTTCCGCTGGCCGCGCAGTGCCGGCCCGGTCAGCGCCTTCGATTCCGACCCGCCCGCAGGGCCGTGAACGGCCTGCCCGCCCACTGACCTCGCTGGATCAGGACCTGCCTGGGATGAGCATCGTCCGGAACCCGGAATCTCACGGGGTAGGTCAGCGCCAGGCGAAGACAGGCTGTTCGAACTCGGCGACCCGGGTATGCCGGCCGCGCAGCACCAGCTCGGCGAACTGGTAGAGGATGGCGCCCGTCGGGGCGTGGATGAGGCTGCCGAGCAACGGAAGCTGAATGACGGGCCGGTCGGATTCGGGAATGGTGAGAAAGCGCGGCCGCACGTCCAGCTCGTCGAGCGGTACGACGTGGACCGAGGCGACCTCTCGAGCCTCCGGGCTGGTGACCTGCAACCTCGAACCCGCCCAGAGCACCACCGGGGTCATCACGAAACCGGATCGGGTCGCGTAGTCGTCGAGGGTGCCGAGAACCTCCTCTGCCGGTAGCTCGACACCGACCTCCTCGGCGAGCTCGCGGAGTGCGGCGGTTGCGGCATCCTCGCCGTCCTCCGCCCGACCGCCGGGCAACGCCCACTGCCCCGCGTGCGTCCGCATGCGGGCGGCCCGGCGGGTGAGCAGAAAGCTGGGTCGGCCCTGCGCGTCCTCGCCGAGAGCCACCGCGACGGCGGCGAGGCGGCGCCCCGCGGCAGGCAGTCCCTGCCGCGGGAAGCCGGCCAGCGCCGCCGTCGCCCTGGTTCGCAGGTCGACCATGTCGTCACGGGTCACCTTGACATGCATACCAGCACGCGTGCCGACGTGGCGCCGGACGACGTTCCCGCGGCGACGCGAGGCGCCGGCGCGGATCGCTCGCCTCAGCTGTGGTCGCGGCGTCGACGGCGCCCAAGGGCAGTGTGTCCGCCCGCCGGAAGGGCCGATCCCGCCGAGTCGACCCCGGCCGGCGTTCCTTCCCCGGACGCGGGAGCTGACGGACGGTCACTCGGGTACACCTGCGGCTCAGACACGGGCGGCGCCAGCGTCTCCTCGCGGGCGCCACGCGAGCGCAGTGTCGTGCGCTCGCGGCGCCGACGGGCCGCGGCGACATCACGGACTCCGCGGACGCTCAACCTGCCCCAGGCCGTCGAGCCCAGGAAGAGGATTACGGCGCCCAGTCCGTAGAAGAAGCTGATCCACTCGACAGCCTGCCGCACGGACCCGCCGAGAGGCGCCCCGATCGAACCGAGGTGCCACGGTCCCGCAAGGGTTGGACCGATGATGAACCAGGCTCCGGCGGCGATCGCCAGCCAGGCTCCGAGCGCAGCGGTTCCCCTGTTGGTACTCGCCAGCAGCAACAGACCGCCGACGAACGCCGCGATGCCCGGCAGTACCTCGAGCCAGAACCGCGCGGAGGTCCAGGTCCAGGCGTCATCCTGGGTGAACGCGAAATCAAAGTAAGGGCCGACAAAGGGAATGAGCGCCCCCCAGATACCCAGGAGCATCAGCAGCAGGCCGGTGACAGCGCCACGGCTGCGGGGGATGTGCCAGGCGCCCAGCCCGCGGGCGTCCGCGTTGACGACGTCAGCCATCGGTTGCTCCCTCTCCTCGCCCTACAGCAGGGAGGGTGCCCCGGAAGATGGTCACCGAACCACCTGGTCAGCGCCCTGCGGAGCACTGGCCGACCGGGCGGCCGACGGCCGACGGCCGGTCAAAGTGGAACGAAGGAGAGCCCCCGCGCCCGTAGCAGGGGCAGCACCCGTCGCAGGGCCGCCACGGTCTGCGCGCGGTTTCCGCCGCCGTCGTGGCAGAGCAGGATGTCGCCGGGACGGGCGCTGCCCAGGGACTGTCGGATGGACGCGGTTCCCGGACGCGCCCAGTCCCGGGGATCCACGTCCCAGCCCAGGGAGGTCATGCCCAGGCCGGCCGCAGCCGCGAGGACGGCCGGGGACCAGTCTCCCCCCGGCGCGCGAAACAGCCGAGGTGGCTCAGCGCCCGCGTCGACTATCGCCGACTGGGCACGGGTCATCTCGATACGGATCTGATCCGGTGTGCGGCGACTGAACGGCTGCGGATGGGTCATCGAGTGGTTACACAGCGAATGGCCTTCCGCGACGATACGACGCACCAGCTCCGGGTTCGCCACCGCCTGCGCGCCCACCACCGAGAAGGTGGCCGAGACCCGGTTGAGGCGCAGGACATCGAGGATCCGGGGGGTCCACACCGGATGCGGACCATCGTCGATAGTCAGCGCTACGGAATCCGTCGGCGCATCCGGCCGCAGGTCGTGGATGCGGTAGGCGGGCGCCTTCGAAGCCGCCACCGCCGGGGGGGTGACTGTGGTGCCAGCGGTGCCAGCGGGACCAGTGGGACCCCCGGCCATTCCCGATCCGCGTGCGGCGCCGGAGCCGCCGGCAGTCTGCTGGCCTGCGGGGCGAACGGCACCTTGGCCCGCTCGGGACGCTCCCCCGACCGCTTGCGCCGGCTCGGCTGCGGTGAGCAGCACGATGCCCGCCGCGCTCGAAGCCGACCAGGCGAACAGTCGTCGACGGGAGACACGCGGCTCCGAGCGGTCGGCTCCGGTCCGGATGCCCGCCGTCGGCTCGCCGTCAGACGACCCAGGACCGTGGTCGCCGCTACTCATCCGGTGTCCCCACATCGCACCTGGCATTGCCGCTCATCTCACCGCTCCCCCGCTCTGCCCGGTGGTCCACGCATCCGCCCGGCGAGGGCACCTCCGTGAGCCGGAGTGGCCAACGCCGCCAACCGGCCCACCCCGATGAGGCCAGTGGGATGCCGATAGACCATACGACGGAATCGCGTACCTAAAGCAAGACGGACCCCACAATCAGGCAGATCCCTGACGATATTCCCAGATACTGGTGCCCAGCGTCAGGAAATTACTTCGCCGGGTACACATTTGCACCGGCCCGGTGGCGGGTGACGCCTCCCTGTCGCNGGGCGTAACGACNCCGAACCCCGGCCTCTGCCGCGGCAGTCGTGGTACCGCGATGCGCCGGACGCGACCAGGTGGACCGGCGCCACGGCCGTCAGCGGGTTGCGGCCGGCCTCAGCGCCCGCTCGGGCCGAATCGTTCGGTCCTGACTCGAGCCGGGTCATGGCCGAGTGCGACGAGCATGTCCGCGACGGACTCGACGAAGCCGTTCGGCCCGCAGACGTAGCACGTCGGCGCGAACGCGGCGGGCCACGCGACCGCGGACAGCTCGGCGAGACCGAGGCGATGCGGCGGGTTCGGCCAGTCCGGCGGCGTCGCCCTCGTGTAGACCCGCGTGAGGTCGAGGCCCGGGTCGGCTCGGGCGCGGTGACGCAGTTCCTCCGAGTAGTAGGCGTCGCCCGGCGTGCGCACCGAGTACGCCAGCCGGAACGGCGCCCGGCTCGCCGCGGCGGCGCGAGCCCGCACCATGGCCATCAGGGGAACGATGCCCGAGCCGCCGGCGACGAGGAGCACCGGATCTCGGTCCTGCGGACGCCAGACGAACCAGCCGCCGATCGGGCCGCGGATCTCCACCGGGTCGCCGACGGCGAAAACCTGCGTGAGGTACGGCGAGACCTCGCCATCCGCGACCCGCTGAACTGTGAGGACGACGCGCGAACCGTCGGTGGGAGCCGCCAGCGAGTAGCTACGGCGCGCGGTGTAGCCGTCCTCAGCGGTGAGGCGCACATCAACCCGTTGACCGGCGAGATGCCCCGGCCACTGCGGCACCTCGAGCACGAGAGTCCGCGCGCTCGGCGTCTCGTCGCGTACCTCGACCAGGCGGGCGACGCGCCAGGGTATCCGGCCAGCCGCCGTCGGCCGACCCGCCGGCTCCCGCAACGGCCCCGTCACATCCCCATCCCGCCTTTCTGCCCTGCGCTACCCCCGTCGACCGTCACCGGGACGACCGATCCCCCGCAGATCCGTCAGTCGCCGCGGTACCTCTGTTCGAGCCAGGGATCACCGCGCTCGTGATATCCGGCGGCCTCCCAGAAGCCCGGCTCGTCCTCGGGCAGGAGACGGATGCCGCGGACCCACTTGGCGGACTTCCAGAAATACAGGTGGGGCACGAGCAGGCGAGCCGGGCCACCATGCTCGGGGGCCAGGTCGTCGCCATCACAGCGATGGACGATCCAGGCCCGCCCGTCCAACAGATCGTCGAGCGGCAGATTGGTGGTGTAGCCACCGTAGGAGTAGGCGACGGCGAAGTCCGCCGAGGTCTCGACATCGGCGAGCAACACGTCCAGCGAGACGCCCTGCCACACCGTGTCCAGCTTGGACCACTGGGTGACACAGTGGATGTCGACCGTCGGCGTCTCGCTCGGCAGGGCCAGAAACTCCGGCCAGCTCCANCAATACCGGCGTCCGACCTCGTTGGTGATCACGAACTCCCACTGGTCGCGCGCCACCCGCGGAGTCGGCCCCGCGGAGAGGACCGGGAACCCTTTTTCCAGGTACTGACCTGGTGGAAGGCGGGGACGACCAGACCGCCGGCGGCCGTGAAAGCCCGGCGAGACGATGCCCATGGACCACACGTACCACAGCCGGACTCGTCGGGGCGCTCGTTGTATTCACCGCCGCGCGAGAGGGATATCACCTTCGAGCAGCCGGGCAACCATCTGCAGACCGAAGCCGGACACGTCCCTCCGACAACCGCAGCCACAACCTCGCCGGCGATCGCCCGGCAATCCGGGCGAAAGGCGTCTGTTAACATAAACAGCCCGCACAGTCCACTGATACTCGACGATCACCGATCGGCGACCGACGCGCGCCTTCGCAGGAGGACCGCTCATGGCCCGGCCAGCCGCCCCGGCGGCATCCCGCCCAGGCTCATCGCAGGCACCATCCGCACCGGTCGGCGGCCAGGCGGCGACCGAGCCACCGGGCTCCCGCCCGGCCGACGACGATCCGATCGCGCGAGTTCCTCCGCCCACCGGTTCGGTCCCGGTGAGCGCGGCACCGGTGGGCCGGCGGGTCCGTGTCCCCAAGACCGCGGAGCTGGTTGCCAGCCAACTACGACGGAGGATCATCCGCGGCGAACTCACCGAGGGTGATGCGCTTCCCCCCGAACCCACCCTGATGACGCAGTTCGGCGTCTCCCGGCCCACCCTGCGCGAGGCCTTTCGGGTCCTCGAGGCGGAGGCGCTGATCTCGGTGCGCCGCGGGGCCCATGGCGGGGCACGGGTTCACCTCCCGAGTCCAACGGTTGCCGCCCGCTATGCCGGCCTCGTCCTCGAACATCGCGGCGCCACCCTGGGCGACGTTCATCAGGCCAGCGCCGTCATCGAGCCACCGTGCGCGGCGCTGCTCGCCGAGCGGCACAGTCCGGCAGACGTGTCGGTCCTGCGCGGCATCCTCGCCGAGGCCGACGAGGTCGCCGACGATCCGGCCGCGCTCGCGGCGGCGCAGGCTGCCTTTCACCTGGCCGTGGTCGAGCTCACCGGCAACAAGTCCCTGTCCGTGGTCACCGGCATGCTGCAACATCTCGTCGAGTTGACCAACGCCCAGCACGGGCACGCGGCCGTCGGCGCGAGTCCCGACGCATCGCCCGCGCCGACGGCGGCCGTCGACCGGGCGACCGACAATCGGCTGAGCGTCGATGCCACCCGGCAGATCCACGCCACACTTGTCGACCTCGTCGAGATCGGCGATGCGGCGGGCGCCGACCGCCACTGGCGGCTGCACCTGGCTGCACCCGATCACGCGATACCGGGAGGGCCGGCCGACCGCTGCGTCCTGGATCTGCTCGGCTGATCAGCAGCCGCTGTCCGCGGCGTGGTCACCCGGCCAGACCGTCCACTGGGTGACCGGCATGGCCGAGCGCCACCCGGTGAAGCCACCGACCGGTGACGCTCGGCTTACCGACAGACGGATCAGGTCCCCGCCCCGCCGTGCGTACCAGGCCGCGAGCACCGCCTCGGACTCGAGGGTCACCGCGTTGACGACGAGCCGGCCGCGGCCTCGCAGCGCCGCCCAGCAGGCTTCGAGCAGCCCAACAGCCGTGACACCGCCACCGACGAAGACCGCATCGGGTGCCGGCAGCCCCGCCAGGACCTGCGGGGCCCGGCCCGCGACGACCTGCAGCCCGGGCACTCCCAGACTCGTGGCATTACGACGGATACGCTCCGCTCGATCGACGCGGGGCTCGATGGCGATCGCCCGGCAGGTGGCATGGGCGCGCATCCACTCGATGGCGATGCTGCCGGAGCCCGCCCCCACGTCCCACAGCAGCTCGCCGGGAACAGGACCGAGCCTGGCCAGGGTGACCGCCCGGATTTCACGTTTGGTGATCTGACCATCGTGCTCGAACGCGTCGTCGGGCAACCCGGGTGNGCGCGGCCGGTGGGCGGCCCCGGGCCCGGGGCACGGCTCGACGGCGGCCACGTTGAGGTCGGCCGGGGGGCGCAGTGCCCGCACCGTCGGCTCGCTGCTCGGCCCCGGCGGGCTGTCGTCCCTGCTGCCTAGTGGGCTGCCTACCGTGCTGCCTTGGTGGGAAGAGGCGGCGTCGCGCCAGACGGCAGACGCGACCGCCCATTCATGGGCGGTCGCCCGCTGCTGAGCCTCGTCGGCCGCACCGAGCCGTTCCAGCACCGTCATCGGGCTCGCGCCGTAGCCGCGGTCGACCAGCAGATCAGCGAGCGCGAGGGGCGTGGTCCCGTCAGCGCTGAGAACCAGTAGTCGGCGATGCGGCGCGAGCGCGGCGTGTACCTGAGCCAACGGGCGGCCCACCGCGCTCACGACGTCGACCCCGTCCATGGCCCAACCCAGACGGGCGCAGGCCAGGGACACCGACGAGGGATGGGTGAACACCCGTACCCGATCCGCCCCGAGCAGGCGAACGAGCGTGGTGCCGATCCCGTGGAACATCGGATCGCCACTGGCGAGGACGCAGACGTCGCCGACAGGGTTCGAGCTTCGCGCCGCGGGACGCCGGGGATCGCCGCCGGGCTGTGCGCCCGTGTCTGCGTCGACGCCGCTCGTCCCGGCCACCGGTATGCCGTGCTCCGCGAGCAGGTCGGCGAGGGCTGGCAGCAGCGGCGACGGCCAGGTCACCCTGCGCGCGGTGATCCGGTGCCCACCGGCCCGTTCCGGGATGAGATCGAGCTGTCGCTGCGCCCCTAGCAGAACGTCGGCGCAGCGGACGGCGTCACGCGCCGCCGTGGACAGGCCGGTCCAGCCGTCCGCGCCCACACCGACGACGGTCACCCGCGCTGATACACACGGATCCGCGGACCTCGGGTCGGACGAGGGCTCGGACTCCGACACCAGACCCGACACCGAACCCGACACCGACGCTGGATCTGACACAGCACGCCAGCGTAGTCCCGCGCCGGACCACAGGCCCACGGGTCGACCGGACCACGAAGCCGGCTGCGTGTGCCGGATCAGCACCGGCTGCGGCCCGGCCTCCAGGTCTGACAAACCGTGGGCTCCGCCACCGCGACAGCCCGTACCGTCGTGGGGGGTGGCCGTCGCGGTAAGCCGCCGGGACCATGCCCACAGCCCCAGAGATGCCCGCAGCCCTGAATGCCCACAGCTCTGAATGTCCACAGCTCCAAATGTCCACAGCTCTGAGACGCGGACTGCGGTTCCCGATGCGGCGAGAGGANCCGGACGTGACGCTGCTGTTCCCACCCCTGGACGTCGATCACGATGCTCCTGCCGTGCAGGTCGGGGATGTGGTCCTCTCCCGGGCCGAGCTGCTGGGGGCCGCAGCGACCGTCGCCGGTCGCGTCGCGGGAGCCGGGACCGTCGCGGTGCACGCCGAGGCCTCGATGGCCACTGTCGTGTCCGTCGTCGGATGTCTGCTCGCCGGGGTGCCCGCGGTCCCGGTGCCACCGGATTCCGGGCCGCGGGAGCGCGGCCACATCCTGCGGGACTCGCGCGCCGAGCTGCTGCTCGGCAGCCCGGACTGGGACGACCTGGCAATCCCGGTGGTGCCTGTCGATCCCACCGCCCGCACGGCGTTGCCGTCCGCCACGAACAGGGCGCCCGCGAGCGCAGCGAGCGTCGATGAACCGGTCGGGATCACGACCGCCCCGCCCGCGCTCATCCTGTACACCTCCGGCACGACCGGAGCACCCAAAGGCGTGATGGTGCCCGCCGCGGCCATCGCCGCCGACCTCGACGCCCTCGCCGAGGCATGGGCCTGGACCCCGGAAGACACCCTCGTGCACGGGCTGCCGCTGTTCCACGTGCACGGACTCGTCCTGGGTGTTCTCGGCGCGCTGCGGGTCGGCAGCCGACTGGTCCACACCGTCCGGCCGACACCGACCGCGTATGCGGCGGCCGGTGGCAGCCTGTACTTCGGCGTGCCGACCGTCTGGTCCCGGGTCTGCGACGACCCGGTCAGCGCCCGGGCCCTGGCCACGGCTCGGCTGCTCGTCTCCGGCAGTGCACCCCTGCCGACGCCGATTCTGAATCGGCTCGCCACGCTCACCGGCCTGGCACCCATAGAGCGATACGGGATGACCGAGACGCTGATCACGACGAGCAGCCGCGCCGATGGCGAGCGCCGCGCCGGCTGGGTAGGCCCGCCGCTGAAGGACGTACGCACCAGGCTCGTCGACGACGAGACCGGCGCTCCNCTGCCGGCCGACGGGCAGAGCATCGGCGAGTTGCAGGTCCAGGGGCCGACCCTGTACGGGGGCTACCTGGGCAGCCCGGAGGTCACCGCCGACACCTTCACGACCGATGGCTGGTTCCGTACCGGTGACGCTGCGGTGATCGCGCCGGACGGGCACCACCGGATCGTCGGACGGCGGTCGACCGACCTCATCAAGTCCGGGGGATATCGCATAGGCGCGGGTGAGGTGGAGGCGGCGCTCCTGGCCCATCCGGAGGTGCGGGAGGCCGCCGTCATCGGCCTCCCCGACGACGATCTCGGCCAGCGGATCGCCGCCTTCGTTGTCGCCCCCGATCTGCTCGATGGCGGGAGGAGCAGCAGGTCTGCGGCCGGAGACCTCACCGACTTCGTGGCCCGGGAACTGTCCGTCCACAAGCGGCCTCGAGAGATCCACTTCGTCACCGAGCTACCTCGCAATCCCATGGGCAAGGTCCGCAAGTCCGCCCTGGCCCCTCCGGCGGCGCGATAGCGGCACTGGTGAGATCGAGGCCGGGTGGAGCAGGGACGGGGTTCCGAGGAGGGATGCCCGGCCCGTTCACCCCACGACGGCACGACGCCCTGCCCGACGGCGCCCCAGCGGACTGAGTGACCCCGGGTGGCTGTCACCGCCTTCCGTCGGCGGCGGTCCGAACGGACCTGCCGGCGGCCGCCGCTGCTCGTCGCGCGCGGTCCGGTCTCCCGCCGCTCCCGCAGGCCGCGCCGGCGGGGCTGTGGCGAGCCCCCGATAGAACGCACTGGTCGCCATCAGCTCGTCGTGGGTGCCCTCCGCGATCACCCGGCCCTCGTCCAGCACGATGATGCGGTCGGCCGCCCGGACCGTCGAGATGCGGTGCGCGATGACGAGCAGGGCGCGCTCGGCGGCGATCCGGCGCATCGCCTGGGTCAGCACACGCTCGTTGACGGCATCGAGCTGCGAGGTCGGCTCGTCCAACAGCAGTACGGCGGGGTTCGGCAGCAGCGCACGGGCGATCGCCACCCGCTGCCGCTCGCCGCCGGAGAGCAGCACGCCGTGATCGCCTACCGCGGTGTGCAGCCCATCAGGCAGCCGGTTGACGAGGTCCCTCAATCCAGCCGTCGCCACCACCTGCGCAATCTCGTCCTCGGCCGCGTCCGGCATCGCGTAAACGATGTTGTCCCGCAGGGTGCCGTGCAGCACCGGCGTGTTCTGNTCAACCAGGTTCACCCAGGTCCGGGCACTGCTGCGGGAGATGGAACGGACATTTCGGCCCGCGAAAAGGATCTGCCCCTCGTCCGGATCGTAGAACCGCTCCACGAGTTCGAGAACGGTCGACTTGCCAGCTCCCGAGGCTCCGACCAGCGCGACGTGGCCCCGCCGGGGCACCTGGAACGACACTCCACGCAGCACCGGCGTCGTGGTGTAGGCAAAATGCACCTCTCGCAGCTCGATCGCCGCCGCCCGGTCGCCCTCACCCACCGTCCCCCGCGCTGCGGCCACCGCGGGCCGTTCCCCTCCAGCCCCTCCAGCCGTTCCAGACCCTCCAGCCGCTCCGGCCGCCTGCTCCGGCGAGGGGCAGCACGTGACCTGAGCCTGCCCCGACGCCCCCTGCGCGAGCAGGGCCACGGCGGGCGGTGTCAACCCGGCGGGCCAGGCGGTCGCGATCGTGCGCAGCGGACCGCGCAACACGGTGTCGTCGTCCTCCCGCGGCAGTGCGAACACGGCGTTGACCCGCGCGAGCGCCCCGAGCCCGCGCTGGATCGTGGCGGCGGATTCGATGAGCTGAGACAACGGCATGACCAGGTAGGTCGCGTAGAGGAGGAAGGCGACGAGGCTGCCGAGCGAGACCGAGCCCCGAGCCACCAGCACCCCACCGGCCAGCAGGACGGCCAGGACGCTGCCCTGCACGGCCAGTTGCATGGCGGGCGCAATGATCGAGTCCAGCTTTGCCATGCGGATACCTGCCTGGTAAGCGGCGGAGGCGTGATCGCCTATTCGCTCGGCCTCGCGGGCCTCGGCCCGGTTCGCCCGCACGGTACGGATCGCGACCAAGGCCCGTTCCAGGTCCGCGGTCATGCCTCCCACGCTCGCCTGCCCACGCTCGGACACCGCTCGGATGCGAGACAGCGCACCGAGGACCACCACCCCGGCCACCGCGACCACTGCGAGGACGAGCAGGAACAGCCACGGATTAAGCCACACCATCAGGGCGACGGCGCCGGCCACCCCGATCAGGCTGGTGACGAGCGAGGTGAAGCTGTAGGCCACCGCCTCCCGAACCACAGTGGTGTCCGTGTTCGCCCGCGAGATGAGGTCCCCGATCCGACGGGTGTCGAAGATCTGCACCCGCAGCGCCAGCAGATGGNCGATCAGCCGTCGGCGCAGGCCGAGCAGGATCCCCTGACCGGCTCGTTCCAGCAGGTAGTGCCCGACGGTGTCAATGATCGCCTGGCAGACGAACAGACCCAGAAGCGACCCGACCAGCCACAACGGGATACCACCGGCCTGCGCGGCGTCGATCACCCTCATCACGAGCAGTGGTTGGAGCACTCCGACGCCGGTACCGATCACGGTCAGCACCGTGGCGATCACCACGGGCCGTCCGTGCCCACGCAACAACGCCCAGAGCTCGGCCAGCCCCCTCACCACGGTTCGGTCCCCGGCCCGACGGCGAGCAGCGCACGCAGGTATCCGGGCGGCACCGACTCACCGACGATCACACCGTCCGCTTCGACCCACGCATGCGCGGCGAACGGCGCGACGGTTCGCACCCCGACGCACCAGGTCGGCACGCTGCCTGTCATCCGGCACAGCAGGGTGGTGGCGATCGAACGGGGAACGCAGCCTCGTTCCTCCCGACAGGTGAGGCTCACGGCCATCACCGCCTGGCGTGCGGCGAGCGCGCTGGCGTAGTCCGCCGGCCGAGCGCCCTCGCCAAGCCGGCCCAGCACCCGACGGATGCGTGCCGGCGACTGAGTAGCGAGCAGCCGTGCCGCCCCGACCGCGGCCATCGCCCCCAGTCGACGCCCGGGGCGCAGTGCGATCTCCGATCGTTCGACCACCATCGGCGCCGTCACCGCCGTGCCTCCGGCCTGCCCGCATCGTTGCCGGGGCATCCCGCCTCGACCTCGGGCGACCAGCGAGCCTCGGACTCCGGCTCGATCAGGCCGACGTCGGCGAGCTGGGCCAGCAGACCCTCGACATCGCGGCGCGCGACCTGCGGATCGACCTCTACGGTCGTGCACAGCTCCCGCACGGCGGCGGCGACGTCTCCCCCGTCCAACAGGACGCGGAGAACCAGATCACCCGAGGGGTTGAGCGTCCAGTACCGCCCGTCTTCGGTGTGCAGAAGCACGGCACCGTACTCGGTCGGCGCCCGCACCACGTCGGATCGCAACATCACCATGTCCACTCCCGCTGGTCCGTCGATCTTCGGCAGATCTCCCAGGCCATCCGTGCCGGCGCCGGGGCGCCCGCGACCCGCCTGCGCTCAGCCGCAGCGGCCGGCGAGGGTACGTAGCCACGCGTCGGCCGCGAAGGTCGGTCGGAGGGCCTGGAGCCGGCGGTCCGTCGCGGCCCCTTGCCGGCACGCCTCCCGGAGCGCCTCCGGCTCGATGAGTCCGAGGTCGGCCAGCGGCGAGTCCTCGCACAGCCCGACCAGAACGCCACGATTCGCAGGCAACCCCCGGCCCTGCTCGGCGTCGGCGCCGCCAGAGATCTTTTGAAGCAGGCAGTTCGCCGGTACCACCTGCCGCATCGCCTCCTTGAGCAGCGGCTCGTTTTCCCAGGGAGAGGCGCGCTCCTCCGCCCGGACGGCGAGCGCGGCGCGGACGACCCGGTCGTCGAGAAACGGCGCGCTCAGCGGCGGGCCGACCGGGCTGGCCATCTGATCGAACAGCCGGAAGGCGGACGCGGCGGCCCGGATCGCGAACAGGTCGGCGTGTCCGTCCCGCGTCGGCGCCAGGGGGGCGTCTCGGCGAGCCACGTCGGCGACGGCCTCGGCGATGAGCCTCAGGGCGGCGCGGGTCAGCCAGCCCGGGACGATCGGCGGCAGCGTCCAGTCCAGGGCCGCCGCCGCATGGGGGGACTCGGGCCGCGCGGGGCCTCCCCCGAGCGGAGCCTGGTCGAGGGCCCGGGCCAGGTCGAACAGGCAGTCGCGGTAGTCCCGACGGCGCATCATCCGCAGGCTCGCGGCCCACGGCCAGCCCNCCCGGGCACGGAAGCCGCGCAGGTGCTGCAACGTGGTCCAGGGCCGTCGGCGAGCCAGTCGAGACAGGTAGTTCGGCGCCCCCTGCGCGACCTGCTCACCGCCGAAGCCGGTCAGGTGCAGGCGAGGACCGTAGAGAGCGACGCGGTCGAGGCCCGCCCGCATCCTCGCCCGATCCACGAGGCCGACGAAGGGACGGTCGAGCGCCTCATCGGCGGAGGCGATGCCGTCGAAGACAAGCGGGAGCTCGCTTGCGGGCAGAATCTCCCGAGCGACACCAGGCAGCGAGACCGCCGCGTCGGCTGACCAGCGTGCATCGTTGCCATCGGGGTCCTGGGCGATCCGGGTGACCGCGACGATGTCGGCGGGGCCGCGGGCCGCCAGGCAGCACACGGCGGTCGAAGCCAGCCCGCCGGACAGGTCGGCGCTGACGGTGCGTCCCGCTGCCACCCGCACGGACACCGCCTCGGCGAGGGCCGCTCGCAGGATCGGCGCGCCCTCGGCCCGCGAACGCACCGACGCCGGCTGCCGCCACCAGCGCATCCGCTCGACCCGTCCATCACGATCCAGGAACAGGTAGTGGTCGGGTGGCACGGTCTCGACCGACTCCCACGGGACGAGGTCGTCAAGCGGATATGGCGGGAATGGATCAAGCAGCGACAGGGCCAGCGCCGTGCGGTCCAGCTCACTGCCGGCCAGCTCGGCCAGGACGTCGGCGCGGTCCGCGGCGACGTGCTGCCCCCCGGACAACGCGGTGAAGATCCGCCGCGTGCCGGTCGGGCTGCCCTGGAGCCTGCACTGCCCGTTGATCTCGGCGATGACGTGGNAGTCCCCGGCCACGGCGCGCGCGACGTCGAGGGAATGCACATCCCGGGCGGCCATCAGCAGGCGTAGGAGCTGGCTGGAATTCGCCTCGACTCGGCCGACCAGTGCTATCCGGGCACGATGGGTCGCCGCGCTGACCATCGCGTCGTCCGGCCAGTCGCCGACGAGCCACGGCCGCCCCGAGGGGTATCGCAGCACCCGACGGACCGCGGCAGGCAGCACCACCGGATCCCGGTCCGACAGGGCGACAAACCAGCAGCTCGGCCGGGGTGACGCGAGCCGGGCGTCGTGGCCCGGCCGCCGAGCCGTGATGGGCGTGGTCACCACAGCCCCAGGGGCTCAGTGGAGAAGCCCGCCAGCATCGAATCCGCCACCGGCGCGATCGCGCTCCCGGCCCGGGGCCGCTGCCGCAGATCAACCGGCCGCCGCCAGGCGCTGGGACAGGTCGCCGTCATGGGTGCCCTCCCTGTTCGCGTTCCTCCGCGTGGCGGGCAGAAGGCAAAGTCCGCCGCGCGACGGTCGGCATCCAAAAGGTGTCCCGCCTCCCGGCGGATGGGCCGGCCCCGCTCCTGCGAGCGCTACCGCAGATCAGCGGACCGGACGGAGCGGTCCCACGCCCAAGGGGATTCCCGCGGGACGTTCAGTGGCGGTTCAGCGGTGCCGGCATGCCCGTCGGCTCCGAGGAGGACCGCGGCCAGCCGCGCTCCGGGTCCAGAACCTCCTGATGGACCCGGCGCAGCTCCGCACCGGGTTCGATCCCGAGCTCGGTGACCATCCGCCGGTACAGGCCGCGGTACTCACGCAGCGCCTCGGCCCGGCGACCGCTGCGCTCCAGGGCGACGAGGAGCTGCGCCCAGAGACGCTCGCGGGTCGGGTACTCCACGGCGAGCGCGCGCAACGCCGGAAGCACCTGGTCGTGCTCACCGAGTGCGAGGCGCGCGTCTATCAGCGCCTCGCGGGCCGACCACCGGGCCTCCTCCAAGCGGAGGCTCTCGGCGCCACCGACCTCGGCCGGCAACTCGTCGAACGCGCTTCCGCGCCACCATCCGAGCGCCTGCTCCAGCAGCTCGGCGGCCTGGGCAGGCGCGTCGGCGCGGGCCGCGACCCGGCCGCGTTCGACTGCCTGCTCGAAGCGGACGACGTCGATCTCGTCGGGGGCGACGATCAGGCGATACTCCCCTGGGCGACTCTCGATGCGTCCGGGGCCGGCCGGTCGGCGAAGGACCGCGGCCCGCGGGCCCACCGCCCTGATCGACGCCGGCACGGCCGGATCCCCGACCGGCGTGGGCAGCGTGTGCCGCAGTTCGGACAGGTAGGTCTTGATGTTGCCGAGGGCAGACCTGGGCGCATCGTCCTGCCAGAGCGCCAGACACATCTCTTCCACCGAGGTCCACCGTCCGGCGTGCAGAAGCAGCGTGAGCAGCAGCGCCCGCTTCTTGCGCTGGTCGATGCGGACGCGCTCCCCCGGCCCACGCCAGACCTCAAGCGGGCCCAGCACGGCAAACACGACACCGGACCCGGGCCCGGGCGCCGCCGCCGCCGCGGAGCCGGACCACCGGGAGCCGTGACCTGGTTCGCCGGGAGTCCGGACGCCGGGACGGGCGATCGGGCCCGCAACGGTTCCGAGCTCGTCGACCATGATGATCCTCGTCGGTCGGAGATCCTCGCTGATCGGGCCCCGTTCCACACCTCGCCCGGGGACCGGCGGCCCCGTCTGGGCCGGTGCAGGGAATACCCCGTTCGACCGGCGGATAGTCCTCTCCCCCGGCGAGATGCGTCCTCGCGGCGGGATGCGTCCTCGCCGCGGGATGCGACGACGCCCGGCTGCCACACACGACAGCGCCGCCGGGTGAGGCTCGGGAGCGTCACCCGGCGGCGCCGCGGCCGCCCTGCGATTCCTCAGATGCCGAGGCTGGCGCGGGTCTGGGGCCCGACGACGCCATCCACCAGCAGACCGTGCTTGAGCTGGTAGTCCTTGACCATGTGGTTCGTCTGGTAGCCAAACTGGCCGTCGACCTGGATCGGGTAACCGAGGTTGGCCANCTTCCGCTGAACCTGCTGGACGTCCTGCCGGTAGCCGATGCCGGTGGCGAGCGACGGATACCCGGTCGGGAACGCCGACGCGGGCGCGGGCGCCGCGGGCGCGGGCGCCGCGGGCGCGGCGTAGGAGACGGTGCGGACGCTCACGCCGCCGGAGACGGCGGCCGCCGCGGCCTGGCCACGCCCCAGGAACCGGTTGTGCATGCCGCGGGCGTACGTGGTCCAGGCCGCGGGGCCCTGGCTGTCGCAGACTCGCTTCGCCGCCCAGGCGTTGGTGGCGGGGTCGTAGAGGTTGCGGCTGCCCACCCAGCCGGCGTGCGCACGCATGTTGATCTGCCAGAGTCCGCGGGAGTCCTCACCGACCGTGGCGTGGGCGAAGGTGTTGCCGCCGGACTCGGCGAGAGCGACCGCCACCCAGGTGGACAGCGGGACGCCGCGGCAGCCGGCGAGGCCCGCATTCGCCGCCGCGCTGGCGATCGTCACGTCCGAGACGGAGCCGGTGGCGGCGCTCGCCGGGCTCGCGGTGGCGAGCATGCTGGCTCCGGCACCGATCACGCCGGCGGCGGCGATGACGGCGCCACGGTGCCGGGTGGAACGCTTCCGATGCTTTCCCTTAGCCATTCTTTGACATCTCATTTCGGTGTCGTCGAACACAGGTGTGGAATCGGTGATGGCTTCCGCTCAACGGAGGGGAGCGGTTCTCACTCACCAGATAAGGGCAGCACGGACTATCTGGTTTCGAAGCTGCACCCGGCCAAACGGCGCAAAGAAACGGCGGGGGCGAGCTCCGAGATTGGTGAGAGTTCCAGCCCGATCAGCGCGACGGCCGCATCACGCCTGGCCGCCCGATGCGGGCGGTCCGGGGATCGCGGCCGACCGCCGACGGCGACCCGTGCGGTCCGTCAGGCGGGCCGGTAATGCCATGCGCGCGCATGTTCGGCCCGCTAGCACCGGCCGATGGCACGTTCCCGCGGCTGCGTCAGGGCGAGAACGGCGCCCATCGTGGCGAGGGCGCGTCATAGAAAGCGCAGGTCGCCAGGGCGGTCATCGAGACCGCAGCCGAGCGTTCCCGATACACAGGCAACGTCGAATCCTTCCCGTACGCCTGCGAGGTTAGCTGTCGGGTTCGGGCCGGGGAGCCCGGTCGTCTCCGTGGAGGCGACTTAACCCCGAGGGCGGCCGTGACGGGGCCACCCGGAGGAACCTGGTTCCCCCGCTTCTGCCCAAGCTGTCTTGGAGGGACCCCGGACCGTGGGCANAACTCGGCGTCGGCCCGGAGCAACTAGTGCCCGGCAACCGTAGCGAACTACGTACCGTAGTGACAAGTACTAGTTATGCACGAATTTCGGCGCGCGTCCGTCACCGTGCGTGCATAGTGCTGCGAGACCGCAACACTCGGACATCAACCGAACCTTCGGACGATGAAAAGGATCATCGGATGTCGGAGGTACGCCCCGGTCTGCCCCGGGCAAGATGGGACGCGATCGGAGGAGGAGGCCGGGACCGAGGGCCGGAAGGACCCCACGCAGCACCACCCGCCGCGTGGGACGCACCGCGGTGGCAGCACCGGAACCCACGCCGACGCCGGACCGGCAGCGCCGGATTCAAGACTCACGGCGGCGGGGCGACAAACGAACGACCTCGGCGGTGAACGGGCGGCGAGACGACCCGACGAACCGGACGGCAAGGGGCCACGAGAGGGCGAGGGGCCACGAGAGGGCGAGGGGCCACGAGAGGGCGAGGGGCCACCGGGCGACGCGGGAACCGGCGCGCCGCCCGGCGAGTCAGGACGCGTGCGGTGCGGTCAGGCTGGCGAGGCGGACCGCGGCGCGGGGGCCGGCCGCCGCGTCCGCAGGTTCTCCAGGAAGAGCAGGATGTGCGCGCCGGCGGCGCGGCGGCCCGGGCCGGACAGCACGCCCCGGCCACCGGGCAGGGACGCGAGCCTGGCCCCGCGGGCGGTCCGCGTCGCCATACGAACAAGCGGAAACGGAGTCACCCGGTCATCCTCGCCATGCAGCAGCAGGATGGGCAGGTCCGGAAGCGACCGTGGGATCGGCTGGTCCGGCGGCTCTCCGGCGACCGCGCGGTGCAGCAGCGGCAGGTCCACCAGGATGAGCGCGTCCGGGCGAACGGCGGGCGACGCGGCCCCGACCAGCGCACGTAGGGCGCCGCTGTCCGAGCCGAGTAGAACGAACGGAAGTCCCGGTTCGCGCGCCTCTCCCAGGGCGAGGACGCTGTCCCTCCCATGGTCGAGAAACGTCACCTGGTAGCCGTCGAGTGCCAGCCGAAAGGCAAGGTGCTCGAAAATTTCGGCGGATTCCCCACGGCCGGGAAGGAGGACCACGTTCGCCCCCGCACGCCGGGTCGGATCGCTGCTCGGCCAGTAGCGGGAACCAGGACCGCCGACGTAGCCACGCGGACGCGGATGGGAGGGAGGCGACGAGAGGGGAATGGACACAACATGCTCCGATCAGAGCCGTCCGGACGCGGATGGCGGCGCGCTCCAGCACGGCGAAAATAGCGCGTGCGAGGCTGCGGAAGCCCGACCGGCGCAGCCAGGCCGCGCGGCTGTGGAGGCAGCGGCGATGGCGCGACGGNGAAGCACTGGTGAGGCGCCGGGAAACGCTGACGGCGCGCCGGCAAGGATGGATTAGCGAGGCACCCGGACCGGACAGACCGCGGAAGCGACACGCAGGAAGTCGATGTGGCCACGGATGACCAGAGCGGTCGGCCGTCGCGCCGGATGAGGCATGGTCGGATTCTGGCGGCGCTCCGATCGGATGTCAACATACTTAATGCTGACTACCGGAATGTTTCCGTCGGCCGCCTCCGGGGCCCAGCGCTTCCGCCTGGGCCCCGGAGGACGACGGGGTGATGCTCGAAAACGGCTCCCGCCGGCGGCGAGACCGGCCTGGAGCACATGGGCGCAGGTGCCCCGGGGACCACGACCGACACCGCCGGGTCGCCGGAGTCCGCCACGTCGCGTGCTCGAGACGGACTCCGACCTCCGAGATGGACATCCGAGACGCAGGGGCGGCGCGTCCACCACAGCCATGCGAGAACACGGAAGTCACACAGGCTCAGCGGGAACGGTGAGGGCGACGCGGCGCGAGGACGCCACAGGCCGGCGACGGACCCGCGGGCAGGTCAGGCAGCGGCACCCGCCATCGCGTTGNAGCTGTCCAGGCAGGACCGGCAGGCCCGGGCAAGGCGGGCGAGCTGGGCGTCGCGCGGCATCTTTTCACACATCTCGGCGCAGGCACGACAGACCCGTGCACACATGGCACACATCTCGGCGTGGAACGGCGACATCCGACACATCAAGTCGGCGCAGGTCCTGGTGACCGCCGCGCAGTCCATCATGAGCCGCATGTCCGCAGCGTCCATCATCGTGCCGGGCATGTCCATGCAGTAGGAGATTGTCTCCTCACACAGCGCAGAGCATGACATACACTCCTCGATAGCTTTCCGNATGTTCTCGTTGATCATTTCGGCGTGCTGCATCGGACACCTCCGAGGTGCGGGCGACGGCTCATCCGCCATACCGGGAAGCCCGTGGCAGACGGCTGTTTCTGCCTGGCCGGGCTCCTCCGACGATAGCTTTCGAAAGCGGATCCGCATCTCGGCGGACAGCCTCCGCCGAATACTTCGGAAATAGTCGGAAACTTGACAGGGAACTACGTCCGAAGAAGGCCGGTTGGCTTTCCGGTGCAGGTGACTGGCACACACGGTCCCGGCGCGCCGTCGCACCCCGGTCAGCCGGTGGCGGGCCCCGACGGGAGCACCCGCGGGCCGGCGGCGGCGCGGTCTGCGCCGTCCGGCACCGGGCGCACGGGCGGCGCAGCCGAGGCCGTCATCGAGGCGGGCAGCCGCGGATGTGCCAGTACCGGGCGGCCACCGAGGAACACGCCGCTGACCGCGTCCGGGCGTTCGAAGATCCTCAGCTCCGCCGGATCCTCGTCGAGCAGGATCGCGTCGAACGTGTAGCCGACGGCGATCCGCCCCAGCCGATCCCCCACCCCGCACAGCCTCGCCCCGGTGGCGGTCGCCGCGAGCAACGCCTCGGGGGCGGTGAGCCCCGCCCGTCGCAACTGGCTGATCTCGGCAAGGTTGGCACCGTGGCGGGTGCGATGGCGGGCATCGCTGCCCAGCGCGATGGGAACCCCCGCCGCGCGGGCCACGGCGATCGTCTCGGTGAGCGAGGCCGCGGTCGCCTCGGCCCGATCCACCGCCCAGCCCGGCAGCAGGCCGGTGGTCGCCAGCGCGGCCAGGTCACGGTAGGGCGTCAGGGTCGGCACCAGCGTGACCCCGCGGGCGGCCATCGCCGCAGCCGCCCGCTCGCTCAGCCCGAGGCCGTGCTCGACGGAACGTGCGCCGGCGGCGACCGCCGCCTCGACCGCCCGCTCGCCCAGGGCGTGCATCATCACCGGACGGCCGTAGCGGGCCGCCTCAGCGACCGCGGCGGTCAGTTCCGAGCGGCCGAACTGGAAGTCCGGACTGCCCGGGCGCGCGGACATCACCCCGCCGCTGGCGTAGATCATCACCCAGTCGGCGCCGGCGCGCAGGACGCCACGCACCGCAGCGGGCAGGCCACCGGCCCCGACCACCGAGTGCGGCGGCCGGCCCGGATAGTCGGGTCCGAGGACGTCGTCGGCGGACTCCAGCCCGGGGCCGAGGATGCCGCCGTCCCCATGGCGCCCGGAACGGCTCAGCGCGACGATGCAGACCGCGAGCCGCGGACCCGGCACACTGCCCGCCACCAGCGCGTCGCGGACACCGGCATCGGCGCCGCCGGCGTCGCGCAGATAGGTGACGCCAGCCTGCAACGATGCCCGCAGCGCGTCGGCCGTCTGCAGGTATCGCGCGGAGAGCGGGGCCGTCACCAGCTCGAACTGGTCGTAGGTCGACTGGGTCACATGCGCGTGGCAGTCGACGACGCCGGGCATCAGCCACAGCCCGCGGGCGTCGACGTCGACGGCGTCCGGGTCGACAGCGAGCCGCGGTCCGAGGGCCCGCACGACGCCGTCGCGCACCGCCACGTCAAGCGGCTCGCCGAAACGGCCGGTCGCGTCGAGGACGTGCGCCTCGCGCAGCGTGAAGCTGGTCGCCGCGAGCCCCCGCGGTGAGGCGAGCCGCACGGATCCCGCGGCCCGACCGNCCGCCGGGCGTCCCGTGGGCTCGGGCTGGCCCGCGGGATCGGGCCGGCCCGGCGGATCCGGGTGTTCGGATGATGCAAGGGGATCGGTCATGACCAACGCCGTTCCTGCCGGTGTCGACGACCTCCCGCCGCCGGTTCACGGATCGGGTCCGGGCTCTGGTCCGGCGACGGTGCGGCCCGAGGGGCGGGCGGCGCCGGCGAACCCGGGGCGCGGGAAGGTCAGGGAGGCTGGGGACGTCAGCGGGTACAGGCGGCCGCGTTGACCCGGCAGGTGTCGATGTGCCGACGGTGCGTGAGCTCGTGCATCCCGCCGCCCGGCCGAGGACGCGGCGCCACCACGCTCCCAGACCAGTCGCCGGACACGATGCCTCCTCCGTCACCCGCGTGGGCCGGACATCCACCGGCTGCGATCACCGCCAGCGGTGCCACGCGACGAGGTCCACGTTAACCAGCAGTCAGGAACGACNCAAAGCGATGNCGACCCCGGACCCCCGGCCGGCGGCTCCCCGGACGATCACTGCCACACGCCGGCGAGGAGCTCATACGAGCGCACCCGGTCCGCATGATCGTGCGCGATCGTCGTAATAATCAACTCGTCAGCCCCGGTCACCTTCCGCAACGTCTCCAGCTTGCGCGCGACAGTGGCGGGGCCGCCGACGAACTGGGTCTCGACCCGGTCCGCGACGAGGGTGCGTTCCTCCGCGGTCCACGGGTAGGCCGCCGCCTGCGCCGGGCTCGGGAAGGGACGGGCCCCCTGCCCGGACCGGATGCTCAGCACCCACAGTCCGTAGGGCGAGGCGAGCTCGGCGGCCGTGTCCTCGTCCGGGCCGACCACCACGTCCGCCGAGACCATCACGTAGGGCCGGTCGAACGACTCCGACGGGACGAAGGCGTCCCGGTAGGCCTGCACCGCCTCGAGCACCGAGGACGGCGAGACGTGGTAGTTCGCGACGAACGGCAGTCCCAGCTCNCCGGCCGTCCGGGCGCTCGCGCCCGGGCTGGAACCGAGGACCCAGATCTGCAGGTCGGCACCCTCAGCAGCCGGCACCGTCAGGTGCTCGCCCTCGGCGGTCCGGTAGTCGCCCCGCAGGAACGCCTGGATGTCGCGGACCTGCTGGCCGTACTCGTCCCCCGCGCCCGGCCGGTAGCCGACGAGTGCGAACTGGCGGCGCAGCCGGTCGGCGTTCAGCCGCATCCGGGGCGGCGCCGGCACCAACAGCCCGTCGACGACGGTCGCCGCGCGGCCAGGCGCGGCCCCACCAGACACCGCCCTACCAGACACGGCCCCACCAGACACGGGCCCACCAGACACGGCGGCCGGCTGGTCCGACCCGGATGGTGGGCCGTCGCCGTCCGCCGGGGCGAACAGCCGGTCGACGGCGGGACGCCCCAGCCCGAGGTCGATCCGGCCCGGATGGATCTGGGCGAGGGTCCCGAACTCCTCGGCGACGGTCACCGCCGTGTGATGACCCATCTGAACCGCTCCCGAGCCGACCCGGATCCGGGTCGTGGCATCGGCCACGAGCGCGATGACGACCGCCGGTGCCGAGGAGACAACACCGGGCACCAGATGATGCTCGGCGAGCCAGTATCGGTGGAAGCCGAGCTCCTCGGTGCGACGGGCGAGGTCGAGGGTGTTACGCAACGCGTCACCCGCGGACGCGCCCTCCGACCGGGGCGACAGATCGAGTACGGACAAGGGCACACGATCGGTCTGGGACACACGATCGGCCTGGGACATGAGCACGCCACCTCCGCACGGCGACCCGGTCCCGACGGGGACGACCGACCCACGAGGCGGGACGCCACATGACAGTAAGTAGGAGTGCGACGGACGCCGGCCCGCTCAGAGCCGGGCGCCCGATCGCGGCTGGATGGCGGCGCGGCGCCATGAACCAGCGACGGGTCAGTTACAGAGACGGCTGGCGACCCGCATGAGATCGACCGCCCGCCGGCGCACGAGCGGGACCCGGCGGCGCATCGTCACCGCCGGCCGGCCGGGACCCGGGACGTCGGGTCGTCCGGGCTCGGCATGATCCCACTCTGGCATGGCGGCCTCGGTGAGACAAGGCACGCCCACGGCCAGGCACGGTTGACGCCGCTGCGGCGCCCGTGATGAGATCACCGCGTGCAGTGCTCGGCCGTCCTCGTCACGCGTGGTCACGTCGACTTCGCCCTCGTGAGCTCCGCCATCTGTACCGCGCGCTGAGCCGCGCGGGGGTCTCCCCGCCCCGGGCGGTGCACTCAGCGCGTTCCTGAGGTCCGTCGGTGTCCGGATGCCCCGCCGTCGCCGCGCGGGGCCGGTCACCCTCGCCGCGCGACTCCCTCGGCCAGCCCAGCTTCACATGAGCGTCCTCTCGCGGGCGCGATCCGTCCGGCCCCCGCGCCCCACCGTCCCCGGGGCCAGCCGGATGCCCTACCCGGACGAGGTTCGCCGGGCTGTCCGTTCATCCACATGGTCGGGCCGGCCGCTGATCGGCCGAAGCGGCCCGGCCACGCTCCACCGATCTCCCCGTGGCGGGCCCCGCAGTCCATCGGGCCCGACTCAGCCACGGCCAGCTCCTTTCTTCCCGCGATNCATCGAAACGAGGTCCCGCATGTCCCGCCGCCTGTTCACGTCGGAGTCCGTAACCGAGGGTCATCCCGACAAGCTGGCCGATCAGATCAGCGATGCCCTGCTCGACGCCTACCTGGCCGCCGACCCGAGCTCCCGGGTCGCGGTCGAGACGCTGCTGACCACGGGGCACGTCCACGTGGCCGGCGAGGTCACCAGCTCTGCCCACGTGGACGTGACCTCGGTGGTGCGGCGCACCCTCACCGAGATCGGCTACGACGCCGCGACGGGCTTCGACGGGGCCACCGTCGGCGTTCTGGTCTCGATCGGTGCGCAGTCCCCCGACATCGCCCAGGGCGTCGACCAGGCCTACGAGGCCCGGGTCGAGGGCGGCGAGGACGCGCTCGCCCAGCAGGGCGCCGGCGACCAGGGAATCATGTTCGGCTACGCCAGCGACGAGACGCCCGACCTGCTCCCACTGCCGATCACCCTGGCCCACCGGCTCGCTCAGCGGCTGTCCCAGGTTCGTCACGAGGGCGTGCTGCCCTACCTGCGCCCGGACGGCAAGACCCAGGTGACGATCGAGTACGACGAAGACGACCGGCCCGTGCGACTGGACACCATCGTCGTCTCCGCGCACCACGCGGCGGACGTCGACCTCGCGACCCGCCTCATCCCGGACATCCGCGATCAGGTCATCGCGCCGGAGCTCAAGCGGCTGGCCGAGGAGAACCTCGGGCTGGAGGTGGACGGCTACCGGCTGCTCGTCAACCCGACCGGCCGGTTCGAGATCGGCGGGCCGATCGGTGACGCCGGCCTGACCGGCCGAAAGATCATCATCGACACCTACGGCGGGTACGCCCGCCACGGCGGCGGCGCCTTCTCCGGCAAGGACCCGTCCAAGGTCGACCGGTCGGCCGCCTACGCGCTGCGCTGGGTAGCCAAGAACGTCGTCGCGGCGGGCCTGGCCCGCCGGGCGGAGCTGCAGGTCGCCTACGCGATCGGAAAGGCCGAGCCGGTGGGCCTGTTCGTCGAGACCTTCGGCACCGAGACGGTGCCGGTGGCCGAGATCACTCGGGCCGTCACCGAGGTCTTCGACCTGCGGCCCGCGGCGATCATCCGCGACCTCGACCTGCTGCGGCCGATCTACCGCCAGACCGCGGCCTACGGTCACTTCGGCCGACCGCTGCCCGACTTCGCCTGGGAGCGCACGGACCGCGCCGACGCGCTGCGCGCCGCCGCCGGCCGCTGAGGCTGAGCGCCTGATCCTTCGCGCCTCGCACCCCCACCCGTAACCAGCACGACTCCTCCCGTGGCCCGTCCCGGCTCTCCCGCCGAGACGGGCCACGGCCGCACCGGCACCAGTCGGACGAGTGGTGAGCGCCACCCGGAACCATCGCGGGCGACAGAGTCCCACCGCCTGGTCACACTGACGGGGATGACCAGACCACGAGACCTCGGGCCGGTGCCCGCCAAGGCAGAGTCCACCGGGCCCACGCACCAGGGGCCCCGCCCGGATGGACCAGGCGCGGCCGCGGGCGAACGCGGCGGTGCCGAACCGCAACCGCCGTCGACCCGACCCGCCGAGCGCCCCCGCGACGCTCTCGGCCGGCCCCTACCGCACGGAGCGGCGGGCGTGGCGCCCCTGAGCCTGCCGAACCCGCTGCCCCCGGGCGCCGCGCTCGCCGCCGCCCAGCATCTGCTCGACACCGGCCGCCCCTTTCAGGCGCACGAGGCGCTCGAGGCTGCCTGGAAGGCCGCCGCGGACGACGAACGCGGTCTGTGGCGCGGGCTGACCCAACTGGCCGTGGGAATGACTCATCTTGCCCGCGGCAACGTCCGAGGTGGCGTGGCCGTGCTGGTTCGCGCGTCGGACAACCTGGCGCCCTACGCCGAGCACCCGCCGCACGACGTGGACATCGCCGGCCTGCGCGGGTGGATCGCCGACCGCCTCACCGCCGTGGAACGCGCGCATCCCCAGCCGCCCTGTGTCACGGGCGACCCACCCGGCTCGACCGCCATCCCCGCCGGCGGAGACGTGTTCCCCGGCGCCGCCACCGGTGACCGTCCGCCGCGGCTGGTCCGCTGAACGCTCACGCAGTGCTCACGGTCGCCCAGCCCGGCCCGGCGGCGGACCGGTCGCTCGCGCCACGCCGGCAGATATGGAATTGTCACTCCAATCTGCTTGTTGACCCATCAAGAGCAGGCTCGTAGCGTCGACTCGAACGATCGCCAGGCGGAACCCGGCACGACCCGCCCGGTGCGATCCTGGCCAGGGCGGCAGGACCGCGCACCTCGGAGCGGACCATGGCAGGGTCTACTTAGCGAGCGCTAGACAACCAAGCGAGCGCTGGACATCGGGTGGGCGACACGGNCAGCGCGGCGGATCGGTCCGCCTCGCTGGTGACGAGGGAGATCCCATGGAAAACGCAGTCATCGTCGATGCGGTCCGGACGGCGTCGGGTCGCGGCAAGCCCGGGGGGGCGCTGTCCGAGACCCACCCGGTGGAGCTGCTGGCCACCGTGCTCAAGGCGCTGGTCACGCGCAACGACCTCGACCCCGCGCTGGTCGACGACGTGATCGCGGGCTGTGTCGGCCAGGTCGGCGAACAGTCGCTGAACATCGGTCGCACCGCGTTGCTGTCCGCGGGCTTCCCCGAGTCGGTGCCCGCCACGACCATCGACCGCCAGTGCGGGTCAAGCCAGCAGGCCGCCCACTTCGCCGCGCAGGGCGTCATCGCGGGGGCGTACGACGTCGTCATCGCCGGTGGGGTGGAGTCGATGAGCCGGGTGCCGATGGGTTCCGCGGTCATCGGCCAGGACCCCAACGGCCCGGGTTTCCGCGCCCGCTACCCGGAGGGCCTGGCCAACCAGGGCATCGGTGCCGAACTGATCGCCGCGCGCTGGAAGCTCAACCGCGAGGACCTGGACGCCTTCTCCGCCCGCTCGCACCAGCTCGCCGCGGCCTCGGCGGCGGCCGGCGACTTCGCGAACGAGATCGTCCCGGTGGAGATCACCCTGCCGGACGGCACAAAGACCCAGCACCTTGCCGACCAGACCGTCCGACCCACGACCACCTTCGAGGGCCTGCAGCAGCTCAAGCCCTCCTTCTACACCGAGGAGTGGGCGGCCCGCTTCCCGGAGATCACGTGGAGCATCACGCCGGGTAACTCGTCGCCGCTGACCGACGGCGCCTCCGCAGTGCTGATCATGAGCGAGACGAAGGCCAACGAGCTCGGCCTGCGGCCGCGGGCCCGGTTCCACACCTTCGCCCTGGCCGGCGACGACCCGCTGCTCATGCTGACCGCCCCCATCCCGGCGACCCGCAAGGCCCTCCAGCGGTCCGGGCTGTCCATCGACGACATCGACGCCTTCGAGGTGAACGAGGCATTCGCGCCGGTGCCCCTGGCCTGGGCCCGCGACACCGGGGCCGACCCGGCCAAGCTCAACCCGCGCGGCGGGGCGATCGCGCTCGGCCACGCCCTGGGCGGGTCGGGTACCCGCCTGCTCACCACCATGGTCAACTACCTGGAGGCGACCGGCGGCCGCTACGGCCTGCAGACGATGTGCGAGGGCGGCGGCATGGCCAACGCCACCATCATCGAGCGACTCTGACGTCCGAAACGGCTCGGACGTCCGAAACGGCTCGGGCGTCCGAACGGCTCTAACGTCCGGAGCGGCTCGGACGTCCGGAGCGGCTCGGACGTCCGGAGCGGCTCCGGCCGACCTGGTGACGCGGTGCCGTCGGCGGCTTGGCCCGTCGACGGCACCGGCTCGTCGATCGATCCGCCCCGAGGACGCGGGCTCGCGGCGGTTCGGTCACCCTGCGCACGGTCCGGATCCGCGTGTGGGACGGCCGGTCCACACTGGTCAGGACCAGCCACACCCGGGAGGCCCATCGTGACGGCAGGACCCGTGCTGGCGGCGGCGAACTGGCGCGAGTTCGCCCCGCCCCAGCTCACCCCGATCCTGCAGGGCGCGATGGAGGCCCTCTACGAGCACGGCTACCACGGCACGACGGTGCGGGACATCGCGCGCCGTGCCGGCGTCACCGTGCCCGCGCTCTACTACCACTACGCCAACAAGCAGGGCATCCTCGTGGCGCTGTTGGACCTGGGGATCGAGGATGCGCTCGGCCGGGCCCGCGCCGCGCTCGCCGAGGTGGGCGAGAGCGCGCCCGCCCGTGCCCGCTTCGTCGCGTTCGTCGAGTCGATGACGCTCTTCATGGCGCACCGGGTGCGGATGGCCGTCCTCGACTCCGAGCTGCGTTACCTGGAGCCGGCCAACCGCCGCGGTTACGCTGCCAAGCGCAAGGAGCTCGAGACCCTGCTGCTCGACATCCTCGTCGACGGCAACAGCAGTGGGGTGTTCCGGATGACCAGCCCCGCGGACACCTCCCGAGCGCTGCTCGGCATGCTGCGTTCGATCACCGGCTGGTACCACCCGGACGGGCCACTCACGCCGACGGAGATCAGCAGGCGTTATGTCGACATCGCCCTGAGCACCGTGGGAGCGGCCGACCCGGCCGCCGGCTGACCACCGCCCTCGGTGGGTGCGGCGGCGGTCAGCCGATGACGCGTCAGCGGGTGAAGGCGGTCACCGACAACTGCTGCACGGCCGGACTGCTGCACGCCGAGACATCGGACAGCGCCAGCCGCAGGGCCGTCGTGTTCGCCGGAGGGAAGATCCGCAAGGCGGCGACGGGTGTCCTCTGCGCCGGCTCGTCGCAGCCCTCCTGGATGCCGGGATGCACGGTGCGCAGGGTCGCTCTGGCCGAGGCGCCGGGGGCCAGCCGGACGACCTGGCCCGCCGGACCCGACCGAACCGCGGCCGCGCCGACCTGACGGCCCGCGGCGTCGAGGTAGGAGACGCCGGGGAAGCCGCGCAGCACGCAGGACGTGGTGCCGGCGTTGGTCAGCACCAGGTGTTCGTACGTGCTGCCGGCCGCGCCCTCACCGTCAGCGGAGCGCACCGCCAGCCGGGCGGTGGGGCACAGCCCGCCAGCCGGCGCGGTGACACTCCCGGCCGGCGTCCTCGACGCCGAGGCCGCCGCGCCGGCACCGGTCGTCCCCGCAGCGCCCAGCTCAGCCGCGGTCTGGGCAGCCGGCCCGCGCGTGCCCGGCGTCGTCGGGGCGGGCATCGTCGGGGCAGGCGTCGTCAGGGCAGGCGTCGTCAGGGCAGGCGACCATCCGGCTGGCGGACCACCGCGAGGCGCGGTCACCGTGGCGGGGGCCTTCCCGCCCGCGGAGCTCCCAGCGCAGCCGGCGGCCAGCAGCAGGGTCACCGCCGCCACGAGGAGCGCCGCCCGCGACGCGGGCGCCGGCGTCGGCCGCGAACCTGGTTCCCCCGGGCGGGGAGGCCGGGATGCCATGCGGTCGGCTGGGAGCGCGGGCGCCCGATCGGGCCGGACGGGTATCGNCACGGACCGTGTCTGAAGCCGATGCATGGCGACCTCCTAGTCCGACGGCTGGGTGGCAGCACCCGGCGACGACACCCACCTTCTTCCCGCTGTCACCCTCCGTGACACTCGAGGAATTCGTGCGTGTCGGACCCGAGCCACTTCCTCCCATCCTGGCAATCACCCGGGCCCGCGACCGGCCTTTCCAGTCCGCCGTTCGTGGCCGACCGCCCGTGGACCCGGCGACGGTCGTGGCGGATCGTGGCCGAGCGATGGGGTCTTGGTCGACACGCGGTCCCCGGGACCACACAGTGATCTACTACCGAACGCCCCCTGAGGTCTGGACCGTCCGGCGACGACAGGTCATCGTGAAACGGACGGGCTGCCCGGCGCGTTGAACCCGCGTGACGCGGGTAAGGCCAGCGCACCGGGCCGACCCGGACCGACCGGAAGGGATCATGAAGGACTCCGACGACGCCGGATGTAGTTCCGGCCGNCCCACGCGTGGAGAAGCGCCCGCGGGGGTCGACCGATGATCGAGGCGCTTCTGCTGGTGCTGGGCCTGGCGCTCGTCGCCATCTGCGGGGTCTTCGTGGCCGCAGAGTTCGCTCTCGTCACCGCCGACCGGCCGTCGGTGCAGCGGGCCGCCGACCGGGGCGAGCGGGGTGCCCGGGGTGTGCTCGCCGCCCTGCGCGGGCTGTCCACCCAACTGTCCGGCGCCCAGCTCGGGATCACGGTCACGAACCTGGCGATCGGTTTCCTGACCGAGCCCGCCATCNCCGAGCTGCTGCGCGGGCCGCTGACCTCGCTCGGTGCCTCCGACGGGCTGGCCGGCGCCTTGTCCGTGGTGGTCGCGATGGTGCTCGCCACCGCCGTGACGATGGTGTTCGGCGAACTCGTCCCCAAGAACCTGGCGCTGGCTCATCCGCTTGGTACGGCCAAGGCGGTGCAGGGGCCGCAGCGGATGTTCACCCGGGCCACCGGGCTGCTGATCCGCTTCCTGAACGCGACCGCGAACGCCGTGCTGCGCCGGCTTGGCATCTCTCCGCAGGAGGAGCTGGCCTCGGCCCGCTCCGCCCAGGAACTGTTCTCGCTGGTGGGGCGGTCCGCCGAGCACGGCACCCTGTCGCAGGAGACGGCGACGCTGGTGCAGCGCTCGTTGCTGTTCGGTGACCGGACCGCCGAGGACGTGATGACCCCACGGATGCGGATGCGCACGGTGCACGCCGATGAGCCGATCAGTGAGGTCATCACCCTCACTCGGCGAACCGGCCACTCCCGGTTCCCGGTGCTCGGCGCGGACAGCGACGACGTCGTGGGAGTGATCCACATCAAGAACGCGGTCGGCGTCCCCGAGGACGACCGGGAGGACACACCGGTGCGTGACGTCATGGTCGCGCCGGTCACGGTCCCCTCCACACTCCTGCTGGANCCGCTGCTGGAGACGCTGCGGGCCGGCGGGCTGCAGATGGCCATCGTCGTCGACGAGTTCGGCGGCACGGACGGTCTGGTCACCGCCGAGGATCTGATCGAGGAGATCGTCGGCGACGTCGTCGACGAACACGATCGGGTCTCCCCCCGGGCCCTGCGCCGTCACGACGGTAGCTGGCTGTTGTCCGGCCTGCTTCGTCCGGAGGAGGCGAGCAACGTCACCGGGATCGCGATCCCGACCGACGACACGTACCAGACGCTCGGCGGTCTGGTGGCCCGCGCGCTGGGCCGCATCCCCCGGGCGGGGGACGCGGCGGCCGTCGAGGGGGTCCGCTACACCGTCGAGCGGATGGACGGCCGGCGGGTGGACCGGATCCGGCTGGAGCCGGTGGCCCCGCGAGGGGTCACCATGGCGGACGACCCGGCTGCGACGCACCGGCCCACGGGGACGCGGGATCGCGATCGGTCAGGGGGGCACCGCGAGCGGTCCACCGGCCCGCGCGAGCGTGGCGGCGGGTCCGGCTCCCGGACGCACGGCGACGGATCACGCCAGCCGGCCGCGGGCGGCGCGCCCGAGGCGCTCGGGCGGGCGGCGCAACGATGAGCGGCCTGCTGGCGATCGCCGCCACGATCCTGCTGCTGGTGCTCAACGCGCTGTTCGTCGGCGCCGAGTTCGCGCTGATCTCCGCCCGGCGGACGAGCATCGAGCCGATGGCGCAGGCCGGTTCCCGGCTGGCGAGGATCACCCTCGGCGCGATGGAGAACGTGTCACTGATGCTCGCCGGCGCGCAGCTCGGCGTCACCGTCTGCACCCTCGGNCTGGGCGCGCTCGGCGAGCCGGCGATCGCGGACCTGATGCACGGCCCCTTCGAGGCGGCCGGGCTGCCCTCGGCGCTGCTGCACCCGGTGTCCTTCGCGATCGCGCTGGCCCTGGTGACCTTCCTGCACGTGGTCGTCGGGGAGATGGTGCCCAAGAACATCGCGCTCGCCATGCCGGATCGGGCCGTGCTGCTGCTGGCTCCGCTGCTGGTCGGCGTCGTCCGGCTGGGCAAGCCGGTGATCATGCTGCTGAACGCGGTGGCGGGCATGTCGCTGCGCGTCGTCGGCGTCGAGCCTAAGGACGAGGTGGCCAGCGTCTTCACCCGCGACGAGGTGGCCGGCCTCATCGAGGAGTCGCACCGGGAGGGCCTGCTCGCCGAGGACGAGCACGAGCTGCTGACGGGAGCCCTGTCGTTCGAGGAGCGCACGGCGCGCGCCGTGCTGCTCGCGCCGGACGGGCTGGTCACGGTCCCGCCGACGATCACTCCGCGGCAGGTCGAGCGGCTCGCCGCGCGCACCGGGTTCACCCGTTTCCCCGTGCAGGACGGCGGCGACGAGATGACCGGCTACCTGCATCTGAAGGACGTGTTGGAGACCCGCCCGGAACGGCGGTCGAGCCCGGTGGCGGCGAAGTGGATCCGGCCGCTGGCGCATGTCGGCGCCGAGGACAGCCTGCGCACGGNCCTCGCGACGATGCAGCAGTCGGGCGCCCATCTCGCCCGGGTCACCGACGCCCAGGGCTCGGTGCTGGGACTCGTCGCGCTGGAGGACATCCTCGAGGAACTGGTTGGCAAGATCCGCGACGACGCGGTCCGCGGCGGTCACCGGCCCGAGCACCAGCCCGCCTGATGGGAGGCTCCGCGGGCGGGTCAGGACCGCCGCAGGTCAGGACCCCGCCGCAGGTCAGGACCGCCGTGAGCCACGGGCCACGATGACGGCCATCGAGGGCGCCCACCAGTAGCTGCAGTCCGCGGGTGGGCGCAGGCCGTCGACGATCTCGACCGCGAACGTGCGGAAGTGGCGCAACAGCGCGCGCTGGTGTCGCCGGGAGACCGAGTCGATCTCGTTGGAGTAGTAGGTGAACGCGCCGCCGTCGGTCAGGGCCGCCGCGGCCGGCGCGAAGAAGTGCTCGGCGAAGGTCGCGTCACGCATGACGTACTCGTCGACCTCGGTCTCGTCCATGGGATAGGTGTCGAACAGGANGCCGTCGAACCGGCCGAGCCCGGCGAGCACGTCCTGCCAGCGCCCGATGACGATCTCCACGCCACGCCGGCCGTCGGCTCGCGCCCACTGCTCGGCGACCGCGGCGGTCTGCGGGTTCGCCTCCACGATGACGTGGTGGGCGGGCCCGATCTCCTGCACGAATCCGGCGGACAGCCCGAGACCGAAACCGATCTCCAGCACCACTCCCCCCGGCCTCGTGACCGCCTGCGCGAGGGCCCGCATCAGCGGCGCCTCCCAGGTCTGCATCACCTCCTGGCCGGAGACGAGCAGGGTGCCGTCGACCACCGCGGGCGAGGCCGCGTCGATGGCGGTGTCGATGCGCGGGCGGGCGGCGCCCGGCACCATGGCTTCGGCCGCCTCGTCCAGCGCGCCGAGATCGGCGACGAACTCGTCCAGGGCCCGGTCCAGCAGGAACTGGCGAGGCTCGGCGGACATCGGGGCAAGCAGGGACTGCGCGGTCGGGTTCAGCGTCACCTCGAACTTCGNGGCACGGCGGAGCACGCGGCCTCCCGGGTCAGGGCGCGCCGGGTGCGGCCCGGCATCCGATTCGTATCGTAGAGCGATCAATCCCCCGCTACCGGCGATCCGCCGAGTGTGGACGGTTATGATCGTGCCACGCTTCGGCGCAGACGGGGGATTGTGCCGGGGTAAGCAGAACGGGCACCTCGGGGGAACGCGTGCGATACCAGCTCGGCATCAGTCCCGGCGTCGACGTCACCACGGCCGCCATCGCGGAGAACGGCTGGCCGTCCGCCATCGCCGTCGAGGGCGAACCGCAGATCCCGACCGTGCTCCATCTCGCCGCCGACGGCTCGGTGCGCGTCGGGCGCTCAGCCGTCCGGCTGCGAGCCAGCCAGCCGGAGCGGACCGCCGACGGCTTCGTGCACTGGCTCGGCGACTCGACGCCGATCCTCGTCGGCGGGATCGGCTACACCGCCTCGGCACTGCTCGCCCGCTTCCTCGACGCGATGATCCGCACAGCCACCGCCCAGCGCGGTGAACCGCCGGAGCTGGTCGTCGTGACCAGCCCGGCGACCTGGCCGGCGCGCCGGCAGGAGGGGCTCGCGGACGCGATCGCCCGCCTGGAGACCACCACTCCGGTCGTCGCCCGCAGCTCCACGGAGGCGATGGCCGCCCTGTTCTCGCAGACCACTCCCGTGGCCGACGGGCGCGGCGCNGCGACCTACCAGCTCGGGTCGCACTGGTTCGAGGCGGCGGTGTTCACCGCGACGGCCGGCGGCTACGTGCCCGTAGGTTCCCCGGTCGGGCTCGCCGACGTGTCGACCTCGATGCTTGACGACCTGCTCTACGCCCACGTCGCCGGGCTGGTCGGCGACGCGGGCGAGCGTCTGCGCGGCGGCCCGCGGGCGTCGGCCGACGGCGCCCGCCTCGGCGCGGCCTGCGCCGAGGCCCGGGAGGTCCTGACCGAGGAGACGTTCGCCGACGTCGCCGTGCCCACCGGCGACACGACCACCGTCGTTCAGGTCAGCCGGGACGACTACGAGTCGCTCGTCCGGCCGTTGCTCGATGACTCGATCCGCGTGCTGGCCCGGGCGGTGCGCGCCGCGGCGAGCGACACCGGCGCGCTCGGCCTGCTCGCGGTCTACGGTCCGGGTGCACGAATCCCACTGGTCAGCCGGTTGCTCGGCGAGCACTTTCCGGACGTGGGCCGGCTGGAGATCCGCCACGACGGCGAGTTCGCCCTCGGGGCGGCGCTGCTCGCCGCGCGCGACGCCGTGGCCGAGCCGGCGAGCTCGGAGACGGTCCTGCTCGGCCCGGCCGCCTTCGCGACAACCCCGCCGCCAAGCGTGCCGCCCGTCGTCGGGCACACCCCGCCACCGAGGGCGGAGTCGTCGGGTCCGGCCGACCGGCGGGCCGCCGGCGGCGCGTCCCACGGGTCGATGCCCGGGGGTGCGTCGGCGGCCGGGGGTGCCTTGATGGGTGCCGCGGCCGCGGCCGCGGCCGGGGCCGCGGGCGATCCGGGTTCGCCGGATCCGGCCGCGCAGGGCGCCCGGGCGGGTTCCGGCACCCCGACGGCGCCGGCCGGCCCGCGCGGGATCGCGGCCGCGGCGTCGGGTGAGGGCGCCCAGGCGTCCGCGGCCGGCGGACGTCGGCGCTGGTCGGCGGGCGGTCGGCCGAGGCGCCGGCTCCTGGCGGGCGTGCTGGCGCTGGTCGTGTTCATCGCCGGAAGCGTCACTCTCGGCCTGGTTCTGACCGGCGGGGGCGACGGCACCTCGGTGACCGCTGCCGCACCGCCCCGCTCGACGGTTGATCAGCATCCCCAGCTACCCGCCGACACGATGCGCGCGGCCGAACGGGCGGCCGGGATCGCGGGCGGGGCGGGCGCCGGCGGAGCAGGCGCCGGCGGCGGCGCCGTCGATCCCAATGCAGTGATCACGACGGGTTCGGCGGAGGTGGCCGCGATCACCGGAACGGCGTACAGCCTGTTCCGCGAGTCGGCGAAGGGCGTCACCGTCCGCGTCGGCAGCACCGACACGGACGACGGCTTCCAGAAGGTCTGCGCCGGCCAGGCAGACATCGTCGGGGCCTCCTACGCGCTGCCCGACAAGGCCTGCGGGACCCGGGTCGCCGGCTTCGAGATCGCCCACCACCTGCTGCCGATCGTGGTGAGCAGGCAGAACACCTGGGCGCAGTGCCTGACCACGGCCCAGGTCGGCCGCATCTGGGCGCGGGACTCAACGGTGACCAACTGGAACCAGGTCGATCCGAGCTTCCCGAACGTTCCGCTGTCCCCCATCGGCCCCGCGGCGTCGACCGTCCACGCCAAGGTGTTCCTCGCCAGCATGACCGGCAGCTCGACGAACACCCGTGCCTACGAGACCCGGGAACTCGACGAGATCCCAGCCCGGGTCGACGGCGACCGCGGTGCCATCNCCTTCATGGATTACTCGAACTTCCTGACGACGAACCGGGCGGTGCGCGCCATCAAGCTCGACTCCGGCCGCGGTTGCGTCGAGCCGAACGCGCTCACCGCCGGCACCGGCATGTACATGCCGCTGTGCAAGCCGCTGTACCTGTACGCGAACAAGGCATCGCTGCGCAAGCCGGCGGTGGCCGCCTTCCTGCGGTACTACCTGCAGAACCAGAAGGAGATCACGTCCCAGGCGCACTACATCGCCCGCGACGACGCCACGGTGCGTGACAACATCGCCATCGTGCAGAACCTGACGGCCGGCGTTCCGGCCGTGAAACCGGCGTAGCCGTCCAGAGGGCGGCTCACCGGTCGCGAACACGTCAATGTTGGTCTGATCCGGAGACACTGCACTACATCATCACCTGGTATGAACATGGAGTCAGACGGACGCTGAGGTCGGCGTGCCGTGATTGCGGGGCGGGGCATGCGGGGCCGAGGCGGCCCCGCGGGAGTGGGGCACGGTGACGGGGACGACACCACCACCGTTGTCCGGGAACACGGCGCGCCCGCTGCAGCCCGAGGATCCCCGCCGCCTCGGCACCTACCAGGTGATCGGCCGACTCGGCCAGGGTGGGATGGGCACGGTGTTCCTCGGCCGGGCCCCCGACGGCACCGCGGTGGCCATCAAGGTGATCCGGCCGGAACTCGCACAGCGCCCCGAGTTCCGTGCCCGGTTCGCCCGGGAGGCCGAAAGCGCGCGCCGGGTGCGCCGGTTCACCACAGCGGCCGTGCTCGACGCCGACCCCCACGGCCCGCAGCCGTATCTCGTGACCGAGTTCGTCGAGGGCCCGACGCTGTCCCGGCACGTCTCGGTCCGGGGGCCGATGCGGCCCGCCGACCTCGAGCAGCTCGCCGTCAGCGTCACCACCGCGCTGAGTGCCATCCACGCCGCCGGGATCGTGCACCGGGACCTCACCCCCGGCAACGTGCTGCTGTCCCCGGTCGGCCCGAAGGTGATCGACTTCGGGCTGGCCCGCGAGTTCAATGCCGACACCGAGCTCAGCCGGAACGTGCGCCAGGCCATCGGGACGCCCGGCTACATGTCGCCCGAGCAGATTCTCGACGCGCCGATCACCTCGGCGGTCGACGTCTTCTCCTGGGGTGCGGTCATGGTCTTCGCCGCCACCGGCCAGCCGCCGTTCGGCACCGGCCGGATGGAGGCGATCCTCTACCGGATCATCAACGAGCCGCCTCGGCTCGACGGCGTCAGCGGGGAACTGCGTGGCCTCATCGAGGTCGCGATGGCGAAGAACCCCGAGGCGCGCCCGAGCGCGGAGGAGCTGCGCACGGCACTGATCGGCGGTGGGGCGCTGCCCGCTCGACCGGCGCCGGAGGCAACGCCGGACGAGCCCGCCGAGAACTCCGCCGCCCAGCCCCGGCGATGGGGTCGGCGTGGCCGTGGCGCCGCAGCCCCGAGCCCGGCAGCGCCACCACCCGGCACAGCGGGTCCCGGAGGCGCTACGGGGCGCATCGCGGGGGCAGGGTTCACCGGCTCGGTGGGGGCACCCGCGTCCGGCGGATCGGTTCCGCCCGCCACGGGACCGGGCGGGGAGGCCACGGTCTCCGCGACCGCCTCGTGGGGCGGCCGCCCCGGCACGGCGGTGCCGCCGTACGCGGCCGGCGGTGGTCCACCGGCCGCGGCGATGCCGGCGACCCAGATGTCGCCGGCGCCGCTGGCCTTCCCGCCCCCGGTCTCACCTCGGACCCCACCGCCCGGCGGGTCGCCGGGCTCGGCACCACCTCGGGTCGGCTCCCCTGGCCCGGCGGGGCGTACCGGTGCGGGTGAGCCGGCGACGCCGTCCCTTCCGCCAGGCGGATCCGTCCCACCAGGCGGATCCGTCTCGCTGCCGGCACAGGGACCGGGCAGCGCAGCCACGACGCCGGGTGGTCCGCCGGACAGCGCGCCGCCTACCCGGCGCCGGCGCCGACCCCGCGCGCTTGTGCTCGCCGGCGCCCTGGTGGTCCTGCTCGCCGCCGCGGTGGCGATTCCGGTCATCGTCCTGGGCGGCGGCGGCGGGCCGGGCGCCGCGAGCCCGGCCGAGCGAGCGGCCGCGTCGACGCGGCTGGCCACCGACGCCGCCGCACGTCGCGCCCAGGATCCGCAGCTCGCCGCGCGGCTCAGCCTCGCGGCCTACACGCTCGCCCCGACCACCGCGGCCCGGGACGCGCTGATCGCCTCGTTCGCGCAGTCGACCGCGACACGGGTGCCCGCCGGCGCGTCGGCGTACTCCGACCTCGCGCTCAGCCCGGATGGCACGACACTCGCCGGCACCGACGACGCCGGCCGGCTACACCTGTGGCGCCTCGACGACGCCGGCCGGCCGACCGTCGCCGCGCAGGGCTCGGCCGACGACCACGCCAGCGGGGTGATCTTCGACAACGGCGGCCGGACGCTGGCGACCGGCGGGGCCACCGACGCCGGTCGGCTGTGGGACGTCAGCGACCCGGCGAGGCCGCGTCCGCTCGGCGCGCTCGGCACCCAGTCGACTCCGGTGCACCGCCTGGCCCTGTCCGCCAAGGCTCATCTGCTCGCCACGGCCGGCGTCGACTGGTCGGTCGGGCTGTGGGACATCACCGACCCCGCCCGGCCCACCTCCCTGCAACTGCTGATCGGGCGGTCCGGACCGGTGACGGGGGTGGCGCTGCGCCCCGACGGGGCCGTGCTCGCCATCGCCGGGGTGGGCGGCACCGTCCAGCTCTGGAACGTGCGCGACCCGCGCCACCCCACGCAGATGGGCTCGGTGCCGGGCCACACCGGCGCCGTCAACACGGTGGCGTTCAGCCCGGGCGGCACGCTGCTGGCCACCGGGGGCGACGACCAGAACCTGCAGGTGTCCGACGTCGCCGACCCGAACCATCCGCGAGTCGCGAAGCGCCTGCCCGGCCACGCCGCGCCCGTGACCACCGTCGCCTTCGCCGCCGGCGACCAGTTGCTGAGCGCGGACAGCGCAGGCAGCGTCGCGTACTCGAATCTCGCCGTTTCCGCGCCCGCGCTCATCCCCATGGGCACCGTGGACTCGCCGGTGCGGGCGATGAGCGCGACCGCCGCGGGGAGCGTCGCGCTGACCACCGACAGGGGCACGATCCTGCTCGGGACGCTGGACCCGCAGCGGCTGCGGCAGGGCGCCTGCGCGAAGCCGGGGGCGGCACCGAGCCGGGCGGAGTGGAGCCGATTCGTCCCCGGCGTCCCCTGGTCCGACGCCTGCGCGAGCTGATCACCTGCCGACCGCGGATCAGGAGGCCGACCGGCGTCGGCGCCACCGGCGCGCGAGCATGACCAGCATTCCGACGCCGAACAGCGACCCGCCGGTGACGATCGCGGACGTGACCGCGACCCGGCGGGTGGAGGCGCCACTCACTCGGACCCGTTCGGAGGCGCCGCGACGGTCAGGGAAACGGATCACCGCCGTGGCGGTCCGCTCGACCAGCCCGCTGTGCAGTGTCACCGTCGCGGTCCACGGGCCCGCCGGCATCTGCCCGTCGAGTGCGAACGAGACCGGGCTGACCTCCCCAGGGGCGATCGTCGTTCCGAGGTTCGCCCGGAACGGTCCGGCCTGCAGGCCGCCCGGACCCTTGGTCAACNTCAGCTCGCCGGACATGTCCAACGCCCGACCACCGGTGTTGTGGATCTCGGTACCGACTGCCAGTCGCCCGTCGAGCAGACGGCTCGCGGTGAGTGCGGCGATGGTGAAGCCGGCGGCGGGCGGGCCGCCGGGGCCGATGTCCAGGTACATCCGGATCCCGACCCGGTTGACCATCTGGAAGCCGCTGCCCTTCGGCGCCGCGCTGCCCGCCTGCGCCCAGAGCACGCCGTAGTGCTCGCCCGGCGAGGCGTCCCGGGGTACGGCGACAGTCACCACGGCCTTCTCCCGGGAGTGCGCGCCGACCTCGATCGCGCTCCGGTCCAGGCTGACCCAGGTGGTCAGCTCGTTGGGCTTGCGCCCCTCGGCGAAGTGGAACGAGCTTTCACCGAGGCTCGCGGCCCCCGGGTACAGCTCGATCCGCATCGGGGCGTCGGTGTTGTTCACGACCTCCACCTGGCGGCGCATCGTGGTGCCCGGGTTGAGGTGATCGACGATGTACTGCCTGGCCCGGGGATCCTTCCACAGCGACGCGGTGACCTCGACCAGCCTGATCCCGAACGTCCCGTCGGAGTTGACGGTCCCGTTGCGGGGCGCGGCCGACACGGCAGGAACGGTGGTGGCCGGGATGAGCATCCCGGCCACCACCGCGAGGGCACCGAAGAGGGTGCCTCTGTTCATCCCGTAGCCCCGATCACGGCACCGTGGAGTGGGTGATCGTGGCGGTGTAGTTGGTACCGGCGACGGCGGTGGGCGGGATGTCCACCGTCAGCGTCGGGTTCCATGACGCCGAGTTGATGCCGGGGCCGCCGGTGGCCGTCACCGTCGGGACCGCGACGAATTCGCCGGTGAAGTTGGCGTCGTTTGCGGTTCCCGTGTTGTTCACGCGGGTGACCGTGCCCGGCGAGTAGTGGATGTTCGCGACGGGAATCGGGGCGATGCCGGAACCCACCGGCGCGTTGAAGTTGGTGGTGGACACGCTGGCCACCCAGGAGGGCGCTTCGGTGCCCTCGGTGTCGGTGACCGTGACGAGCCCGAGGGGACCCGACACGGGCGTCGTCCCGATCGCGCCGGTCAGGGTAGCGGTGGCCGGAGCCGTGATGTTCACGGCCCCTCCGGTGAGGGTCAGGGTCACCACGGTGTCGGCGGTCGCGGCATTGGCCGGTAGCGCTGAGCCGAGAAGGGCGGCCGCCGCGGCGGCTGCGCTCAGAAGAAACAGCGATGACTTACGCAACGTAACTACTCCCCTGTGTGAGGCCGGAGCGCCCNTGCTGCGGTATCGAGAGATGTGATCCGCCGGGCACGCAGCGAAAGCTATCACCCTGGGTAGCGAACGAACACACACAGCAACAGTCGCGTGTCTCGACGGCCTTCCCCGGCCACCGCTCGCCCCCGCCCCCGCNGGACTCGTCCCGTCCGGCCCCGAGGTCCAGACCCACCCTCGTGCGTCGTGGTAGCAAGGCCAGCATCGTGCTGCGGATGCGGTCAGGAGTCGTCGAGATGNGGTGCAACCTCCCCGGCCTCGGGCGGACTACAGGCAGGCTTTCGGCATTCACGGTCCTCGTGATCCTGCTGGTCACCTGGTCCGNCAGTCCGGCCCAGGCGACGCTGACCATCACCGCTCCCGCTACGGCGAACCTCGGTTCGCACGCGATCGGCGACGACCCGCTCAGCGTCCAACTGGCGACGACGACCGTCACCAGCACCGCTCTGGTCGGCGCCTGGACGGCCACCGTGACCTCGACGAACTGCACGACCGGGACCGGCGCGTCCGACGAGACGATCCCCCGGGCGTCGCTGATCTACTGGTCCGGCCCCGCCACCGCCACGACCGGCCTGCCATCCCTGGTCAGCCCCGGCCAGCCCACCGCGACGAGTGCCGTGACGCTGGCCNCCTCCCGCACCGCCTTCTCCGCCACCACGATGGATCTCGACACGAGCACCGTCTCGTGGGAACCGACACTCACCGTGGCCGTTCCCACGAACGTGATCGTCGGCACCTACACCTGCACCGTCACCCACTCCGTCGCCTGAGAGTCCGTGATCTGAGAGTCCGTGACCTGAGAGCCGGCAGGCTCGCCGCACCGTGCGACCGCCCGGCCGGCGTCCCCCACCCTGCCACGCAGATCAACCGGCCCGCACACGCTGCGGGCCGGTCGCCTGGTCAGGCGGGTACCGGTCCCACCCCCGTCGTCAGCTTCTCCAGCCTGGCGACGTTCTCCCCGACCGTGTCGTCGCTGCGCGGCACGTAGTGCGCGTCGAAGGCGATCTTGCGACCATTCTCCAGGAAGTAGCGCAGGAAGGCGGCGGTCGCCGGCCGACGCAGCGCGTCGGTGCGGGCGTAGACGAACAGCGGCTTGCACAGCGGCAGGTAAAGCCCGGTGCCGACGGCCACCGCGGTCGGCGCGACGCACCCCTCGCCGTTGTTGATCTCCACTCCGCGCAGCCTGGCGCCGAACGTCTCGTAGGTGGGGTAATCCAGGAAACCGATGGCCGACCGGTCGCCGGCGACGTCGTTGGCGACCCCGCTCAGGTCCACCTGCCGGTAGGCGCGGNAGCGGTCACTGGCGTCACTGATGGTCGCGTTGAAGACCTCCGCCTGCACCGAGTCGTGGGGCGGGCCGACGAACGCGATCGGTTCGTCCGGGAACGAGCTGTCGATCTGGCTCCAGCGGGTCACCGACGAGTCGGCGCCCCAGATCTGCTTGACCTGCTTGAGGCTGAGGCAGTGCAGCCAGGTGTTCTGTGGATTGACCACGATCGGCAGGGTGTGGTGCGCGACCTCGAACCCGACGACCTGCTTCGCGCATCCGGGATCCTTGACGATTCCCGGGGTGAGCTCGAAGGAGGCGTCGGCGAGTTCGGCCTTGCCGCTGCACAGGGCCGCGAAACCGTCCTCGGTGCTGGTCGCCTCGATGTTGACGGTGACGTTGCGCTGGGTCTGGCGGAACTCGTTGTAGGCGGTCTCGGTGATGGGGGCGACCTCGGAGGAGCCCGCGACCCGCACGAGGTTCGTGGCGGCCGGCGGCTCGGAGGTGGGACTGGACGACGGTGGAATCGGATCCGTGGTCGGGAAGGCTCCCCCGACGGCGGCCACGGAGTCCCCGCCCGAACCCGAGTCGCGCCCCGTGAGCACGACTCCGGCGGTCGTCCCGATGGCGACGAACAGGACGGCGATGATCGCCGCGGCCACCATGACCCGACGGGACCCGAAGATCCCGCCGCCGCCTCCCTGCGTGGCGCGATGCGACCCCCCGGCGTCCGCGGCGGCGCCCACGGGCGCACCCGCTGCGTCCGCGGGGAGCAGTCCGGTCTCGTCGGCGCTCGCGGCCGCGGCATAGGCACCGGGGGCCGCGCCCGGCTGGCCGAGCGCACCACCGCCGCCCCCACCCGGCAGGCCGGCGGCGCCATGACCGCGACCGGCGTCCGGTGTGAGCACGGTGGCCTCGCCGAAACCGGGTGAACCGCCCGCCGCCCCGTAGGGGCCCGGAGTCCCGCCGTCCGACGATCCGGCGGCGACCGCCGCCCCGCCCTCGCCGGCTGCCCCGCCGGCACCGGCCCCCGGCGGCGGCGTCCCGCCCCCGGAGAGGAACGGCGGCAGCGACGTGAGGCTGGAGGCGTCCGGCGGGCGGATGACCGCGGTGACGTCGTACGGCTCCTCGATGGCCCCGGCGCCCGCCGCTCCCACGGCACCGAACACCGCCCCACCGGCCCGGGCGGAACGATCGGCGAGGTCGGCGGCGATCAGTGCCGCGCCCATCGCCACGTCCGCGTCCGCGCGGTGCTCGATCCGGCCGATTTCCGGGAAGGCGGCACGCAGCCGGCGCGCCACCAGCGGCAGATGCGCCACCCCACCGGACATCAGGATGCGAGAAAGGTCGGCGGGGTCCGCCGGCACCGAGCGCAACGCCCGCCGGAAGGTCTCGACGGTGTCGTCGACGGTCGGGCCGGCGAGCGTCTCCAGCTCGCCGCGGGTCAGCGTGACCGAGGCGTCGATGCCGGGCAGCTCCACCGCCAGGTCGACCTCGTCCTCCTCGGCGAGGACCTCCTTGGCCTGCGCGGCCTCGCGGCGCAGGCGGGCGAGCGCGACACGGGTGGCGGCGTCGGCCCGGTCGAGGTGCGCGGGCGCGATGCCGGCCACGGCCAGCACCCGGTCCACCAGCAGCTCGTCGAGATCGAGGCCGGCGCCGTGACGCAGCCCCGCCGGCGCGCCGACGAGCTGGAACCCGAACGGCGAGAAGGACAGGACCGCGGCGTCAAGGAAGCCCGCGCCGAGGTCGTACCAGCCGACGAGGTCGACCGTCTGGGTCACCGAGCTGCGGGCGAGCAGCGTCCCCATCGCGTCGGCCGCGGGCAGGGCCACGACCGGCAGCTCCAGCCCGGAGAGCTGGGTGATCGCGTCGGTGAAGGTCTCCCGCCGGCCCGGGGACCAGAACGTCGGGAAGGTCACCACCACCTGGTCCGGGAGCCCGCCGAGCTGATCAACGGCCAGGCCGACGAGATGGGCGACCAGCCGGCCAAGCAGACCCTCGCGGCTGTAGGCGGCGCCGCCGAGCAGGATCGGGCCGCCGTCGCCGAGCCGGCGTAGCAGATCGGTCGCCGACCGGGCCGGATCGGCCTGGGCGCGCCGGGCCGCCGCGCGGGCGAACTGCAGACCGCCGCCCGGTGGCGCGAACACCACCGACGGCAGCCGCCGCTGCCCGCCGAGTTCGAGCACGCGGGGCCAGCCGCCGTCCGTGACCGCAACGATCGTGTTCGCGGATCCGACATCGATACCGAGCTGATAACTCACCGCGACTCCCGAAAACCACACGATCACCGAGGCACCCCGGGGCTCCTGGACCGCCCCCGACCGCCGGAGCTCTCGCCCCTCTAGATGGTGCGATCATCGTAGACGCTTGACCAGGCAATCTTCGTGTCCGGTGCAAGACAGCGAGGAACTGGAGCCAAAGCGAACCGCGGGGCGGCGTGGGAGTTATCGCCCGGTGCCGGAGGGTGGTGCAGGGTCGCCGAAGGCGGCGAGGATCGCGTCGGCGGCGAGGGCGGGGGTGAGNGTGCCGTCGCGGACGCGACGTTCGAGGTCGGGGGCGATCTCCCGCACGCGCGGGTGCGCCCGCAGCTCGGCGAGCAGCCGGTCGTGGACCATCGCCCAGGTCCAGTCCACCTGCTGGCGCCGGCGGCGGGCGGCGAGCTCGCCGGAGGCGTCGAGGGTGTCCTGATGCTTGACCACCTGCGCCCAGACGGTGTCGAGGCCGGTGCGCTCGGCGGCGCTGCAGGTGAGCACCGGGGTGTTCCAGTCGCGCGGCCCCGAGGAGCCCTGCAGCATCCGCAGCGCCCCGGCCAGCTCGCGGGCGGCGCGGCGGGCGTCGAGCTCGTGCGGGCCGTCGGCCTTGTTCACCGCGATGACGTCGGCGAGTTCCAGCACGCCCTTCTTGATCCCCTGAAGCTGGTCGCCGGTGCGGGCCAGGGTCAGGAACAGGAAGGTGTCGACCATGTCGGCCACCGTCGTCTCCGACTGGCCGACGCCGACCGTCTCGACCATGACGACGTCGTAGCCGGCCGCCTCCATGACCACCATCGCCTCCCGGGTGGCCTTCGCGACCCCGCCGAGGGTGCCCGCGGTCGGCGACGGTCGGATGAAGGCCGCGGGGTCCACCGACAGCGCGGCCATCCGGGTCTTGTCGCCGAGGATGCTGCCGCCCGTCCGCGTCGACGACGGGTCGACGGCGAGCACCGCCACCTGGTGGCCTCGCCCGGTCAGGATGGTGCCCAGCGCGTCGATGAACGTCGACTTGCCCACGCCCGGCACCCCGGTGATGCCGACGCGGCGCGCCTTGCCGGCGTGCGGGAGCAGGGTCACCAGCAACTGCTGGGCGAGCTCCCGGTGGTCGGGCCGGCTGGACTCGACCAGCGTGATGGCCCGCGCGATCCAGGTCCGCGACGAGGCCAGCACGCCGTCCGCGTACTCGGTCAGATCGATGCGCCGGGTCACGACGTCAGCGACGCCATAGCCGGCGGCGCCGGTGCCGGCCAGGCCATAGCCGGCGGTGCCGTTGCCAGAGATGCCACAGCTCGACCGGTTCAGGCGGCGGAGTGGCCGAGCTGCGCCGACAGGGTGGCGAGCAGCTCCAGCGCCGCGTCGGCGATGACCGTACCCGGCGGGAAGATCGCCGCCGCCCCGGCGGCCCGCAGCTCGTCGAAGTCGCCCGGGGGGATGACCCCGCCGACCACGATGAGGATGTCGGACCGGTCCAGCGCGGCGAGCTCCTCGCGCAGCGCGGGCACCAGGGTGAGGTGCCCGGCGGCCAGCGAGGACACTCCGACGATCTGGACGTCCGCCTCGATCGCCTGACGGGCGACCTCGGCGGGCGTCTGGAACAGCGGGCCGACGTCGACGTCGAAGCCGATGTCGGCGAAGGCGCTGGCGATGACCTTCTGGCCGCGGTCGTGGCCGTCCTGGCCCATCTTCGCGACGAGGATGCGCGGCCGGCGGCCCTCCTGGCGCTCGAACTCGGCGGCGGCCTCGCGGGCGGCGGCGACGTTCCCGGCGGGTCCCGCCTCGTCCCGGTACACCCCGGAGATGGTACGGATCTGGCCGGAATGGCGCCCGTAGACCTTCTCCAACGCGTCCGAGATCTCGCCGACCGTCGCCTTGGCGCGGGCCGCGTCGACGGCCAGCGCCAGCAGGTTCTGCTCCAGGCCGGGACCGCGACGGCCGTCGCGGGCGGCGTCCGCGGCCGCGGTGAGCGCGTGCAGCGCCACCTCGACCGCGGCCGGGTCACGCTCGGCGCGCAGGCGGCGCAGCTTGTCGATCTGTTCGGTACGCACCGCCGAGTTGTCAACCTTGAGGACCTCGATCGCCTCGTCGGCGGCCACCCGGTACTTGTTCACGCCGATGAGCGGCTGGCGGCCGGCGTCGATGCGCGCCTGGGTACGCGCCGCGGCCTCCTCGATGCGCATCTTGGGGATGCCGGCGTCGATGGCCTGCGCCATGCCGCCGGACGCCTCGACCTCGCTGATGTGACCCCACGCCTTGCGGGCCAGGTCGTAGGTGAGCCGCTCGACGTAGTGGCTGCCACCCCACGGGTCGATGACCCGGGTGGTGCCGGACTCCTGCTGCAGCAGCAGCTGGGTGTTGCGGGCGATGCGGGCGGAGAAATCGGTGGGCAGCGCCAGCGCCTCGTCGAGGGCGTTGGTGTGCAGCGACTGGGTGTGACCCTGGGTGGCGGCCATCGCCTCGACGCAGGTCCGCACCACGTTGTTGAACACGTCCTGGGCGGTCAGCGACCAGCCGGACGTCTGCGAGTGGGTGCGCAGCGACAGTGACTTCGAGCTCGTCGGCGAGAACTGGTTGACCAGCCGCGCCCACAGCAGCCGGGCCGCGCGCAGCTTGGCGACCTCCATGAAGAAGTTNATCCCGATCGCCCAGAAGAACGACAGCCGCGGGGCGAATGCGTCGATCGCCAACCCTGCGCCCAGGCCGGNGCGGATGTACTCGACGCCGTCGGCGAGGGTGTAGGCGAGCTCCAGGTCGGCCGTCGCGCCGGCCTCCTGCATGTGGTAGCCGGAGATGGAGATCGAGTTAAACTTCGGCATCTTCTGCGAGGTGTACGAGAAGATGTCCGAGATGATCTGCATCGACGGCTGCGGCGGGTAGATGTAGGTGTTGCGGACCATGAATTCTTTGAGGATGTCGTTCTGGATGGTCCCGGCGAGCTGCTCCGGAGCCACCCCCTGCTCCTCGGCCGCCACGATGTAGAGCGCGAGCACCGGCAGCACCGCGCCGTTCATGGTCATCGACACGCTCATCCGGTCCAGCGGGATGCCGTCGAAGAGCTGGCGCATGTCGAGGATGGAGTCGATGNCCACCCCGGCCATCCCGACGTCCCCGGTGACCCGCGGGTGGTCCGAGTCGTAGCCGCGGTGGGTCGGCAGGTCGAAGGCGACCGACAGGCCCTTCTGGCCGGCGGCGAGGTTGCGCCGGTAGAAGGCGTTGGACGCCGCGGCGGTGGAGAACCCGGCGTACTGACGGATCGTCCACGGCTGGGTGACGTACATCGCCGGATAGGGGCCGCGCAGGAACGGCGCGATCCCCGGGTAGGTGCGCAGGAAGTCGAGCCCGGCGGTGTCGGTGGCAGTGTAGAGCGGCTTGACCGCGATGCCCTCGGGGGTGTCCCAGGTCAGGGCGTCGACGTCCTTGCCGGTCGCCGCCTCCAGCGCGGTGCGCCACGCGGCCTCGGGCGTGTCCGCGCCGGCCGGCGGGCCGCCGAGCTCCACCTGGGAGAAGTCCGGGATGGCGGCGGAGGGCCGGTTCGAGCTGTCCACGGACATCAGCGCACTCCCGCCTCGGCCTGCGTCGCCTGGAGCACGGCGACCGCATTGCATCCTGTGAAGACGTACCCGTCGATGCCCGCCTCGGCGTCGGCCTGGGCGCGCGAGCCCGGCTGACCGGCGAGCCACACCTGGCGGGCGCCCGCGTCGCGCAGCGCCCGGGCCACTGCGGCGGCGTGCTCGGCGTACACCTTGTCGCCCGAGCAGAGGCAGGCCACCGCGGCGCCGGAGGCGGCGAAGGCCGCCGCGATCGCGGCCGGGTCGGTACCCGGGCCGGACGTCGGGGTCTCGAACCCGCCCGCCTGGAACAGGTTCGCGGCGAACGTGGCGCGGGCGGTCGACGCCGCGGCACTGCCGAGGGTGGCCAGGAACACCACCGGGCGGGCGGCCGCCTCGGCGTGGGTGTCGGCACGCGACCGCAGCGCCTCGAAGTCGGCGTCGTAGTGGATCTCGGGCAGGCCGGGCGTCCCGTCGATGGTGGGACGCTCCTCGGCCGGGGCCGGAACGCGCTCGGGCAGGCTCTCGGCCAGGTTGGGGAACTCGCTGACGCCGGTGAGGGGATCGCGCCGGTGGGCGATCGCCTCGGCGCGCCTGGCCCAGGTGGCCGCGATCCGCTCGGCGACGAGACCGGAGCGCAGGGCGGCGACGATCCCGCCGGCCCGCTCGATCTCGGTGAACCAGGCCCAGGCAGCCTCGGCGAGCTCGGCGGTGAGCGACTCCACGAACCACGAACCACCGGCCGGATCGATCACCCGGATCAGGCTCGACTCCTCCTGCAGGAGGGTCTGGGTGTTGCGGGCGATCCGCCGGGAGAAGTCGTCGGGCACGCCGAGGCGGGTGTCGAACGGCAGAACCGTCACCGCGTCCGCACCGCCGACGCCGGCGCCGAAGCAGGCCAGGGTGGTGCGCAGCATGTTCACCCAGGGATCGCGCCGCGTCATCATCGCCGCCGAGGTGACCGCGTGCTGGTGCTGGGCGCGCTCGGCCGGCTCGGCCCCACACACCTGTGCGACCCGGGACCACAGCCGGCGCGCGGCCCGCAGCTTCGCGATGGAGGAGAACTGGTCGGCGGTGACCGCGTAACGGAACTCGAGCTGCCCGAGGGCCTCGGGCAGACTCAGCCCCGCGTCGGTGAGCGCGCGCAGGTAGGCGACCCCGGTGGCCAGCGACGCACCGAGCTCCTCGGCGTCGCTGCCGCCGGCGCGGTGGTAGGGCTGGGCGTCGACGACGAGGGCCCGCACGCCGGGAAACTCGGCCACGCAGCGCGCCGCGAGGGCCGCCGCCTCGGTCAGCCCCGCCGGCCCGTCCGCCGGCAGACCCGCCCGCGCGGCCAGGCCGATCGGATCGGCGCCGAGGCTGCCGGCGAGCTGCGAGCCGGGCACGCCGCGGGCGGCGGCGAGGCGGAAGAGCTCCTCGGCCGCCGACCGGGTCTGCGCGCCCGCGTCGAGAACGACGGGGGCGAGGTCGAGGTAGACCTCGCCGAGCACCGTGGCCAGGGCGCCGATCGGCAGCCCGCCGGAGCCGAGGCGCAGCCACAGCGACGTGACGCCGTTCTCCAGGTCGGTGAGAACGGCATCGGCGGCGGCCTTCGCGTCGGGACCGGCGTGCAGGGCGCGGACGTCCCAGCCAGTGGGGCCCGCGCCCTGGGGCCGACCACCCCGCACGAACGGCGCGAGGCCCGGCAGGCCCACCCCGCCGGCGGGCAGGTCGTCGGCGGTGTAGAGCGGTCGGATCAGCGGGCCGTCATAGGTCCGCGTGGCCAGCAGCTCCTCGACTTCGCCGGCGGCACTCGACTNGGTCGCCACGCCGGACTTGCGCAGGACGNCCAGGACGAGCTGCTGCCACTCGGCGCGGGTGGCCTCCGGAAAGTCTGCGGCCAGCGACAGCCCGGCCGATGGAACGCTCATGTTCCGGATCGTAGGCGTGGGACGCCCGGGCGGCTTGGAATGTACTTCCTGTCACAAGTCCTTGCACGCCTTTGTCCGGATGGTGGCAATACTCACGAGGCCTGCCGTTCCGCCTCGTCCCACGCCGTGGGGGAGGCGAGGAACCGGTCGACGGCGGCGACGATCCGCTCCGGGTACCAGGCGACGTCCAGCGCGCTGAACCGCAGCACCGCCCACCGCCGGGCGGCGAGCAGGTTGCCGCGCAGCCGCTCCAGGTGGAACGCCTCGGCGGAGCTCGCCGTGGTGTACGTGTCGGCCTCCACGTCGAGCCGGTGCTCCGGCCAGGCGAGGTCGAGCTTCGCGATCGCCTGGCCGCCGCTGTCCTGGACCGGCCACTGCAACTGGGGCGGCGCGAGCCCCGCGTCGGCGAGCAGCAGCCGCAGCCGGGTCTCGAGCGCCGACTCCGCCCGCCCGTCGGCCAGATCCCACCAGTCCTGCGTCGGCCGGAAGCCCCGCCGCCCGGCCGCCGCCTCGCGGGCCGCACGCAGGTTCGGCACGACCCCGCTGTGCAGGGCGGCGTCCATCTCGGTGACGGCGGCCTCCCGGCTGGGCGCCGCGAGCACGAGATCGGCGAGGGTGCGCGCCGGCGAGGTGACGGGAATCCCGGCCAGGTCGACCTGTTCGCCGGCGCCGAGCTCGGTGAAATGCAGCCGGATTCCCCGCGGCTGCGCCCGCGTGAGCCGGGGCGGCAGCAGCAGGTGCACGGGCTCGGCCGGATTCTCCGGCTCCCCACCGGGAAACCCGAGCAGCCGGGCGGCGGTGATGTTGCAGACGACCGCGTGCGGACGGCCGACGAGTGCCGCCCGCACGCGCGCCGACAGGGGAAAGGGAGGCGGCGCGAACACCCCCGGGCAGACGCCAGCGGGGGCCGCGCCACCGGGGACCGCGGCGGCGGGGACCGCACCACCGGGGAGCACCGGGAGGAGCGGGCCGCCACGAGCGGCGAGGTGCCCGCAGTGCCATCCATCCTCGGCGACCGCAGGAGGCTCGTCGGCGAACGGCGCCGGCTCCGGCGCCCAGCCCGAGCCCCGCCGCTCGTCGCCGGGCCCGGCGACGTCCTCGTTCAGGGGGACGACCGGGACGACGAAGGCACCGCGGACGGGGTGGCTCCACTGATCGGACTGGACGAGCTGGCGGAGCTGACCGCGAGTCAGGCCGACGGACATCGCCTGCCGGAACGTGATCACCCCGCCCTGCCGGCGGGCCAGCGCGACGGCGGGGTCGAGACCGGGGTAGCGGCGGACGACGGGTCGGGTCGGCGGGGTCGAGGCCGAGCGGGAAAAGGTCATGAACCGAGAATCCAACAGAATCGACCCGCCAGCCAGAGGCAACATGAAAGCTGTGGATAACCGTCGCGGCGGTGGACGGCGAGCAGATCACGAATCCCCCGAACAGNGACAACCATTTCCCGTATTCGCCGCCTCCCTATTCGAAGAAATGGTCGGGGAATGGCATCCGGCAACTGGCGCGGCGCGGCGGTGTGCGGGTCAGCAGTTCCCGTGCGTCGGGAGGCCGGCGAAGCGGTCGGCGAGGAACCGCAGCGCATCCTGCGTGCGCCCCACCCCGTCGATGTGGTCGCCGGGGAAGGGAGCCCAGGTCACCGCGACCCGCCGGGTGCAGTACTCCGTCCGCAGGCGCGCCGCCTGGCCGAAGGCGACCAGACTGTCCGACGTGGCGTGGTAGAGGTAGAGCGGAATGCGGGGCGCCACCCGTCCCAGGGTGTTCTCGGCCAGCCGCGCCCGCCAGCGCGGCAGCGTCATCGGATCGGTGGTCGTCAGGTCGGCGATCCGCCTGCCGGCGAACCCGGTGACCAGGGCCAGCGAGCAGGCGGTGCGAACGGCGGCGAACACGCTGCGGCCGGACGGGGTCAGCAGCGCGTTCAGCCGCAGGTCCGGATAGGCCGCGTCGAGGCCGACCGCGGCCGCCAGACCGAGCCCGGCGGCCCCCTTTCCGTCCAGGGCGCGCCCGACAGCCCCCAGGTCGGCCGGCACGCCACCGGCGGCGACCCCGCGTAGGTCCAGGTCCGGCGCGTAGGCGGGGGCGAGCTGCGCCGCCCACACCGCGGCTCCCCCGCCCTGCGAGTAGCCGGTCAGCCCGACCCGCCGATGCGCCGCGCCGGTGAGCCCCGCGACCCGCGGGGTGGCCCGCACGATGTCGAGCAGGGCGTGCCCCTCGGCCGGCCCGACGACGTAGGTGTGCTCGCCCGGGGTGCCGAGCCCCTCGTAGTCGGGCACGGCGACGATCCACCCCCGGCCCAGCGCCTCAGTGATCGCCCCGACGGCGAGGTTGACGCCCACGGCGAGTCCCTTCGACGCCGCGCAGTCGTCGCCGAGCCCCTGGGTGCCGGGCGCGTAGCCGAGGATCGGCGCGTCGCCGGCCGGGTGGACGGGGACGAGCACGGTGCCGCTGACCGCGATCGGCCTACCGAGCGCCCCGCTGGACAGGTACAGCACCTGGACCACCCGCGCCCCGGCCGTGGCGAACGGCCCCGCCGCCGGCACGGGACGCGACCACAGAACATCCCCGGCACGGCCGGCGGGCAGCGGCACGGGCGGGCGGTAGAACCCCTCTCCCGCCGGCGGGGCCACCGGGCCGAAATAGCGTGGCCGGTCGGCCGGGCCACCGGTCGGCGTCCGGCCGCCCGACCCGCAGCCGACCAGCGCGGGCACCAGGACCAGCACCACGAGCGCCCCTGCCAGTCGCGGCCGGCGCCCCGGTGACCACGGCGACGTCCCCGACCTCGGCAGAACACGCCGCCGGGAAGCACCCGACCGCCAGGAAGCNCCCGACCGCCGAGAAGTATCCGGCTGCGTGCTGTCCGGCATCCGGGCCGCTCCCCTCGCCACCGTCGCGTGGCGCCGGGCGGTCGGGCCCCGCGCTCAGCTCTCTCCCGCGAGCAGCAGCGGGATGTCGTGGGCGTAGTCGGCGACGGCGGTGCCGGCGAGGTAGCCGACGCGGGCGACGCCGTCCGGGCCGATCGCCGTGACCTGGCTGCCGTGCGGCACCACGATCGTGCCATCCGCGGCCGGCGTCGGCGTGCTGAAGGTGACGCCGGCCGTGTCGGCGAGTCGGGTCACCGCCGTGGCCGGCCCGGTCAGGCCGACGAACGATCGGTCGAACTGGTCGAGCCAGTGGCGCAGGACCGGACCCGTGTCTCGGGCCGGGTCGGTTGTCGCGACGACCACCCGGACNCGGGCGCGCTGCGCGGGGGTGAGCAGACCCACCGCGGCGGCGAGGTCGGCGACCGTCGTGGGGCAGACGTCCGGGCAGGAGCTGTAGCCGAAGAACAGCAGGGTGAGCCGGCCATCGGCGGCCGCCGGCAGGGTCCACGGCCGGCCGGTGGTGTCGGTGAGGGTCACGCCGGGCAGGCGCACCGGGGGGTCGAGGCGCACGCCCCGCACCCCGGTGGCCCCGCCGACGTCGTCGAGGTGTACCGGTCCCCCGGCCGTCGACCCCGAGCCGCCTGCGGGCCCGCAGGCGGCGAGCAGGCCGAGCAGCGCGACGAGGCAGCCGAGCAGCACCGCCGCGCGGCCCCGCCCCGACGGCCCGCCGCGCGTCGTCACGCGGCCCTGCTCGCCAGGCCCATGGCGTAGTCGAGCCACCATCCGCCGGCGGCCGGACCGCCGTTGCACGCGCCGTCCGACTCCCCGGGCACCTTGATCCACAGGTAGGCGTCGGCTCGCGGATTGCCCGTCCGGTCGGTGGGGGCCACGCCCAGGCCTCGGCCGGGCGGGTTGCACCAGGCGTTGTCGGCGGCCGGCCCCCGACCGTTGCGAGAGGTGTCGACGACGTAGTGGGCGGTGCCGCCGAGGGCGGCGACAACCGCATCGCCGTAGGCCGTCTCGTCGGCGGTCTCGTCGAAGTTCGACACGTTGAGGGCGAAGCCCCGGGCGCGGGCGACGCCGGCCTGCCGCAGCCGGGCGGCGGTGTCGGCGGCCGAATGCCAGGATGCGTTGCCGGCGTCGAGGTAGACCTCGGCCCCGACCGCGGCGAGCTGGTCGACGGCGTAGCCGAGCATCGCGTACCGGGCGGTGGCGGCGGCCGGTGCCAGGCAGTCGATCTGGGCCAGGGCGTCCGGCTCCAGGATGACCGCGGCGGGACCGGAGCCGATGCCGGCGGCGAAGGCGGCGATCCACGCCCGGTAGGCGGACTCGCCGGCGACCCCGCCCGCCGACTGGCCGCCGCCGCAGTCGCGCTGCGGGATCGCGTAGGCGACGAGCACGGGCAGCGCGCCGGCCGCCCGCACCACCCGAACCCGGTCGGCGACGCGGGTGCGCACGGTGGCGGGATCCGGGTCGCCGAACCAGTCGGCGTGGGAGCGGCCGGCCAGCCGGGACAGCGTCTGTGCCCCGGCGGGATCGGTCTGGCGCAGCGTGCGCACCGCCTGGGCCGCGTCGCCGGCGGGATCGACGTAGAGGGTCGCGGCGGCGAACGGGTCGCCGGCCGTCGCACCGACGACCGCCGGCAACGCTGCGGCGTCGGCCGGCGCGCCGGAACCCCCGGTGCCCGCGGCGGTGAGCCCGCCCACCGCGACCGCCGTGCTGGCCGACGCCACCGGCCGGGTAGCATGGGCCGCCGGCGCGAGTGCCACGCCGGCCTTCGCCACCTGGACCGTGCCCGGCGAGGCCGGCGTCGGATCCGGCGGCGCCGGGGCAGGGGTGAGGGTGACGACGCCCGGCTGCGCGGCGACCGTGCTCGATCCGCCCGAGGACCCGTAGGCCGGCTCGATGACGAGCTGTTCGAGCCCGAAGCCGGCGCACACCATGAGCGCCGCCAACGGCCAGAGCAGCGCGAAGAACCGGCCACGATGGCCCCGTGGGGCGCCCGCGGCCGCCGCGTCCCGCCCCGCCGACGGGGTGGGACGACGATGACGGCGGTGACCCGAGGCGTCCGACACGCGACCTCCGAATGCACGCGACCGCGCGGTGTTGACGCGCAGTGCCCCGATGTCGGAAAAGAGCATATCGACGGCCACAATGGCGACACTCCGGCGGGTATCGGGCAATCTTCCGTACCGGGAGACTTCCCTCCCCCGTCCGGGGGGAGCGCATAACCGGCCGGCGTTCAGCCCGCGGCGTTGCGCACGAGCTCCGCGGCCTGTTCCGGCCACCACGTGCCCGCTGCCGGATCGCCACGGCCGCATTCCCCGTCGCTCGCGCCGGGCGTCTTCACCCAGAGGAACGCGTCCGCATGCGGATATCCCGTGCTGGTCGTGGGTTTCTCGCCGAGGCCGCGTCCGGGCGGATTGCACCACGCGTTCGTCAGCCCGACCGCCGGGCCGCGGCCGTTGCGGGAGGTGTCGACGACGTAGTGCGCCCCTCCGACGAAGCGGGAGAGGACCTCGGCGCGAGCGGCCTCGTCCTCGGTGCGGTAATAGTTCGCCACGTTGACGGCGAAGCCGCGGGCGTGCGCGATCCCGGCCTGCGCCAACCGCCCGGCCATGACCGCCGGGGCGATCCAGCCGCAGTTCGCGCCGTCCAGGTAGACGCTGGTCGCCGGCAGCGTGCCATACACGTCGACCGCGTCGCGCAGCAGCGCGTAGCGTTCGGCCGCCTGCGCGGCGTCGAGCTGGTCGATCTGCCCGAGCGCATCGGGTTCGAGCACGATGACCGCCGCCGCGCCGCCGATGCCCGCGGCGACCTGGCGGGTGAACTGGCGGTAGGCGACGGCGTCGGGCAGCCCGCCGGCGGAGAAACCGGCTCCCACGTCCCGGTGCGGGATGGCGTAAACCATGAACACCGCGGTGGCTCCGGCCGTCGCAGCCGCGGCGGCCCGGCGGTGGACCTCGCCGACGACGTCGGTGATCCAGTCGCCGACCGAGAAGGCGGACGAGGTCTGGACCAGCGGGGCGATGGCCGCGGCGTCGGCCGGATGGGCCTGCGCCTGCTGCGCCGCCTGGCTGGCCAGGTCGACGAGAAACGGGCCGCGGGGCGCGCGGCCCCGGGCGACGGCCCCGTCGGCGGGGAGGGAGGAAGCGGCGAGGGAGGGACCCGTCCCGGCGCCGCCGCCCGCGGGGCAGCGGGTCGGATCCGGGGCGGGCACCGCGGTCGTGACAGCGCCCACGCCCACGGCACCGCCGGCCCCGCCGGCCGACTTCCCGCCGCCGCCCGGGCCGCACCCGACCAGCGTGACGACCAGCGCCGCGACCAGTGCGAAGACGGCCGCGACCCCGCGGGGACGGCCGCAGGCGCACGGGCGCCACCCCCGCACTCCCTGGCCGCGCGGGGCAGGGGCCCGTCGCGGCCAGCCCGGCCACACACGGTCGCCGCCCGGCGGCATGGGAACGGCGGCCCGGGACCTGGACGTCGGCACGAAGGCACTCCTCTCGACGGTGGCCTCGCCGACCTCGGCGTGGGGCGGTCGCCGCGGGGCCCACTCCCCCGCCGGCCGCGACCCCGCCGCAACCGCGCCGCGACCGGCTGACCGACTGGCCGACCGACCGGCCGACCTGCCGACCGACCGGCTGACCGGCGCCACCGGCCGCGGCGGCGGCCGTCAGGGGGTCACGTGCACCCAGGTCGCGACCGACGGCACGTTCGCACCGTTGTCGACGAAGAGCATGTACCAGTCACCCGGCAGAACGTTCGGATTGTCCGGCACGCTCACGGTGACCGTACCGTCCGCCTGTGCCGTGATCGGCAACGCCACCGACCGTTGCTCGGTGTCGGTCACGTGGGTGTAGGCGCCGGGCCGCATCAGCCGGACCTTGCCGATCTTCTGCGAGGCACGCAGCGTGATCGTGGTGCCCCGGGTGATCGTGCCCGGGGCACCACTGATCACCGGACGCTCCCCGGCGTACAGGTAGGGCGGCGAGTAGACCTCGACGCGGGTGTCGAACGTGTTGTCGTCGCTGAGCGGGTTGGAGCCGAAGACCGCGACCCGGCCGTCGGGCAGCAGCAGGTACTCGGAGTGGTAGTCGCGGCCGACGTGCGGGTCGGCCACCGGGCGGAACGCCTTCGTCGCCGGGTCGTAGATCTCGGCGGTGAGGGTGTCCTTCGCCCGGTAGCGCCGCGACCCGCCGGAGACCAGCACGGTGTCGTCGGGAAGCAGCACGGCGCCCGGGTACCGCTTCGGCGAGCTGAGGTCCGGACCGCGCTGCCAGGCAGGTTGCGGCGCGGACAGGTCGACGATGGCGGTGCGATCGGTCGCCACCTGGGTGTCGCCGACGCCCCCACCGCCGATGAACATCACCTTCTGGTCCTGCGCCGGGGCGAGCAGCACGGTGCCGGCCGTCTCGTTGACCTCAGGCAGCGGCAGCCCGGGAACGGCCTGGAACTGGTTGTTCGTCAGGTTCCACAGCCCCGACTGGCGCGCCTCCAGCGACGCCGGCCCGTAGCCGGCGTTGGCGCCGGAGAAGAACAGCCGCCCGTCCGCGGTGAGCAGCAGCGACGGGTAGGTCGGGAATTCCTTGACCAGCTCCGGATGNTCGATCCAGGCCGAGCTCGCGATGTCGAAGGACTCGGTGTTGCCCGGGTCGATGTCGCCGTTCTCGTTGAGTCCGGAGACGGCGACGACGGCACCGTTGGCGAGCGTGACCAGCGTCGGGTACCAGCGGGCATGCTGCAGGAATCCGGTCTTGACGTACCGCNGGCTGATCGGATCGAACACGTAGGAGTCCTTCAGCCCCTCGTATTCCTTTTTCTTGCCGTCGGGGGCGTCCTGGGCCAGCACCTCGTAGGCCTTCGTCCCGCCGGCGATGAGCAGGTCGCCGTTGGGCAGGAACGCGTGACCGGCGCAGAAGACGTCCCACGGCGTGTAGATCTTCTGGAAGCTGTTCGCCGTCGGATCCCACAGGATGGTCTCGAACCGCTTGGCGTCGAAGTTGTTCTTGTCGTTGCCGGAGCCGGCCATCAACAGAACCTTGCCGGTGCGCAGCAGTGCGGCATGGATGGACCGCGAGCCGCTGTCCGCGACGATGTCCCAGCGCCCGTTGTCCCGCATGTACGCGGGCTGATGGGAGCGCCACTCGTCGTATCGGTCGGACGCCCAGGAGTCCATGTACGGGAAGTTGCCGGCGAGGACGACGAGCACGATGATCGTCGCCTGCAGGAGCCGCCGACGCCGCCGGGAGGTCGTCGGCCGGGCGACGACGGGGGCCATCCGCGGATCGTCGGCCGGCGCCGGTGCGCCGAGCGCGTGCAGGTCGGAGACGGTCGGCGGGTCGGGATCCGGCGACGATCCGGACCGCCTTGGACGGTCGGCCATCAGCCCAGCTCCTCAAGCGTGCCGTCCAGGGTGACGCGGCGGCGGCGCGGGGTGAGCCTCATCGTGACGTCCTCGACGTAGGCGGGCAGCTCGCCCGCGGCGGACACCCCGGCCAGCTCCTTGCGCGGGGTCAGCATGGTCTCCTGCTCGGCGTAGACGGGCTCGTCGTCGGCGTAGGCGGGCAGGTCGGCGGGCAGTTCGGCCGCCCGGCGCTCTCGGCGCCGCTCGCGCCCGTCCACGGGCCGGTCTTGGCCCCGCGGCGCCCGCTCCTCGGGAGCAGCGGGCAGCGTGCGGGTGATGACGGTGTCCTGATCGACGCCGCCGGCGCGAGCGCTGGCGCCGCCGCTGCCGCCCAGGCCGACGCCACCGGCACCGGCACCGGCACCGGCCGCCACCCGGGCCGCGGCGGCGGCCGCCGCGGGGGCGGACAGCAGGATGGTGGGACCGTCCACGCCCGTGGAATCGCCCGCCCGGCCGGCCGCCCTCGCCGGCGCGGCGGCCGCGGCCTTCGACCCGACGATCGTCAGGGTCTCGTTGCCGATGCCCGCCGCGCCGGCGCCGGCCAGCCCCGCGGGGATCGGCACGTGCTCCGTCGCCGGGTCGGCGAACGCCGCGACGACGGCGGCCGGCACCTCCTCGGTGATCGGATCGAGGGCCGACGGGTACCCGGCCGCGGCCGCGCGGACGGGCGCGGACCGGGCCGACCCGACGGTCTGCGGCGCGCGGCGCGGCGCCGGCACGTGCGCGGCGGGCAGCGGGTTCGGCGCCGCCGCACGGCGCGGTGCGAGGATCGGTTCGAGGCTCCACAACCCGATCGGCAGCAGGCAGATCACCAGCGACAGCGAGACCCAGACCATGTTCGCCGGGTACAGGTGGCCGAGCGAGGCGGCGGCCGCGATCGACCCGGCCGACCAGGCCGCCCAGAACAGGTGCTTGCGGAAGGTCAGCAGCCGGTCCGGGCTCGCCTGGTCGCCCTTCGGCGTCACGACGAAGCCGAGCTTGCGCCGGAAGACGGCCCCGACCAGCGCGGTCGAGTAGAACGGCGTGCACAGCACCGACACGAAGATGCCGGACATCCCGGCGCTGCCCGCCTCCTCGTGCGGGCTGGTGTTGAACCGGCGCAGCCAGAAGTAGAGCAGCAGTCGGGCGGCGAACACGTCGATGTAGAGCGCCAGCCACGCCGAGACGTGCAGGACCACCCCGGTGGAGCCGAGCGCCATGTACGTCGTGGTGAGGATCATGCCGAGGATCCAGGTCAGAGCGACCGTCGGGTAGTGCAGCATGAGCGTGGCGTAGTGCAGCCGCGGGCCCCAGGCAAGCTTGCGCATCCGACCGGCGGCCTCGGTGACGAGGACCTCGTTGGCACCGCGCGCCCAGCGCAGCTGCTGGCTGAAGAAGTCCGTCCAGGTGGCCGGGCCCTCGCCCACGGCGATGACGTCCGGGGTGTAGACCGAGGTCCAGCGGTGGTTCGTCTGCGGGTTGCGGGCGCCGTGGACGGCGAAGGACGTCGCGAGATCCTCGGTGATCGAGTCCTGAAAGCCGCCGATCTGCCGCCAGGTCTCGACCCGGTAGGCATGGTTCGTGCCCACGAACATCCCGGCGGCGAACCGGTTTGCCGCCCGCTGGACGACGGAATGGAACATGTAGTTCTGCGCCTCGGCCCCGCGGGTCAGGTAATGACGGAAGTTTCCGTAGACCTGCGGGCCGACGACGAACGCGACGTTCGGATCCCGGAAATAGCCGAGCATGCGTTCCGCGAAGTTCGGCAACGGAATATGGTCCGGGTCGACGGAGAGCACCACGTCGTAGGTGTCGCCGTGCGCGTCGAGCCAGGAGTTGTGGTTACCGTGCTTGGTCTTCGCCCGGAACCGGCCGCGAGCGGTGTTCCAGCGCTCCNCACCCTTGCGGGAAAAGTGGTTGACCCCGATCTCGGCGCACATCGCGCGCACGGCCGGGTCGTCGCCTTCATCGAGCAGCCAGACGTCGATCGTCGAGTCATGGCGGATGTTGCGGGCCGCGATGAGGGTGTCCCGGACGACGTCGAGGGGCTCCTTCNCCGNCACGATCGTCGTCGTGAAGGCGACGCGCAGACCCCGCGGCGGTCGCACGGGCACCGGATTGCNCATGATGTACGCCGACCAGCACAGGGTGATCGAGTTCAGCAGTCGAATACCCTCCGTGACCACGATCAGCCAGAACATCACGGCATTGCCGACCTGCACGGCGGTCGGCAGGTACTTCGCGTGCGGATAGTGCTCCGGCTGGATCAGCCAGACGAAGAACAGCGACGACAGGCCCACAGTAGCGATGAGCTGCGGCAACACCTGGTAGAGCGCGCGCCCCACCATGATCTTGCGGTAGGCGACGTGGTACTCCCCGCTGGCGGGGGGCTCCAGGAGCGGTCCGGCGAGCGTCGAGAACGACGCATAGTCATAGGCCATGGTCGACCCCGCGTTCCGCGGCACCGTTGCCGCCCGGGATCCCACCGGGAGCCGCCGGACCCACACCGGACACCTCGGCGGACACCTCTGCGGACGCGGGCCCGGAGACAGGGGCGAAGCCGGCCTGCGTCGCTCCGACGGAGCCTGCCCATCCGCCGGCCGTCGACGCCTGAGCCGCCGCCGCGGCCCGGCGGGTGAGCTGCAGCCAGCCCGCGGCCGCCAGCACCACCACGATGCCAGCGACGGCCGCGACCCACAGACCCGCGCCGGCGGTGCCCGCCGCGACCGGCTCGTCGGTCTGGAACGTACCGATGCGCAGTCGGCCGATCGTGTGCACGAGCGGGTCGGCGGCGTGCAGCCGGCTCAGCGCGAGACCCGTGACGGCGGCGCCGAGCAGGGCCAGCAGCGCACCGAGCGCGGCCCGGCCGCGGCGGTGCGCCAGCACGCAGACCAGGGCCGTGAGCAGGCCGAACGCGACCACCAGCGGCCCGGCCGGACGCAACTGCCAGCCCGATCTGGAGACCACGAGCAGCGCCGAGCCGCGGTCCGACAGGGTCGCGCGCGCCCAGGTGCGCGGCACGGAAGCCGCGGCGATCAGCCCGGCGAGGGCGCACAGCGCCAGCGCCCGGTCCGACCAGCGCGCGACCCCGGCCGACGGGCCGCTCGGGCCTCGGCCGCTCACCCGTGGCGCCCCCGGCCGCGCCGCGCCGGCCCGCCCGACTGCAATCGGTTCATCGTCGAACACAAGACCCCTCCCAGCGGACCAGCCACGCGCGTCGCGTCGGCACTCAGACCGACCGCGCTGGCGTACCGCAAAACCGCGCCACCCCCTGGCGCGACAGGACCCACCGACCCCGCGCGGATCACGCCTGGCAGCAGCCCCGCTGATAGACGCTCAGCGGCGCGATAATGTTGCGCCATCCGCACAGGATTGCCGTTACGTGAGCGTTCCTCGGGAACACTGCGTACACAGATTATGCGGGGGCGCCGAATACGGCTCCGCCGGGCCCGGCTCGTCGGGCTGCCATTGTGACAGTGACGTGAGAGTCATTCGAGGAGCGGACCGGCAAGATTATCCGACGCGGGTCGGGACGTTGTCCGGCCGGTTGCCCCGTGATGAGATGGCCGGCCGTGAGATGGCCCGCGGTGAGATGGCCNGCGTGGCGCTGATCAGTTCCGGATGATAAGCACGATCGCCACGCCGACCCCCAGCGTGATCACCGCCGCACGCAGGAGAGCCGGGCGCAGCCGCCGGGCGATCCGGGCGCCGAGCAGGCCGCCAAGCAGCGAGGCGACGACGAGGATGCCCGCGAATCCCCAGGCGACCTTCGCGGTGATGAGGAAGACCGCGACTCCCACGGCGTTCACGCCGAAGGCGAGCAGCGTCTTGAGCGCGTTGGTGCGTTGGAGGTCGTCGACGAGCAGGATCCCCAGCACGCCGAGCAGCAGCACCCCGAGCCCGGCGCCGAAATAGGAGCCGTACACGCCGGCCACGAAGATCCCGATCCGGGTGGGCCAGGTGACCGTGTTCCCTGACCCGCCGATTCCCGCCGCCGAGGCAGCCGGGACCGGCGGGGCGGTCGTGGCCGGGGCGGCCGCGGCCCGCCGCCGCGCCACGACAGCGGCCAGCCGGGTCTGCGCCGCCAGCAGCAGACAGGACACCAGAACGAGGTACGGGACCAGGGCCCGAAAGCTGTCCGACGGGGTGGCCAGCAGCACGACCGCGCCGACGATCCCGCCGAGCATCGCGGGCGGTCCGAGCGCCCGCAGCCGGTCAACCTGGTCGGCGAGCTCGCGGCGATAGCCCAGCGCACCGCCGGCATAGCCGGTGAGCAGGCCCACCGAGGAGGTGATGTTCGCGGTCAGCGCCGGCAGCCCGGTGGTGAGCAGGGCCGGAAAGGCGATCAGCGTACCCCCGCCGGCGACGGCGTTGACCGCTCCCGCCAGCAGACCCGCCCCGGCCGCCAGCAGGGCATCGGCTGGACCCACGCATCCTCCTCGTCACGCGCCGTCACGTCAGGGATGCACCCGGGCGGACGTGGGCGCCGCCATCCGCGCCCGCCTGCCGGCTCCCCGGGCAACCCGCTGACTTGCAGGTCAGCGCGTTCGGGCGATGTGCCCGAGCATCCAACTCCGCCGGCGAGCAGGGGAGGAAGTGTGACGAGATAGGCGCGCGGCGACCGCCGCACCCCGGAGCGGATCTACAGATCGAACTCCTCGGGGCTGATCCCGACCGCGTAGCACGCCTCGCGCACGACGGCCTGCTCGCTCTTGTCGAACGTGCCGTCCGCCCCGCCGATGACGATCCCGATCTGGATGACGGCGCGCGCCTCGGCGGGCTTCTTCTTCGTCTTGCCGATGTCCTGCAGGACGGACACCTTGCCGAACTCGAAGTCCGCCTGGAGCTTGCCGACGTAGTCGTTGAAGCGTCGCTGGAGGTCGTCGGCCGGAAAGTTGTTGAGCACGTCGTTGGAAATGATCAACGACGCGACCCGCTGACGCTCGGCCGGATCGATCGTCCCGTCCGCCGCCGCGACCAGCGCGCAGATCGCCATACTGGCATCGCGGAAGGCTCCGCTCTTCAGGTCGTTCTTCTTCGCGGCGAGCTGGCCCTGCATCGTCTGGGCGGACTGCCGAAGCTGGTTCCAGATGGGCACCTGAGCTCCCTTGCGCGGGTGTGGGTCGACGAAGGCGTCTTCTCGCTGGTTGCAACGCACGATGGCCGATCCATGCTCCCACCATCACCGCCGCCGCCGTATCAGCCCCCGGCGGCGGAGGCGGCCGAAGCGGGGAGACGATTGAGGCGGTCCACCGCGGTCTGCGCCGTGCCGATCGTCGAGAAGTCGACCGCGACGAACGTCGGCGTCCGCCCCTGCTGCGCGCGGCAGCGCTCGGCTCTGCCGACGATGGTGTCGGCGGCGTTGGAGGTCAGCGCGGCCCGCCGGCTGGGCGCGGCATCGGTGAGCCAGTGGTTCATCAGCAGCAGCCCCGCGCCGGCCGCGCCCCGGTTGCGCACACAGTCGCGCAGGTCCTCGGGCCGCTTCGCGTCGAACGGCGTGTCGGCGGCGTACCGGTAGAAGCCGCGCAGGAAGGTGCCCGGCAGGTCCTGGCGCTCGGTGAAGACCACCAGCCGCCGACCCGAATCGATCATGGTGCGCAGGGTCGGCCAGCGTCCGTGGGGATCGTCGGGCGGCGTCGCGACCATTCCGGCGAGCCCCGCCGCCGCGACCCCGCCGGCGATCTCGCTGGCCGGGACGTCGTCGTCCTGGATGATCAACGTCACCACCTCGGTCGGGTTGCGGGCCATCCAGTCCCGCACCCGGCCGAGCTCCGCGACGAAGTCCAGCGAACCGAGCTGACACAGGTTGTGGCACAGCCAGACGCCGGGCCGCGTCGACACGGCGCCCCGGCTCAGCGGTGCCAGCGCCGCGCGGGTCGCCGGCGGCAGGGTGGCCAGGTACGTCTCGACCTGCGCGGGTGGCGTCCAGTGATGGACGTCGAGCAGCAACGTCCGCACCCCGGAGTCGAGCTGATGGACGATCGTCGGGTCCTGGGACGGACCGAGGAACCGGTCCTCGCTGTTCGCCATCGCGTTGTGGGTCGCGAGGTAGGTCACCTGGTCGTAACGCCGGTCGCACAGCGACGGGCTGCTCTCGCACAGCTCGCGCGGCTCGGCGGCGGCGCCGGGGAACGCGGTCCAGGTCACGGTGACCATCACGGGCACGGCCAGGACGAACGCGGTGGCGACCCGGCGGCGGCGACCGGTCCGGCTCCACCGGGCCGACACCGCGACCAGCAACGACAGTCCGGCGGCGGCGAGGCCGACGACGAGCGTCCAGGCCACGACCCGCAGGTAGTCGCCCTCCACCGTCCCGTAGGCGTACCGGGAGAAGTCGACGAGCACCCTGCTCGCCCCGGGGGGCAGCGGCGAGCGCGGCCCGGCGAGCGAGGTCAGCGGATTGGGCAGGGTCAGGCGCAGCACCGCCCCGAGCAGGGCCGCGCCGAGCCCGGCCGCGATCATCGCCCCGGCCGCCGCGCGGACCCGCGACACCCCCCGCCGCCCGGCCAGCACGACGATGCCGGCCAGCGCGCCCGCCATGATCAGGCTGAGTAGCGCGGTCGCCCAGGTCAGGGTGGCGGCGACGTCGTGCAGGCGGTCGATCGCGGTGATCGCCGGGGAGTCGCGCAGGTCCGACAGGCGCAGGCCGAGGTCGAGGGTGGAGCCGTGCAGCGACGCCTGCAGCCGGGCGGTGGCCCGCTCGTCGCCCTGGAAGACCTGCGGTCCGATCAGCGCCAGCGCTCCGGCGACGTCACCGGAGCGCAGCATCGCCCGCAGCTCGGGGCCGACGCGCGCGCGGGTCGCCGGGTCCACCCGGTCGAGCACGAGCGGCAGGATCCGGTCGGTGTCCTGCGGGGTCAGCTCGATGCTGGGCAGCGATGCCGGGGGGCGGCCCGCCGCGATGTCGTCCAGCGCGGTCAGCACGCCGTGGGTGAAGTCCTGCACGGAGGCGGCCCGGTAGCTGGTGCCGGTGCCGAGCTCGCCGGCGATGTAGCGGTTGGCAAGGCCGGAGATGTTCCCGAAGATCGGCCGCAGGTCGACCGCGAGCTCGACGTCGCCGGTACGGGCGCGCAGGTAGTCGACGATCCGGGTGATCTGCTCGTCGGTCATCTCCTGCACCGTCGCCGGCGGCAGCACCGTGCGCAGGTTCGCGGTGACCAGTGAGCTGTCGATCGGCAGCCCGGCGAGCAGGGTGTCGACCGCCGGGTCGGGCAGGACCTCGGTGTAGATGCGGTCGTAGGCGTGCGCCCGGGCCAGCGACTGGGAGTAGAAGGCCGGGTTCAGCACGGTCCGCGCCGCGGTGAGGATGACCACCAGCGGCAGCCCGCAGAACACGACGAGGGCGACGAGACCGACGTGCGCGGCGCGACGGCGGCCCGTGTTCGAGGGCCCGGCGACGCCCGTGCCCCGCCCGGCCCGTACCGACGGCTCCCGCTCATCCGCGCCCTGGCTCACCGCGTTCAAGATATCGCGCGCCGACGCGGTCATCGCGGGCGGCAGCAACCGGGGGCTCATCGGAGCTCCCCCGCCGGAGCGGTCAGCCGGGGTGGTGCAGCTCGGGGTGGGCGGTGTCCTCCAGCACGCGCTCGATGCGGGCGGCAACCTCGTCGGGAGTGCCCGCGCCGTCGACGGTGCGTAGCAGGCCGCTGCGACCGTAGTAGCGGCGCAGCGGCGCGGTCTCCTCCGCGAAGACCTTCAGCCGGCGGCGAGCGGTGTCGTCGGCGTCGTCGACGCGATCCTCGGTGTGCGCGCGGCGACGGATGCGGTCGAGCACCTCGTCGATGTCGACGTCGAGGTCGACGACCGCGTCGAGGGGGCCGCAGCTCGCGGCGAGCATCCGGTCCAGCGCCTCCGCCTGCGGGTAGGTGCGGGGGAAGCCGTCGAGCAGGAAGCCGACGGCGCAGTCCACGCTGCCGTCGAGCCGTTCGGCGACCATGTCCAGGACGATCTCGTCAGGCACGAGCTCGCCGGCGCGGACATACCGCTCGGCGCGGCGGCCCAGCTGCGTGCCCGCGGCGATCTGCCGGTCGAAGAGCTGGCCGGTGGAGATCGCGGGGATGCCGTGGCGGGCGCTGATGCGCGCGCCCTGCGTTCCCTTGCCGGAGCCCGGGGGGCCGAGCAGCACGAGCCTCATATGACAGGACGGTACCGCCACCAGCGCCGATGCCCCCAGCAGATCTCGGTCAATCAGGGCAGATCCGGCACGGAGCAAGGCACATCACAGCGAAATGTCACCCGCTGCGAACCTCCGGCCTACGCGGCCGCACCGATGATGTCGGCCGGGACCGGCCGCGACGGCCGCCCCCCGCGGGAGGCAGCCGTCACCGTCAGCGACGGGTCGGGGTGATCGGCTCGGGCAGGTCGGTGCGGCCCATGAGGTAGCGGTCGACCGCGGCGGCCGCCGCGCGCCCCTCCGAGATCGCCCAGACGATCAGCGACTGGCCTCGGCCCATGTCCCCGGCGACGAACACGCCGGGCACCGACGACGACCAGCCGGCGTCGCGGGCGACGTTGNCCCGGGGGTCGAGCTCGACGCCGAGATCGGTCAGCAGGCCGGGCTTCTCCGGGCCGGTGAAGCCCATGGCCAGCAGCACCAGCTCGCAGGGCAGCTCGACGTCAGTGCCCTCGACCTTCTCGAACTTCCCGGCGACGAAGCGGACCTCGTGCATGCGCAGCGCCCGCACGTTNCCCTCGTCGTCGCCGAGGAACCGCTCGGTGTTGACGGCGAACACCCGCTCGCCGCCCTCCTCGTGCGCGCTGGAGACCCGGTAGACGATCGGGTAGGACGGCCACGGGTTGGCCGGCGCCCGTAGCTCCGGCGGTCGCGGCATGATCTCGAGCTGGTGCACCGACGCCGCGCCCTGGCGATGTGAGGTGCCCAGGCAGTCCGCGCCGGTGTCGCCGCCGCCGATGATGACGACCCGCTTGCCCTTCGCCGAGATCGGCGAGGTCGCCAGGTCACCCTGGGCGACCCGGTTCGCCGGCACCAGGAACTCCATGGCGAGGTGGATGCCGCCGAGCTCCCGGCCGGGGACCGGCAGGTCGCGACCGACCGTCGAGCCACCCGCCAGCACGACCGCCTCGTAGGAGGAACGCAGCTCGTCGGCGGAGATGTCGACCCCGACGTTGCAGGAGGTCACGAACGAGGTGCCCTCGGCCTCCATCTGGGCGAGCCGCTGGTCGACGACCTTCTTCTCCATCTTGAACTCGGGAATGCCGTAGCGCAGCAGCCCGCCGACCCGGTCCGCCCGCTCGTACACGACGACGTCGTGCCCGGCGCGGGTGAGCTGCTGGGCGGCGGCGAGCCCGGCCGGCCCGGAGCCGACGACCGCGACCCGCTTCCCGGTGCGCACCGTCGGCGGCACCGGCACGACGGTGCCGTCCGCCCAGGCCCGGTCGATGATGCTGACCTCGACCTGCTTGATGGTCACCGGGTCGTCCCCGATGCCCAACACGCAGGCCGCCTCGCACGGCGCGGGACACAGCCGGCCGGTGAACTCGGGGAAGTTGTTCGTCGCGTGCAGCCGCTCGATGGCGTCAGGCCAGTCCCCGCGCCGGGTCAGGTCGTTCCACTCGGGGATGATGTTCCCCAGCGGGCAGCCGTTGTGGCAGAACGGGATGCCGCAGTCCATGCACCGGCTGGCCTGCTCGCGCAGGTGCTCCTCGGGAAAGGGCTGGTAGACCTCCCGCCAGTCCTGGAGGCGGAGGTCGACCGGCCGGCGCTTCGGCAGCTCCCGGCGGTGCTTGAGGAAGCCTGTCGGGTCAGCCATGACACTCCTGTCGGATCCGTCCGGGCCGCCCGGCCCCCTGCGCGATCATCTTCGGCGAGATCACCTTCGGTGCGATCAGCGTCTCCGCGGCCGGCCGGCCGCCGCNCACCGCGCGCCGCTCAGACACGACTCGCCGCCATGATCACGTCTTCGGCCACGAGGCCCTGCTCCTCGGCCTGGCGGATCGCGGTGAGCACCCGCTTGTAGTCCCGCGGCATGACCTTGCGGAACGCGCCGCGCACGTTCTCCCAGTCGGCGTAGAGCCNCGCGGCCACCGTCGAGCCGGTCTCCCGGCGATGGCGGACGAGCAGGTCGCGCACGACCGCCTCGTCGGCGGCCTCCAGATCCTCGACGTCGACCATCTCGGTGTTGATCCGGGCCTCGACCGGGTCGAACAGGTACGCCACGCCGCCGCTCATGCCGGCGGCGAAGTTACGCCCGATCGAGCCGAGGACCAGCACCGTTCCACCGGTCATGTACTCGCAGCCATGGTCGCCGACGCCCTCGACGACCGCGGTCGCCCCGGAGTTGCGCACGCAGAACCGCTCGCCGACGATCCCGCGGAAGAACGCCTCTCCCGCCGTCGCCCCGTAGAGCAGGACGTTGCCGGCGACGATGTTCTCCTCGGCGCGCAGCGGCGACTCCTTCGGCGGGAACACGAAGATCTTGCCGCCGGACAGACCCTTGCCGGTGTAGTCGTTCACGTCGCCCTCGAGCGTCAGCGTCATGCCCTTGGGGGCGAAGGCCCCGAAGCTCTGCCCGGCGGACCCGGTGAAGCGCAACTGGATCGTGTCGTCGGGCAGCCCGGCCGCGCCGTACCGCTTCGTCACCTCGTAGCCGAGCATGGTGCCGACGGTGCGGTTGACGTTGCGGATCGGCATCTCCAGCCAGACCGGCCGGCCGTCGTCGAGGGCCCCCTCGCAGAGCTGGATCAGCGAGTTGTCCAGCGCCTTGTCCAGTCCGTGGTCCTGGCTGGAGGTGCAGTTCAGCGAGCCGCCGAACGGCCGCTCGGGGCTGTGCAGCAGCGGGGTGATGTCCAGTCCGGACGCCTTCCAGTGCTCGATCGCCGCGCGGGCGTCGAGCAGGTCGACGCGGCCGACGGCCTCCTGCAGGGTCCGGAAGCCCAGGGCCGCGAGGTAGCTACGGACCTCCTCGGCGATGAAGGTGAAGAACGCCTCGACGAACTCCGGCTTGCCGGTGAACCGCTCCCGCAGCGCCGGGTTCTGGGTGGCCACTCCGACCGGACAGGTGTCCAGATGACAGACGCGCATCATCACGCAGCCGGCGACGACGAGCGGCGCGGTGGCGAAACCGAACTCCTCGGCGCCGAGCAGCGCGCCGACGACGACGTCGCGGCCGGTCTTGAGCTGGCCGTCGACCTGCACGACGATCCGGTCGCGTAGCCCGTTGAGCAGCAGCGTCTGCTGGGTCTCGGCCAGCCCCAGCTCCCAGGGGGCGCCGGCGTGCTTGAGCGAGGTCAGCGGGGACGCACCGGTGCCACCGTCGTGCCCGGAGATCAGCACCACGTCGGCGTGTGCCTTGGAGACGCCGGCGGCGACCGTGCCGACGCCGACCTCGGCGACCAGCTTGACGTGCACCCGCGCCTTCGGGTTCGCGTTCTTCAGGTCGTGGATGAGCTGGGCGAGGTCCTCGATCGAGTAGATGTCGTGGTGCGGCGGCGGGGAGATCAGGCCCACACCCGGCGTCGAATGCCGGGTCTTCGCGATCCACGGGTAGACCTTGTGCCCGGGCAGCTGGCCACCCTCGCCGGGCTTCGCCCCCTGCGCCATCTTGATCTGGATGTCGTCGGCATTGGCCAGGTACTCGCTGGTCACGCCGAACCGGCCGCTGGCGACCTGCTTGACCGCCGAGCGGCGCAGGTCGCCGTTGGCGTCGGGGACGAAGCGGCGGGCGTCCTCGCCCCCCTCGCCGGTGTTCGATTTGCCGCCGAGCCGGTTCATCGCGATCGCCAGGGTCTCGTGCGCCTCCGCGCTGATCGACCCGTAGGACATGGCGCCGGTCGCGAACCGCTTGACGATCTCCGAGACCGGTTCGACCTCCTCGATCGGCACCGGCGGGCGCACCCCGGTGCGCAGCTCGAACAGCCCGCGCAGGGTCGAGTTCTCCCGGGACAGGCCGTCGACCTTGCCGGTGTACTCCTGGAAAACGTCGTACTGGCGGGTCCGGGTGGCGTGCTGGAGCAGGAAGACGGTCTCCGGGTTGAACAGGTGGATCTCGCCCTCGCGCCGCCACTGGTACTCGCCGCCGACCTCCAGGCCGCGGTGGGCGAGCTCCGAGGCGACCCGCGGATGCGCGCGGCGGTGCCGGGCGGCGACCTCGTCGGCGATGACGTCCAGCCCGACGCCGTCCAGGCGCGAGGGGGTGCCGACGAAGTAGGCGTCGACCAGCTCCTGGGACAGGCCGATCGCCTCGAAGACCTGGGCGCCGGTGTAGCTGGCGACGGTGGAGATGCCCATCTTGGACATCACCTTCAGCACGCCCTTGCCGAGCGCCTTGATCAGGTTCTTCTCGGCCTGCTCCCGGGACACGTCGGCGATCTCGCCCTCGGCGATCAGGGTGTCAATCGACTCGAACGCCAGGTACGGGTTGACCGCCGCGGCACCGTAGCCGGTGAGCAGGGCGATGTGGTGCACCTCGCGGGCGTCGCCGCACTCGACGATGAGGCCGACCTTCGTCCGGGTCCGCTCCCGGATCAGGTGGTGGTGCACGGCCGCGGTGAGCAGCAGCGACGGGATCGGCGCCTTGCGCTGGTCGGAATCACGGTCGGAGAGCACGACGATGCGCGCGCCGTCGGCGATGGCCTCGCTGACCCCGGCGCAGATCTCCGCCAGGCGCGCCGCGAGCGCCGCCCCGCCCCCGTCGACGTCGTAGAGGCCACGCACGGTCACGGAAGCGAAGCCGGGCATGTCCCCGTCGTCGTTGATACCGATGATCTTCGAGAGCTGGCCGCTGGAGATCACCGGGNAGGGCAGGTGCACCATCCGGCACGACGCCGGCGACGGCGCGAGCAGGTTGCCCTCCGGGCCCAGGGTCCGCCCGAGGCTGGTGACCAGCTCCTCCCGGATCGCGTCCAGCGGCGGGTTGGTGACCTGCGCGAAGAGCTGGGTGAAGTAGTCGAACAGCAACCGGGGACGGCTGGAGAGCACGGCGACGGGGGTGTCGGTGCCCATCGAGCCGATCGGCTCGGCGCCCGAGCGCGCCATCGGCGCGACCAGGACGCGCAGCTCCTCCTCGGTGTAGCCGAACACCTGCTGGCGGCGCAGCACCGAGGAGTGGCCGTAGATGACCTGCTCGCGGTCGGGAAGGTCATCCAGCGAGATCAGCCCGGCGTGCAGCCACTCGGCGTAGGGGGCGGCGTTCGCCAGCTCCGACTTGATCTCCTCGTCGCTGACGATGCGCTTCTGCGCGGTGTCGACGAGGAACATCCGGCCCGGCTGGAGCCGGCCCTTCTGGACGATCTTGTGCGGCGGGATGTCGAGCACGCCGACCTCGGAGGCCATCACGACCAGCCCGTCGTCGGTCACCCAGTAGCGCGACGGGCGCAGGCCGTTGCGGTCGAGGACCGCGCCGATGACCGTGCCGTCGGTGAACGCGATCGACGCCGGACCGTCCCAGGGCTCCATCAGGGTGGAGTGGAACTCGTAGAAGGCCCGCAGCGCCGGATCCATCTCGGCGTGGTTCTCCCACGCCTCGGGGATCATCATCAGCACCGAGTGCGGCAGGCTGCGCCCAGCGAGGTGCAGCAGCTCCAGCACCTCGTCGAAGCTCGCCGAGTCGCTCGCGCCGTCCGCGCAGATCGGGAACAACCGGGCCAGGTCGCCGGTGATGAGGTCGCTGGCCAGCAGCGCCTCGCGGGCCCGCATCCAGTTCCGGTTGCCACGGACCGTGTTGATCTCGCCGTTGTGCGCGACGAACCGGTACGGGTGTGCCAGCGGCCAGCTCGGAAACGTGTTCGTCGAGAAACGGCTGTGCACGAGCGCGATGGCGCTGGCGAACCGCGGGTCGTCGAGGTCGGGGAAGTAGGCCGAGAGCTGATGCGTGGTCAGCATGCCCTTGTAGACGAGGGTCCGTGACGACAGCGAGGACAGGTAGACGCCGGTCTCCCGCCGGATCCGCTTGCGCACGCAGAACGCCCGGCGCTCCAGGTCACCCACGTCGAAGCCGTCGTCGGCGCCGCCCTCGGCCGGCCCCTGCGCGTTCGCCACGCCCTTCGCTCCCGCGCCGGGCAGACTGCCTGGCAGCGCGAGGAAGAGCTGGCGCATCCGCGGCTCCACCTCGCGGGCCGCGTGCCCGACGATGTGGCTGACCGTCGGCACCTCGCGCCAGCCGAGGACCCGCAGGCCCTCCTGGCGGACGATGCGACTGATCGTGCGCACCGCGTCGTCGCGCTCCCCCGCAACCTGCGGCAGGAAGGCGATGCCCACCGCGTACCGCCCGGGTGCGGGCAGGGCGAAATCGACCACGTCGCGCAGGAACAGATCAGGGACCTGGACCAGGATGCCGGCTCCGTCGCCGGTGTCCGGGTCGCTGCCCGACGCACCCCGGTGATCGAGGTTGCGCAGCACGGTCAGGCCCTGGTCGACCAGTTCATGGCTACGTCGGCCGCGCACATCGACGACGAAGCCGACACCACAGGCGTCGTGTTCGAAGGTGGGGTCGTAAAGACCTTGCGCACTCGGCATCCGGCGAAGTCCTGTCCATCTTCAAGGGCTGAAGGAGGTGCGGACGACGCTGTCCGAGGTGAAACGAGACATGACAGCGCTGGCCCAGCGCCGGCTGCCTCCTGTCGAGTGTGCCACGCGCCGCGTCGATGCGCCGTGATCATATATGTCCAGGAGATCACGGCCGTATAACGTCACATTTCCGGGCATGACCACGGGTGGCCCGAGTAGTGCGGCGCCCCCGCGCCGTGAACTCGTGCGCGCCGCTCGGGGCAGCGGCGTAAACGCTCAGGTCGCGGGCGGTCTTTCGACCCGCGCCCGCCCCGAGGGCACCGCGCCCGCCCCGGTCTCGGCCCCCGCGACCGGCTGTTCTGCGCGGGAGGCGTCCTCGGCCCCCTCGGCACCACCCTCTCTCGCGGGGGCACGGACCGCATGCGCGGCACTGCCCGCGCTGGCGGCACTGCCCGCACTGGCGGGACTGGCATCGGCGGCACCGGCCGTGCGGGTTCCGCTGCCGGGTTCGCCCCCGGCGTCCGTCGGCTGGCGCCGGGGACGCTCCTGGACGAGACCCAACGCCCGCTGCTCCTCAGGTGACACGTCCGGATCGACCGGCCGGCGCACGACCAGCAGCGCCACCACCGCGCCGACGCACACGATCGCGGAGGTCCAGATGTTCACGCGCAGGCCGAGGATCTCGTCCGCGGTGTCGATGCGCAGCATCTCGATCCACAGCCGACCGAACGTGTAGAGCGCGACGTACAGGGCGAACAGNCGGCCGCGGCCGAGCCGGTGGCGCCGGTCGACGACCAGCAGGATGCCGGCCACGACGAGGTTCCACAGGAACTCGTAGAGGAACGTCGGCTGGTACGTCGCCACCCCCGGGTCGGCCCGGTGTTCGGGGTCGATGCGCACCGCCCAGGGCAGCGTGGTGGGCTTGCCATAGAGCTCCTGGTTGAACCAGTTACCCCAGCGGCCGATGGCCTGGGCGAGGATGATCCCGGGCGCGGCGGCGTCGGCGAACAGGGCGAGGCTGATCCCGAGACGCCGGGCGGCGAGCCAGGCGCCGAGCGCGCCGCCGGCGATGGCCCCCCAGATCCCCAACCCGCCGTTCCAGATCTTCACCACGTCGGCGACGTGCCCGTGCTCGCCGAAGTAGGCGTCCGGGGTGCTGAGCACGTGGTAGATCCGGGCGCCGACGATCCCGAAGGGGACGGCCCAGTAGGCGATCTCCCCGGCGATCGCCGGGTCCATGCCTCGGGCGCGCAATCTGCGTCCGGTGACGACGACGGCGACCACGATGCCAATGATGATCATCAGGGCGTAGGCGCGCAGCGGCACCGGCCCGAGATGCACCACACCGCGGGAGGGGCTGGGGATGGCGGCGAATACCACGGTCGTCAGGCTATCCCGGCGGCCGCGGCGACCCGGTGGGGGGCCGCGGCGCCACTCCGGTCAGGCCGAGGCCGGGACGGGGGCGCGCACCCCTTCGGCGAGCTCGGCGGCCAGCCGGCCGATGCCGTCGAGGGCGGCGGCGTCGCCCGCGCCCGAGCGCTGCGCGTCCACCAGAACCTTGACCAACGCCGAGCCGACGATCACCCCGTCGGCGAACCCGGCGACCTCGGCGGCCTGCGCGCCGGTGCTCACCCCGAGGCCGACCGCGACCGGTAGCTCGGTGGTGGCCCGCACGCGGGCGACCAGGTCGGCGGCCCGGGTACCGACCGCAGCGCGGGTGCCGGTGACGCCCATCAGGGAGGCGGCATAGACGAACCCGNGGGAGATCCCGGTGACCAGCCGGATCCTGGCGTCCGAGGAGCTCGGCGCGACGAGGAACACCGGGTCCAGTCCGTGCTCCGCGCTCGCCGCGAGCCACGGGGCCGCCTCCTCGGGCGGCAGGTCCGGAGTGATCGCCCCTGCCCCGCCGGCCGCGGCAAGATCGGCGGCGAATCGCGCCGGGCCGTAACGGTCGATCGGGTTCCAGTAGGTCATGACCACGGTCGGCGCACCGGTGGCGGCGACCGCCTCGACGGTGCGTAGCACGTCCGCGGTCGTCACCCCGCCGCGCAGCGCCGCGTCGGCGGCGTCCTGGATCACCGGCCCGTCCATGGTCGGATCCGAATAGGGCAGGCCCACCTCGACGACGTCGACACCCGCCGCGACCATCGCCCGCATGGCCGCGATCGCGCCGTCGACCGTCGGGTAGCCGGCCGGCAGGTAGCCGACCAGCAGGGATCGGCCCTCCTCGCGGGCGGCCGTGAAACGCTCGTCCAACCGACTCTGCACCGTACTGCGTCCGTTCCGTCGGGCCCGAGGGCTGCCTGTGCGCCGGCGTCAGCCGCGCGGGTCCACGTCGGCGGCGGCGCCGCCCGCGTCGTCGAGCAGGCCGAACCAGCGGGCCGCCGTGTCGACGTCCTTGTCGCCGCGACCGGAGCAGTTGACCACGACGATCGCGTCCGGGCCGAGCTCGCGAGCGACGTCGAACGCGCCGGCGAAGGCATGCGCGCTCTCGATCGCGACCAGGATGCCCTCGGTGCGGGCGACCAGCGCGAGCGCCGCCATCGCCGCGGCGTCGTCGACGACGCGATAGCTCGCCCGGCCGGTCTCGTGCAGCAGCGCGTGCTCGGGGCCGATGCCGGGGTAGTCCAGGCCGGCGGAGATCGAGTGGGACACCTGCGTCTGACCGAACTCGTCCTGCAGCAGGAACGTCCGCATGCCGTGCAGCACGCCCGAGGAGCCGCCGGCTATCGCCGCGGCGTGCCGCCCGGTGGCGACCCCGTCCCCGCCGGCCTCACAACCGATCAGGGCGACGTCGGTGTCAGGGATGAACGGGTGGAAGATGCCCATCGCGTTGGAGCCGCCGCCGACGCAGGCGACGACCGCGTCGGGCAGCCGGCCGGTGCGGTCGAGCACCTGGGCCCGAGCCTCCACGCCGATGATGCGCTGGAAGTCCCGGACCATCATCGGGAACGGATGCGGGCCCATCACCNAACCGATGCAGTAATGGGTGTGCTCGACAGTGGCGACCCAGTCGCGCATCGCTTCGTTGATCGCGTCCTTGAGGGTGCGGCTGCCGGAGGCGACCGGGACGACCTCGGCGCCGAGCAGGCGCATCCGGGCGACGTTGAGCGCCTGCCGGCGGGTGTCCTCCTCACCCATGTAGACCACGCACTCCAGGCCGAGCAGGGCGCAGGCGGTGGCGGTGGCCACCCCGTGCTGACCGGCGCCGGTCTCGGCGATGACCCGGGACTTGCCCATCCGCCTGGTCAGCAGGCACTGCCCGAGGACATTGTTGATCTTATGGGAGCCGGTGTGGGCGAGATCCTCGCGCTTGAGCAGGATGCGGGCGCCGCCGACGTGCTCGGTGAGCCGGTGAGCGTCGGTCAGCGGCGTGGGCCGGCCGGCGTAGGTGGCGAGCAGGCCGTCGAGCTCGGCGACGAAGCCCTCGTCGGCCCGGGCCTGGTCATAGGCCTCGGTCAGCTCCTCGAGGGCCGCCATGAGCGCCTCGGGCACGAACCGCCCGCCGAACCGGCCGAAGTGCCCCGCGGGATCGGGAAACACCTGCCAGTTCTCCGCCTGCTCCCGGACGGCGCCGGCGGACGGCGTCGAGGTCGCGGTCTCNGCGGGAGCTGGCTGAGCAGCGGTTCGGGTGGCCACAGTGCGACTGTATCGGTCCGCACCGACAGGCCGGTCGATCCGCCGGCCCCCGGCCGCTAGCGGCCGACCCTGGCCGCCGGATGCGCCCCGGCGGCCACGAGGTCGGCGACGGTCTGGCGGGGATCGCCGGTGACCGCCGCCTCGCCGACCAGCACCGCGTCGGCCCCGGCGGCCGCGTAGGCGAGCAGGTCGCGTGGGCCGCGCACGCCGGACTCGGCCACGGCGAGCACGCCGGCGGGCACCATCGGCGCGAGCCGGGCGAACGTGGCGCGATCGACCTCCAGAGTGCGCAGATCACGGGCGTTGACGCCGATCAGCCGGGCGTCGGCGTCCAGCGCGCGGCCAAGCTCCGCCTCGTCGTGCACCTCGACGAGCGCGGTCATGCCCAGCGACTCGATCCGCTCGCGCAGGCCGACCAGCCGGGGCTGGTCGAGCGCGGCGACGATGAGCAGCACGAGGTCCGCCCCGTGCGCGCGCGCCTCGAAGACCTGGTAGGGCGAGACGATGAAGTCCTTGCGCAGGAGCGGGACGTCCACCGCGCGGCGCACGGCGTCGAGATCGGCGAGCGACCCGCCGAAGCGGCGCCCTTCGGTGAGAACGCTGATGGCGGCGGNGCCGCCGGCCTCGTAGTCNAGGGCGAGGGCCGCGGGATCGGCGATGGNCGCCAGCTTCCCCTTCGACGGGGAACTGCGCTTGACCTCGGCGATCACCGATACCGGGGAGTTGCGGAACACGGCGAGCGCGTCCTTGGGATCGGGGACGCGCTCCACGCGCTGCTTGAGGTCGGCGAGGGGGGTCTGCTGCTCGCGGGCGGCCAGGTCGGCCCTGACCCCGTCGAGGATCTCGGCGAGGACGCTCATCGACCCGCGCTCGCGGCTGTCGCGGTCATGCCGCGATGGTAGGCCAGGCCCGGCGACCCGACCCGAGGCCCCCACAACTTGCTACGACCCGCAACGCTACGTAGCCAACAGTCGGGCAACGACGGCCCGCCTCTCGGCCGGCGGTTGCGGCGGTCCGCGCCACGCCGTGCACGCGGCGCAGTGGCGCCAGTCGCCTTCGATCCCCTATAGTCGAACACGCGTTCGACATCGAGGGAGTTCTCATGGACACTCGCCGCACCTCCTTTCCGCTGATCCAGGGCATCCCCCCGGTCCCCGACCAGGCCCCGCCGCGCCGGGTGGCCGGCGCCGGGCCGGCGGCGGCCCCCGCCCAGGCCGGGGACTGCGCCCAGGCCAGTGCCGCGGCACCGGCCTGGGTGGAGCAGCTTGACGCGCTCGCCCGCTGCCTGGCTCGGATGGACGCGCTCATGGCGATGGTAGAGGCCGACCTCGACCGCCACACACGGGTTCTCGCCGCGCTGGCCGACCCGCTTCCGCAGCTTGCACCCGTGGCCATGCCGCCGGATCTCGACTTCCCCCCGTATCCCGATCTGCCGGACGGTGCCGGCGTGTCCGGCCGCGGCGGCCAGTGATGATCAGGTGGGGTCGTGGCCCCGCTCGATCGCGTCCCAGGCGTCGACCGGCCGGGCCTCGCGGGCCTGGTAGCGGCCGGACATCCCCGGCCAGGAGCGGCCTCGCAGGACGGCGAGGACACCGGCGGCGGTGAGCAGCACGCCGCCGAGCATCGCCAGCCAGGGCGCGGCCGTGCGGTGCACACCGCTGATCTCTGCCTGCCCGCCGGGGGTGAACTGGCGGACCTGGTCGGTGTCGCGCAGGGCGGACAGCGGATCGAAGCCGATGTTCCCCGCCACGTAGGCGATGCCGATCCCGGCGGCGACGGCCAGCAGGCCGACGACCGGCCGGCCGATCCGCCGGGTTGCGACGATCGCGACCGCGGCGGCGAGGCCGACGAGGGCGAGTGCGGTCGCCGCCGAGGCGATGTCGCCGCCGGTCCAGTGCACGGCGAGCGGCGCCGCCACGGCGGTGGCGTCCCGCTCGCCGCGGGGGGTGCCCACCCGGGCGGAGACCCAGGTCGCCCCGCCGCACACCAGGACCAGACCCGCGCCGAGCAGGCAGCCGAGCACGGCGAGCACCCGCTCCCGGCGCCCGCGGCGGGCCGCCCGCGCCGCGCCGGCATCGTCGACGGCAGCCGGCGGGGAGTCCGCCGGCAGGCCGGCGCTCATGCCGGAGGCCGCAGCGACTCGGCGACCTCGATCGCGCGCAGGACCGCCGCCGCCTTCGTGCGGCTCTCCAGGTCCTCGGCGTCGGGATCGGAGTCGGCGACGATCCCGGCGCCGGCCTGGACGTAGGCCACGCCGTCGCGCAGCACGGTGGTGCGGATCGCGATGGCGGTGTCCAGGTCGCCACCGAAGTCCAGATAGCCGACCACGCCGCCGTAGAGGCCGCGGCGCGTGGGCTCCAGCTCGTCGATGACCTCCATCGCGCGCACCTTCGGCGCCCCGGAGAGCGTGCCCGCCGGGAAGGTCGCGGTGAGCACGTCGACGGCGCTGCGCTCCGGTGCCACCTCACCGATCACCGTGGAGACGATATGCATGATGTGCGAGAACCGTTCCACCGCGGCGAACTCGACGACGCGCACCGAACCGGGCACACAGACCCGACCAAGATCATTTCGGACCAGATCGACGAGCATCACGTGCTCCGAGCGCTCCTTCGGATCGGCGAGCAACTGCGCCGCGAGCTCCGCGTCGCGTTCCGGCGTCGCGCCCCGGGGGCGGCTGCCCGCGATGGGATGCAGCAGCGCCCGTCGCCCGGTGACCTTGACGTGCGCCTCCGGCGAGGAGCCGACGACGTCGTGGTCGCCGAACCGCAGCAGGTACATGTACGGGCTCGGGTTCGTCGTGCGCAGCACCCGGTAGACGTCGAGGGAATCGGCGGCGGTTGCCCGCTCGAAACGCTGGGAGACCACGATCTGGAAGCACTCCCCGGCCCGGATCTCCTCGATGGCCCGCTCGACCGCGGCCTGGAAGGCACCGGGCGGCGTGGCGGAGACGAAGTCACCGACCCCGGTGGCCGCCCCGCTGGTCGTCGCCACCGTCGGCTCGCTCCACTTCGCCAGGTCGCTGGTCATCGCGTCCAGCCTGGCCACCGCGTCGTCGTACAGGGCGTCGAGGTCCGGGCGGGTGGCCTCGGCCAGATCACCGCCGGGCGCGGCCGAGGCCCCCGTGAAGACGTTGGCGACCAGCAGGCACGAGCCGTCGGCGTGGTCGAGGACGGCGAGGTCCGTGGTGAGCAGCATCCGCAGCTCGGGCAGGCCGAGATCGTCGACAGCGTGCGAGGGCAGCCGCTCGATGCGGCGGACGATGTCGTAGCCGAGGTAGCCGACGAGGCCGCCCATCAGCGGAGGGGCGTCCGGATCGTTCGCCGCGCGCAGGGAGCGTTCCACCGCGCGCAGGATGTCCAGCGGGTCGCCCTCGGTGGGCACGCCGGGCGGCGGTGTGCCCACCCAGATCGCCTCGCCGTCGCGTTCGGTCAGCGTCGCCGCGGCCCGCACCCCGATGAAGGAGTACCGCGACCACACCCCGCCGTGCTCGGCGGATTCGAGCAGAAACGTGCCCGGGCCGCCGGCGAGCTTGCGGTAGATCCCGACCGGGGTCTCCCCGTCGGCGAGCAGCCGGCGGGTGACGGCGACGACCGGGCGACTGCCGGCGGCGGCGTGGAAGGCGGCCCGGTCGGGGAGGATCCGCCCGGTGGTCATCGGGCCGGCCCGGCGTCGGCCGTGACGCCCGGGTTACCCACGCGCGCGGGCAGCGGATCGGCAACGAAGCAGTTCCGGGTGCCGGTGTGGCAGGCGGGGCCGACCTGGTCCACCCGGACGAGGACGGCGTCGCCGTCGCAGTCGAGGGCGACCGAGCGGACCCACTGCTGGTGGCCGGAGGTATCGCCCTTGACCCAGTACTCCCCGCGGCTGCGGCTCCAGTACGTGGCCCGCCCGGTGGTCAGCGTGCGATGCAGCGCCTCGTCGTCCATCCACCCGAGCATCAGCACCTCGCCGGTGTCGTGCTGCTGGGCGATGGCCGGGAACAGACCGGCGTCGTTGCGACGCAGGCGGCTGGCGATGGCGGGATCCAGAGCGGATGGACGTACGGTCACGGCTCCATTCTGCTCGTCCGTGGCGGCGGAGCAGGGTGCACGTCGACCGACCCGACCGGCGCCGCCGGGGCTACCACCCCCGCTTCCGAAGCCGCCACCGGACCCACCGCGACCGCCCCGACACCCGCCGCCCAGGACTCGTGCATCCGGCGGTACACCCCGGGCACAGCGACCAACGTACGGTGATGGCCCCGTTGCACGATGCGCCCGGCGTCCACGACGACGACGTCCTGCGCCGCCTCCGCCGTCGACAGTCGGTGCGCGATCGTCACCGAGGTGCGGTCCCGGGTCAGTTCGGCCAGCGCCGCCGCCAGGCGCACCTCGGTCTCGGGGTCCACCGCGGAGGTCGCCTCGTCCAGGACCAGCAGGTCCGGATCGGCCAGCCGGGCGCGGGCCAACGCGACGAGCTGCCGCTCGCCGGCCGACAGTCGCGCCCCGCCCTCCCCCACCCGGGTCGACAGCCCCGCCGGCAGCCCGGCGAGCCAGTCGGCGAGGCCCAGCGCCTCGAAGGCGGCGCGGACAGCCTTGTCGTCGGCCCCAGGTCGGCCGTAGCGGACGTTGTCGGCGATCGTGAGGTCGAACAGGAAGCCGTCCTGCGGCACGAGCAGCACCCGGCCGCGCAGCGAGGCGAACCGCACCTCGGGCAGCGGCACGCCGCCGATCCGCACGGTTCCCGTGGTCGGATCCATGAGCCGGGTGAGCAGCTTGGCCAGGGTCGTCTTGCCGGATCCGGTCTCGCCGACCACCGCCACCCGCGTGNGCGGGACGATCTCCAGGTCGACGTCGCGCAGCACAGGCGGCCCGTCGGGATAGGCGAACCCGACCCCGTCGAACCGAACCCCCAGCGGTCCGGCCGGCAGGTCCCGGCCGGCCTGGGCCGTGGCCGGGCCGGCCGGGACCGTGGCCGGACCGCGTCGCCCGCCGGGAGGCGGTGTGCCGCCGGTGCGGGGCACGGGCAGCCGGCCGACGGCCGGCCCGAGCGCGGGATCGCGGACGTCGGTCGGGAGGTCCAGGACGTCGAGCACCCGGCGCAGCCCGGCCAGCGCGTTGGCCGCGTCGTTGAGCACCTCGGTCATCGACTGGATCGGCATGACGAACAGGGTCATCAGGAACAGGAACGCGATCAGCCGTCCGGTGCTGAGCGAGCCGGCGACGCCGAGCGCCACTCCCGCCGTCACCACCGAGGCGGTGGCCAACGCGGCGACCAGCTCGCTGAGCGAGAAGACCCCGGCGACAACCCGCTGCGCCTCGATCTGGGCGGACCGGTAGCGGCCGATGGTCCGGTCGATGCGTCGCCCGGTCCGTTCCTGGACGCCGTAGGCCCGCACGACCGGGGCGCCGACGACCGCCTCGGACACGGCGCCCAGCAGCTCGCCGACCCGTTCACGCACGATCGCGTACCGGCCGGCCAGCCGACGCTGCACCAGTCGGGTCACCACGAACAGGGGGACGAAGAACGCGTAGACGAGGAGGGTCAGCGGCCACGAGTAGACGACCATCAGCACGGTGGCCAGCAGCATCTGGCCGGAGGAGACCAGCAGCATCACGCCGCCGAACTGGAGGAACTGCGACATCTGGTCGACGTCGCTGGTCACCCGGGAGGTCAGCGAGCCGCGGCGTTGGGCGGACTGGCTGAGCATCGACAGGTCGTGGATGTGTCGGAAGGCGTGCACCCGCAGGGTGGCGAGGGTGCCCTCGGACAGGCGGTAGAGCCGCAGGTTCATCCGATAGGTGGCGACGGTGGTCAACACGATGATGACCGCGGCCGCGCCGACGGCCACGGCGACCAGGCCGACGTCGGCACCGTCGTCGGTGAGCCCGCGGTCGAGGGTCTGCTGCACGACCACCGGGATGACGACCTTCCCCGTGGTGGCCACCAGGGCGAGCGCGAGCGTGCCGAGCAGGCCCCGGGTCAGTTCGGGGGACAGCGCGCGCAGCCGGCGGAACGTCGCCGCGAGTGTGGGCTGGCCAGGCGTGGCCGCACGCCCGAGGGCCCCAGGTTCGGGAGCCGCTTGCGAGCGGCGGGTCGGGGAGGAAGGAGGCGGGGAGGCAGGAGGCGTCACGGAGCCGCCTCCGGTTCGAGCTCCCGGACGTGCTCGGGAACGGCGGGCTCCGGGAGCGCAGGCTCGGACTCCCGGACAGCGGACTCCCGGACGGCGGGCTCCGGGAGGGCACCGGCCGCGCGGGCGGCGGCCTCGTAGGCGGTGAGCAGTGCGGCGTAGCGCGGGGAGGAGGCGAGCAGCTCCTCGTGTCGACCGCGACCGATGACTCGGCCGGCGTCGAGGTGGATCACCTCGTCGGCCAGCGCGATCGTGGAGCGGCGCTGGGCGACGACCACGACGGTCGAGGCGCCGGCGCTTTCCCGCAGGTCGGCGAGGATCGCCGCCTCCACTCGGGGGTCGACGCTGGCGGTGGCGTCGTCGAGGACGAGCAGCCGCGGGGCGCGGACGAGCGCGCGGGCCAGGCCGATGCGTTGGCGCTGGCCGCCGGACAGGGAGGTCCCGCGCTCGCCGACCATGGTGTCGAGGCCGTCGGGCAGGGCGGCGACGAAGCCGTCGGCCTGCGCGCGACGCAACGCCGCCCAGACCTCGTCGTCGGCGGCGTCCATGCCGAGGGTGACGTTGGCGCGCACGGTGTCGTCGAACAGGAACGCCTGCTGGGCGACGACGGCGACAGCTCGGCTCACCTCGCCGGCGGCGAGTTCACGCAGGTCGACACCGTCGAGTAGCACGGTGCCGGCCTGCGGGTCGACGAGCCGAGCGAGCAGGTTCACCAGGGAGGACTTGCCGGAGCCGGTGCGGCCGGTGATCGCGACGACGCTGCCCGCGGCCACCTCGAAGCTCACCGCATCCACCACCGGCCGCGGCGGCGGATCGCCGGGGCTCGCGGGCACCGCCGGCTCGCCGCTCGGGTCGGAGGCGGCGTCAACGGTCGGGTCGGCGGTGGCGTCAACCGTCGGGTCGGCGGTGGCGTCGGCCGGCGGGTAGGCGTAGGTGACGGCGTCGAGGCGCAGCGACGCGGGGCCGGCCGCGGTCAGCGTGCGCGGCCCGTACTCCTCGTGTCCTCGGGCCCGCAGCACCGCCTCGACCCGCTCGTAGCCGACGACCTCCCGCGGCAGGTCCCCGAACACCCAGCCGAACGCCCGCAGCGGGAAGGCCAGCAGGGTGAACAGGTAGGCGACCCGGACGAGCTGCCCGACGTCGATCGCCCCCGCGTCGATGCGGATCGCNCCGACCAGCAGCACCAGCAGGATCCCCAGGTTCGGCAGGGCCTCCATCACGGGATCGAACAGGCCCCGCAACCGGCCCGCGTGGATCATCGCGTCGCGAAGGCGCTCGGCGCGGACAGCGAAGCGGGCGGTCTCGTCCTCCTCCCGGCCGAGGGTCTTGACGACCAGGGCGCCGTCGAACGACTCGTGTGCCACCGCGCTGACCTCCCCGCGCAACTGCTGCGCTCGGGAGTACAGCGGCCATACCCGCCGCCCGTACCAGACGTTGAGCACGCCGAACGTCGGGAAGATCACGAAGCCGATCAGGGCCAGCACCGGATCGGTGACCACGAGCAGCACCAGCGCCACCACGAGCATGACGAGCGCGCCCAGCGCGAACGGCAGCGGCATCACCGGAGCCCAGGCCGCCTCGACGTCCGAGTTGGCGTTGGACAGCAACGTGCCGGTGGAGTGCCGCTGATGCCAGGACAGCGGCAACCGCAGGTACTGGCGGGTCACCGCGTGCCGGTGCCGCGCCTGCAGCCGGAACACGACCGTTCCGCCGGCGAGCCGGCGCAGGAACATGCCGAGCGCCCGAGCGAGACCGACGAGGCTGAGCGCCACCGCGGCCAGGGCGACCGCCGACCAGTCGGCGTGCCCCCGCCGGATCGCCGGGATCACCACCCGGTCCGTGGCCTCGCCGAGCACCAGGGAGCTGGCCACCCCCGTCAACGTGAACAGGCAGCCACCGACCGTTGCCACGGCGAACAGGCGGGGCTCGTCACGGATGCCCCGCCAGAGGTTCGCGAAGCCCTGGCCGATGACCCCGGGTTGTCGCCCCGGCTCCGACACCCGCTCCGCCATCGTCACCCTCCGTCAACACGTCACGGCAGCGGCGTCGGCGTGGTGGCGGCGGTCAGCGCACCGGAACGCCCGTGTCCCGCAGTGCCGCCTTCACCTCGCCGATGCGCAGCTGCCCGAAATGGAACACGCTGGCCGCGAGCACCGCGTCCGCGCCCGCGCCGACCGCCGGCGCGAAATGAGNGAGGTCACCGGCCCCGCCGCTGGCGATCACCGGAACGTCGACCTCGGCGCGCACGGCGGAGATCATCTCCAGATCGTATCCGTCCCGGGTCCCGTCGGCGTCCATCGAATTGAGCAGGATCTCGCCGGCACCGAGCTCGACCACACGCGAAGTCCAGCCGACCGCATCAATTCCGGTCCCCCGGCGACCACCATGCGTAGTCACCTCGAAGCGGGGGCCGGCCGGATCCGGGCAGCGCCGGGCGTCCACCGAGATCACGATGCACTGGTTGCCGAACCGGTGCGCGCACTCGCGGACCAGCTCGGGTCGGGNCACCGCGGCCGTGTTGATCCCCACCTTGTCGGCTCCGGCGCGCAGCAACCGGTTGACGTCGTCGGCGGAGCGGACCCCACCCCCGACGGTGAGCGGGATGAACACCTGCTCGGCGGTACGCCGGACGATGTCGTACGTGGTCTCCCGGTCGCCGCTCGACGCGGTGATGTCGAGGAACGNCAGCTCGTCGGCGCCCTCGGCGTCGTAGAGCCGGGCCATCTCGACCGGGTCCCCGGCGTCGCGCAGGTCGGTGAAGTTCACGCCCTTCACCACCCGGCCGCCGTCGACGTCGAGGCAGGGGATCACCCGGACCGCGACGCTCACCCCGCCACGACCGTCGAGGTGACGGCGAGGGCCTCGGGGAGGGTGAAGGCGCCCGCGTAGAGGGCCTTGCCGACGATCGCGCCCTCGACGCCGGGCACCGCGGCGATCGCCACAAGGTCGGCCAGCGCGGACACGCCCCCGCTGGCGACGACCGGTCGGTCGGTCACCGCGGTCACCGAGCGCAGCAGTTCGACGTTCGGGCCGGTCAGCGTGCCGTCGCGGCGCACGTCGGTCACCACGTAGCGGGCGCAGCCGTCGGCGTCGAGGCGGGCGAGCACCTCGAACAGCTCGCCGCCGTCCTGGGTCCAGCCGCGGGCGGACAGCGTCGTGCCGCGCACGTCGAGCCCGACCGCGATCCGGTCGCCCACCCGGTCGATCGCCCGGCGCACCCAGTCGGGATCCTCCAGGGCGGCCGTGCCGATGTTGACCCGCGCCGCGCCGGTGGCCAGCGCCGCGTCGAGGGAGTCGTCGTCGCGGATGCCGCCGGAGAGCTCCACGGCCACATCGACCGACCGGACGACTTCGGCGATCAGCTCGCGGTTCGAGCCGCGGCCGAACGCGGCGTCGAGGTCGACGAGATGGATCCACTCGGCGCCGTCACGCTGCCAGGTCAGNGCCGCGGCGAGCGGATCACCGTACGAGGTCTCGGATCCGGCCTCGCCCTGGACGAGACGGACGGCCCGCCCGTCGGCCACATCGACGGCGGGCAGCAGAGTAAGAGCCATGCCGCAACCCTACTGGGGTGCGCCTTTATCCCCGACCGGCCGCAGNGGCCCCCGACCCGACGCGCCGCGACCGGTCAGAACGGGACCAGTGACCCACTGGGCGACACCTGCGACCCACGGATCGGGCTCCGCGGTTTCAACCGGGCGGGCGGTGGGGATTCCGGCGGTTCGCGGTGGGCCCGAGCCGCCGCGGCGACGAGCGACGAGGGAGGTAGTCCCATGACCAGTCCTGATCACGAGCTCGGCGACACCGTCAGCGTGCGCTATGAGGTGCAGCGGCTGTCCATCGCGACGGGCCTGCCCTACGACGAGACGGTCCGCCGCTACGAGCAGGCGGTCCCGGCCCTGGACGAGGCACGCTTCGCCGCCCTCGCCGTCGGGCAGCCGACCTGGGACGACGTCCGCATCGCGACCGCGCCGAACGCGCCGCACGACTTCATCCNCTACTGGCGCGGCGACTTCACCTGGATGCTGCGGGCGGCCGGTGACGAGGGCCGGTGCGTCGAGTACCTCATGGGCAACCATGTCATCGCCGAGCGGATGTTCCGTCATGATCCCGGCGTACTGCTGCACGCTCCGCTGCGCACCACGATCCACACCGACCTCCGGGGCGTGACCCGATTCAGCGTCGACCAGCCGAGCACGCACTTCCGCAGCTACGGCAACCGCGCGATCACCGTCGTCGGCATCGAGCTGGACCTCAAACTGGCGACCCTGCTGGAGCACCTGGACATCCCCGTACCCGACGCCCTCACCACCGGCCGGGTGCCCGCCCACGCCGGCTGAACCGCCGCGCCGAACCCGACGCACCCGCCGCCCCAGATCCGCTGCACCCGACAGGCCCGACAGGCCCGCCGCAGGATCAGGACAGCGTGGCGAGCCAGTTGGTCAGCAGGTGCGCGCCGGCGTCGCCGGACTTCTCGGGGTGGAACTGGGTGGCGGCCAGGGCGCCGCGCTCGACGGCCGCGGCGAACGGCTCGCCGTNCTCGCCGACCGTGTCGCCGGCGTCGAGATCGGCCTTCGCCGCGTAGGAGTGGACGAAGTAGAAGCGGGTGTCCGCGGGCAGCCCGGCGAACAGCACCGACTCCGCGGGCGGGCGCACCGTGTTCCAGCCCATGTGCGGCAGGATGGGCGCGGCGAGGCGGCGCACCTCGCCGGCCAGCACGCCGAGCCCGGCCGTGCGCACCCCGTGCTCGTCGCCGAGCTCGTAAAGCACCTGCATGCCTACGCAGATGCCGAGCACCGGCCGCCCCGCCGCCACCCGCTCCCGCACGACGGGCGCGGCGCCCACCCGGTCGAGGCCGGCCATGCAGGCCGCGTACGCGCCGACACCGGGCACGACGAGCCCGTCGGCCGCCAGGGCCGCGTCGAGATCGTCGCTGACCGTCACGTCGGCNCCGACCCGGGCAAGCGCCCGCTCCGCCGAACGCAGGTTCCCCGACCCGTAGTCGAGAACGACCACCCGCGCACGCCGACCCGATGGGCCCGTCACAACACGCCCTTGGTGGACGGCACGCCGGNCACCCGGGCATCGCGGGCCACTGCGTCGCGCATGGNCCGGGCGACCGCCTTGAACTGGGCCTCGACGACGTGGTGGGCGTTGCGGCCGGACAGCACCCGCACGTGCAGCGCGATCCGGGCCGACGCGGTGATCGACTCGAAGATGTGCCGGGTCAACGTGGTGTCGTACGTCCCGATCAGGCCGACCAGGTCCGGCTCGACGTGCACGCAGTACGGGCGGCCGGACAGGTCGACCGCGGCCTGGGCGAGGGCCTCGTCGAGGGGGACCAGCGCGTCGCCGAAGCGGCGGATGCCGACCTTGTCGCCCAGGGCCTCGCGCAGCGCCGAACCGAACGCGATCGAGGTGTCCTCGACCGTGTGGTGGGAGTCGATGTGCAGGTCGCCGCGGGTGCGCACGGTCAGGTCGAACCCGCCGTGCTTACCGAGCTGGGACATCATGTGGTCGAAGAACGGGACGCCGGTGTCGGAGCTCGCCACCCCCGTCCCGTCGAGGTCGAGTTCGACCAGCACGTCGGACTCCAGCGTCTTGCGTTCGATCCGCGCGGTGCGGGCCATCGGGGCTTCCTCGGTCTTTCTCGGTCACGGTGGGGACCGGCGGAACGGGGGCGGCGGAGCCGCGCGGCGAATCGCAGGCCGCGCGGCGAGACGGAGCGGAGCGGACGGGCGGAGGGGCAGCGGCGGGTCAGCCCCCGGCCAGGGTGACGATGCCGTCCGCGGCGACGTCGCTGCCGGCGAGGACCCGACCGAGCGCGGCGAGGAACGCGTCGACCTCGGCGGGCAGGCCGGCGGTGACCCGCAGCCAGCCGGGCAGGCCGACGTCGCGGACGAGCACCCCCGCGTCGAGCAGGCCGCGCCACACCGCGCGCTGGTCGGCGAACAGACCGAAGGACACGAAGTTCGCGTCGCTGGGCGCGAGCCGCAGGCCGAGGGCCCCCAGCTCCAGCACGATCCGGTCCCGCTGCGCCTTGACCGCCTCCACCGTGGCGAGCAGCTCGTCGGCATGCGCGAGCGCGGTGCGGGCGACCGCCTGGGTGAAGCTGGACAGGTGGTAGGGCAGCCGGACGAGCTGCAGCGCGTCGACGACGGCGGGGTGCGCGGCGAGGTAGCCCACCCGGGCGCCGGCGAGGGCGAAGGCCTTGCTCATCGTGCGGGTGACGATGAGGCGCGGGTGGCGGGGCAGCAGCGTCAGAGCGCTGGGCACCCCGGCCCGGCGGAACTCGGCATACGCCTCGTCGACGACGACCATGCCGCTGCCGACGCGCGCCATCGCCTCGCAGGCGGCGACGACGACGTCCAGGGGCAGGGCCGTGCCGGTCGGGTTGTTCGGCGAGCAGAGGAACAGCAGCGCCGGGCGGTGGCACTCGATGGCCTCGGTGACGGCCTCGGCGGAGAGGGTGAAGTCCGCGGCGCGTTCCTCGCGGACCCACTCGGTCGCCGTGGCCAGGGCGATGAGTCGGTGCATCGAGTAGGACGGCTCGAAGCCGACCGCGACCCGGCCGGGCCCGCCGAACGCCTGGCAGAGCTGTTGGAGGATCTCGTTGGAGCCGTTGGCGGCCCAGACCTGGGCGGTGTGCACGCCGAACCCGGCGTCCGGGGTCAGGTAGTAGGCCAGGTCGGCGCGCAGGGCCTCGGCATCGCGGTCGGGGTAGCGGTTGGCCTCGGTGGCGACGAGGGTCGCGGCCTTGCCGAGGGCGTCGACCAGACCGATCGACGGCGGGTGCGGGTTCTCGTTGGTGTTGAGCCGCACCGGCACGTCGAGCTGCGGCGCCCCGTAGGGGGACAGCCCACGCAGGCTGTCGCGCAGCGGCAGCCCGTCGATGTCCAGCGGGCGCCAGGGCCGGTCGTCCCCGGCGGGGCCGGCGTCGGCGGGATGGGACGCCTGGATCGTCATCGGAATCGAGCCTCCACGGCGTCGGCATGTGCGGTGAGATCCTCGGCCCCGGCGAGCGCGGCGAGGCGCGGGGCGACGGCGTGCAGCGCGTCGCGGGTGGACTCGATGACATGGACCTGGCGCTGGAAGGCGGCCACGGCCAGACCGCCGGAGTGGCGCGCCGTCCCACCGGTGGGCAGGACGTGGTTGGAACCGGCGAGGTAGTCACCCAGCGGGACGGGGGCGTGGGGGCCGACGAACACCGCCCCGGCGTGGCGCACCCGGGCGGCGACCGTGGCCGCGTCGGCAGTCAGGATCTCCAGATGCTCGGCCGCCCAGGCATCGACGACCGCGAGGCCGGCGTCCACGTCGGCGACGATCGCCACGGCGCCCTGGCCGGCCAGGGCCTCCTCGACCCGCTCGCGGTGGCGCGTCGCGGGCACCTGCTTGCCGAGCTCGATGTCGACGGCGTCCGCGAGCTCCACCGACGAGGTGACGAGCAGGCAGGCGGCCATCGGGTCGTGCTCGGCCTGGGCGATGAGGTCGGCGGCGACGAAGGCCGGATCCGCGGTCGCGTCGGCGAGGATCGCGACCTCGGTGGGGCCCGCCTCCGCGTCCACCCCGACCACGCCGCGCACCAGCCGCTTGGCGGCCGTCACGTAGACGTTGCCCGGACCGGTGACGACGTCGACGGGCGGGCAGCTCGCGGTGCCGTAGGCGGCCATCGCGACCGCCTGGGCACCACCGGCGGCGTAGACCTCGTCGATCCCGAGCAGGGCGCAGGCGCCGAGCACGACCGGGTGCGGCAGGCCGTCGTTGTCCCGCTGCGGCGGGGAGAACACGGCCAGCGAGTCGACCCCGGCCTCCTGGGCGGGTACCACGTTCATCACGACGCTGCTCGGGTAGGCGACCCGCCCGCCGGGCACGTACAGTCCGACCCGCTCGACCGGCACCCACCGCTCGGTGACCGTCAGACCCGGCCCGACCTCGATCGTGACCGCCTCGCGGACCTGCGCACGGTGCACCACCCGGCTGCGGCGGATCGCCTCGACGAGCGCGTCGCGCACGGCCGGATCGAGGGCGTCGGCGGCGGCGTCGAGCGCCGCCTGCGGCACCCGCAGGCTGGCCGGACGCACCCCGTCGAACCGGGCGGCGGCGTCCAGGACGGCCGCGTCGCCACGGGTCCGCACGTCCTCGCAGACCGGCCGGACCGCGTCGACGGCGGCGTCCACGTCGATCGCGGCCCGGGGCAGCAGACGCCGGACATCCACCGCAGCGGGCACCGCAGCCCGCAGATCAAGCCTTCTGAGCACGATACGAGACTAGCCGCCGAGCCGGGGGGCGGTGAAATCACAGCTCGCGGCGGGGTGTCACGCTCATCCGCGTGACCGATCCCCACACCCCGCCGCCCGCCCCCGATCCGCCGGCGGGGCCCGCGAGCGCGCCCGGAGAGTCGTTGGCGACGCTGCTGCACGCCTACCGGGTGCACGCGCGGGCGCCCCGCGGCGTGGTGGCGGCGCTGACCGAGCGGCCGCGGACCCTGCGCGCCCTGATCCAGGACTCGGGGCTGCCGCGCCGCTCGGTCGAGGAGATCCTCGGCTGCCTCGGCGACGATCTGCGGACCGCCACCGGCGGGACCTTCGTGCTGCGGCCCGGCGCCGTCGACCGCTACCGCACCATGATCGACTATGCCGAGCTGCGCGCGAGTACCCCGCTCGACCCCCTCGCCGCGGAGATCGGCCGCAACGGCGCCCTGGTCACGACGATGCACGAGCTCATCGCCTCGGCTCCGCGCCCCCGGGCCGAGCTGGACCATGTGCCGGCCACGGCGGCGACGGTGGTCCGCCGGGCCGTCTGGCTGGCGACGCACTACGACCTGCGCGGGGCCCACCTGCTGTGCGTGGGTGACCACGACCTGACCTCGCTGGCCGTCGTTCTGCTCGCCGCCGCCGCGACCCCGGACCCGGCTCGGCGCGGACCGACCGTCACGGTGGTGGACATCGACGAGGACCTGCTGGAGTTCCTCGACCGGTCGGCCCGGTCGCGGGGCGTACGGCTGCGATGTCTGTACGCGGACCTGCGCTTCGGGCTGCCGCCGTCGGTGGCGGGCAGCGCCGATCTCGCCTTCACCGACCCGCCCTACACCCCGCAGGGCGTGTCGTTGTTCGCCGCGCGCGGGGCCCAGGGCCTCGCCGACCGGGAGCGCGGTCGGGTCCTCGTCGCCTACGGGTTCAGCGATCGGGTACCCACCCTGGGTTGGAAGGTGCAGCGGGCCCTGCTCGACCAGGGGCTCGTCTTCGAGGCGATCTGGCCGGCCTTCCACACCTACGAGGGCGCGGAGGCGGTCGGCGCCCGCGCCGACATGTACGTCTGCCAGCCGACCCCGGCCACCTGGAAGTACCTGGACCGGCCGGCACCGGCGCGCGGGCCGGCGACGACGGCGATCTACACCCGCGGCCGGCAGTCCACCGAGAGCCGGCCGGTGCCGCTGGCCGAACCCGTCATCGCCGCGGCGACCGGGTTCCTGGCGGCGGCGCCGGGCCGGGCGGTCTTCGTCGGCGAGCGCCCCGCGCTGGACGCGGCTCACGCGCACCTCGCGACGGTCGTCGAACGCGGGCTGCCGACGGCCGCCGCCGGAGCGGGCGGGCCGCTGTCCGCCGTCGCCGACCTGTCCGACGATCCCGGCCCGTGGCTGACGCGGCTGCTGCTGGCGGTCAACGCCGACCGGCTCGCCGTGATCGTGACCGCCGACCATCCCGTGCTGGGCGCCGGGGGCGGCCCGCGGGATGCCCTCCACCCGCTGNGGGCGAAGTGGGTCCCCACGCCCGAGCACGACGCAGCCGCCGCCGACCAGAACCACCACGGCGGCGGGGACGGGGTCTGGGAGGCGACCCGCCTGGTGACGTTCGCCGCGGTCGACCCCGCCGTCCTGGACCCCGGCCCGCGCCTCGCCCGCTGGCTGCTGGACCGTCCGCACGGCAAGATCGGCAACGTCTGGCGCGACGGCCTGATCCGGATCGTTCGGAAGGCCGACGGCCGGGCGCCGTCCCAGCGGGAGGCCCTGGCCGCCGTGCGCCGGGCCGTGGCCGACCCTGATCTGCTCGCCGCCCGGCTGATCGACCTGCCGCGCCACTCGCTCGCCGCGACGCTCGCCGCGGCGGTGGCCAGCGTCGACCCGCAGCCCGGGGGCGAGTCCGCCGCAGGTGGGTGAGGGGTCGGCGACGCGGCGGTCACGCCTGCCGGGGCGCCACCACCTGTCTGAGTGGGAGCCCTAGGCTGGGAAGATGGCGACGCCCGCAGGCCACCGTTTCTCGGGACAGGTGCCGGACCCGCCACGCCAGCCTGACCCGTCCCGCCAGCTCGACCCGCCCCGCCAGCCCGACCCGGCCGGCGCCCGGATCCTCGTGGTCGAGGACGACGACGGGCTCGGGACGCAGCTCGTCCGCGGGCTGGACCGGGCCGGCTACACGGCGAGCCGGGTGCGCAGCGGCGCAGCCGCCCTCGACCAGGTCGCCGGTCCCTCCCCGCCCGACCTCGTGCTGCTTGACCTGGGCCTGCCGGACATGGACGGCGCGCAGGTGTGCCGACGCATCCGCGAGCGCACCGACATCCCGGTGATCGTCGTGACGGCCCGGGGGGACGAGGCCGACCGGGTCGAGGCGCTCGACCTGGGCTCGGACGACTACCTGGTCAAGCCGTTCGGATTCGCCGAACTGCTGGCCCGGATGCGGGCGGTGCGCCGGCGCACCGCCGGGCGGGCGGGCGGTGGGGACGCCGACCTGCTCCGGCACGGCCCGCTCACCCTTGACCGACGCAGCCGCCGGATCACCGTCGACGACCGCCCCGTCGCCGTCACCGCTCGCGAGTACGACCTGCTGGCGTTCCTCGCCGCCGATCCGGGCCGGGTGCGGACCCGGNAGGAGATCTTCACCGGGGTCTGGGGGGACTGGTTCGGCTCGCCGAAGGTCCTCGATGTGCACATTGGCGCGATACGCCGCAAACTAGGCAAACCGGAACTGATCGAGACGGTGTACGGAGTGGGCTTCCGACTGGCCGGCGCCCAGGGCGCCAGGGCCCAGGGCGCCGGGACACAGGCCGCCGGGACACAGGCCGCGGCCGGGCCGGCCGATCCGAGCCGCCTGCCGGCGCAGGGTGATCGGCGGCAGGAGCTGCCGGGCCGATGAGCCGGCGGATCCTCGCCGCCCAGCTCCTGCTGACCGCGGCCCTGCTCGTCGGGCTGTGCGTCCCGATGGGCCTGGACGCCACTCGGCATGACCGGGCCCTGTTCGGGCTGCGGTTGTCCGCGTCGACCGACGCCTACGTCGCCGAGGTGAAGTGGCGGCGGCTGTCGCCGGACGCCGCGCCGCTGCCGGTGCCCCGCCGCGACAGCGCGGACGTGCCGCCCGACGAGCTGCGTCTCTACCGCACCGACGACAGCCCCGTGGCCGACACCGGCGAGGACATTCCGGTCACGCCGCAGGACCTCGCCCGCGCGCACCACCACAGCGTGACGATCGAGCCGAGCAACGCCAACGGGCACCGCATGATCCTCGTGGCGCCGGTGTCCAACGCGGGCGGACTGGTCGGCGTCCTCGTGGTCGCGCGCAGCGACTACGGGCTGCGTACCTCGATCAACCAGCGGTGGACGATGATCGCCGTCGGCGGCATGCTGGTCGCGCTGGCGGCCCTGGCGATTTCCATCCTGCTGGCCCGCTGGGTGGGCCGCCCACTGCGCCGGCTCGGGCACGCCGCCGGCGAGCTCGGCACGGGTGACCTGACGATCCGGGCCCGGGCCGTCGGCGGGCCGCCCGAGGTCCGGGAGGTCGCGGCGACCTTCGACGCGATGGCCGACCGGATCCAGTCCCTCGTCGACAGCCAGCGGCATTTCCTCGCCGACGTCTCCCACCAGATCCGCACCCCGCTGACCGCGATGCGGCTGCGCCTGGAGCTGCTGGAACAGGACGTCGACGCCACGGTCGCCGCGGAGGTCGCCGGCACCCTGGTCGAGGTGCACCGGTTGTCCCGCATGGTCGACGGGCTGCTCGCCGTCTCCCGGGCCGAGCACGCCCCGACCGCCGCCCGGCCGGTTGCGCTCGCGCCGGTGACCGCGCAGCGCTGCCTGATCTGGCGGCCGGTGGCCGCCGCCGCGGACATCGCGCTGACCTGGGACGTCGACAACGCGCACACGGTGGCCAGCGGCCCCGGCCATCTCGAGCAGATCCTCGACAACCTGCTCAGCAACGCCCTCGAGGCCACCCCGCCCGGCGGCCAAATCCGGATCGAGTCGCGCCCGGCCCCGGCGGCCTCGGCCGGGCCGGCGATCCGCCTCACCGTCACCGACAGCGGCAGCGGCATGAGTGCCGAGCAGCGGCAGGCGGCCTTCCGCCGCTTCGGTGGCGCCGCCGGCGGACGCGAGCCGAGCCAGGCGCAGCGATCCGGCAACGAGCGGGGAACCGGCGCCGAGCGGGGAACCGGCGCCGAGCGGGGAAGCGGCAACGAGCGGGGCGGCTCGGACGGGCAGGTCGCCGACCGGGACCGGACGCCGCGCCGCGCCGATCGGCGTGGCCACGGGCTCGGTCTCGCGATCGTGCACGCCCTGGTGACCGCCGACGGCGGGACGATTGCGCTGGTCCCCGCCACGGCCGGTGGCCTGTGTGTCGTTCTCGACCTGCCGTGGGCGAGCCCGCAGTCCGGCGAGAGCGTCGCGGCGGTGCCGCCGCAGCGGGCCGAGGCCAGCCACCTCCGGCATCCTCCGGAACTCGGGCTCCTGGAAATCGTCGACGATCCCCACCGAGACCGCGAGGCCGGACGAGAACCCTGACGAGCACGCGGTGGGCTCGCCGGCCACCCGAGGTCCATCTGTGATCTTTACCGTTTCTTTCCTGGCCGAACCGCGGTAGCGCGCCGGCAATTCGCCGCCGGGCGGCTATTTTCGCACCGAGCGACCAGAGACGGAGCACCCACTGATCATGTCGAGAAGTCCGGCACAACGCATTCGGGAAGCCACGGCGCTCAGCGCCGAGACGGTCCGCCGCGAGGTCATCAGAGGCGGCGGCCGGGGCTCGAAATCCGCCTTTCTCAGTGGAAAAATCGGCGCATATCTGACCAAGCACAGCTCGCCACCGGACGAGGTCCTCGGCGACCTGTCGGCGCTCACCGCCGCGCTGCCCGAGGCGGAGATGCAGGTGCCGGCCGAGCAGGGCACCCTGCTGACCATCCTGACCGCCTCGATCGCCCCCCGTCGGGCCATCGAGGTCGGCACCTTCACCGGCTACTCGGCCCTGTGCATCGCCCGCGGTCTGCCGGCCGGCGGCCGGCTGCTCTGCCTCGACGTCAGCGACGAATGGACCGCGATCGCCCGCAGGCACTGGGATCGGGCCGGCGTATCCGACCGGATAGACCTCGTCCTCGGGCCGGCCGCCGACAGCCTCGCGAACCTNGCCGAGGAACCCACCTTCGACCTGGCCTTCGTCGACGCGGACAAGGTCTCCTATCAGCGTTACTACGACCTGCTTGTGCCCCGTATGAACCCCAACGGGGTCATCATCGTGGACAATGTTCTGCAATACGGTGCAGTCGTGCGCCCACGCTCGGAAAATCCGGCGGTGGTCGCCGTCCAGGAGTTCAACCGGCTGCTCGCCGCCGATTCCCGGGTACAAGTCGTGATGCTGCCGATCGCCGACGGACTCACCATCGCCCGCAAGCTGCCCTCCCCCCGCAGCGGCGACTAACGCGGGAAGCGGCCGGCCCGTGGCATGTCACACCGCGGCCCGCGGCCCCGTCCCTCCCCACAGGGGTCGCCGTTCGGGCGGCCCCGCCCGGGGCGGCAGGCCCCGGCCAGTCGGGAAGGGGATCGAGAGATGACCCAGCGGTTGAACGTGGCGGAGGTTGCGCCGGAGGGGTACCGGGCGATGCTCGGCCTGGAGCGCTACGTCCGGGAGAACGTCGACGACACGGTCCTTGAGCTGGTCAAACTGCGGGCTTCGATCATCAACGGCTGCTCGTTCTGCGTGGACATGCACAGCCGGGACGCCCTCGCGGCCGGGGAGTCCTCGCGCCGGCTGTTCGCGGTCGGGGCCTGGCGGGAGGCGCCGTTCTTCGACGAGCGCGAACGGGCGGCGCTCGCGCTCACCGACGAGGCCACCCGGCTCGGCCCGGACGGGGTGAGCGACGAGACCTGGGCACTGGTCACGAAGAGCTGGTCGGAGAAGGAGGCCGCGGACCTGATCCTCGCCATCGTGACCATCAACGCGTGGAACCGGATCGCGATCCCGAGTCGCCTGAGCCCGCCCATCGACGTCTGAGCCAGCCCGCCCGCGTCTGAGCCCACCCGCCGCGCCCGCGCAGCCGTGTCCCGCGAGATGCGGTGTTTGCGTCGCCGAAACAGCCGCGGGTGGCTGGTCGTCCTAGCGTGGCCGTCGGGCGTCCGGCGCAGGGCGAACCGCCACCGGGTGCGGTCGTCCGGCGCCGGGCGGCCCGGGACGCCGAGCACGGTCGACGGGCGGCTCACCAGGCGGGAGAGCCTCGCCGTCTGAATCTCCGGACGCCGTCACCTCCGGACGGCGTCACAGGGTGACGGAGGTGTCTCCTGGGTAGAGCGTCCAGCCGTCGCCCGCGCGCCCCCAGCCGCTGGACGCCCAGGCGCCGCCGTCGATGTTGAGCGTGACGCCCGTGATGTACTTCGCCCGGTCGGAGCTGAGGAACACCGCGGCGTCCCCGACCTCGTCGGCGTGGCCCTCCCGGCCGAGCGGGACGTAGCGCTCCACGTCGGACTGGCGCTGCGGCGCCAGCGGCGGCAGGTTGTCGGGGTCGACCGGGCCGGCGAAGATGCCGCGCATGCCGGCGGTGGCGGTGTGGTCGGGCGCCAGGGCGTTGACCCGGATCTGGTCCTCGCCGAGCTCCAGGGCCATCGTCCGGGTGAAGGAAATCATGCCGGCCTTGCAGGCGGCGTAGACGGCGTACAGCGGCGCCGCGCGCTGCCCCTCGATGCTGGTGATGTTGAGGATCGACCCGCCGGCACCGCCCGCGGCGATCAGCGGCGCGGCGGTCGACGTCGCCGCGATCATGCTGACCAGGTTGATGTCGATGTGCCGGCGCCAGCTGCGCTCGCTCTGCTTCAGGAAGCGGTTGGCCTTCACCCCGCCGGCGTTGTTGACGAGGATGTCGAGCCGGCCGAACTCCCCGTGCGCGGCGGTGATCGAGCCGGCCAGCGCCGCGGTGTCCATCACGTCGGTGGGCAGCGTCAGCGCCGTGCCGCCCGCCTTCTCGATGATCTCGCGCGTGCTCGCGGCCCGCTCCGGGTCGATCTCGACCAGCCCCACCGACACCCCGACGCGGGCCAGCGCCACCGCGATGGCCTGCCCGATGNCGGCCCCGGCGCCGGTGACCACCGCGGCCTTCCCGGCCAGGCCCAGCTCGAACGACTGCTCCGGGATCGCCTGCGTCATCGTCGCTGCTCCTCTGGCACGGCTGGACGGAATCTGGCGCTGCTAGACAGCAGCAACACCTGGTGAGACACCAAACCATCACGCACCGACCGGCGGCAACCGGACGCCGCCGTCGGCAGGCCAAGCCGGTAGGGGAACGTGCCCTCACCGTAGAGCCCGTCGCCGGCCGGCGTCCGATCATCGCCGGGGACGCTGTCCCGATCGCGCCGCAGGGGGCATCTCCCCTGGTCCGGGCGGTCAGCGCGCGACCGAACACCGCCACTCGATCTCACGTGGGGACCTGGGCCGAACACGGCCCGGATCCCGCCGACGCCGGGTGAGGCCGGACGGGCACGGGCTGTGAACGACACCATGAGGCCCGAAAAGCGGTCTTGGGGACGGGTTTTCACTATGCTTGCGCCGTCCAGCTACTACGACACGTAGAAGTGGAGCTGGCCGCCACTGGAGATCTCCCCGCGGCACCTCCCCACACCGTGCGGCGCCGCCATGTCCGAGTCCGGAGGTCATCCCATGCTGTCCGAACGTTCCGCCGCCGTCGTCGGAGCGACCGCGGGCGTGGTCGCCGAGCATGCCGTCGAGATCACCGCCGCGTTCTACCCGCGCCTGTTCGCCGCCCATCCCGAGCTGCTGAACCTGTTCAACCAGGGCAACCAGGCCACCGGCGAGCAGCGGCAGGCGCTGGCCGCGGCCATCGTCGCCTACGCCGGGCACCTGCTCGGTGGGTCGGGGTCGTCGTTCGCCCCGGTGCTGCGCCGCATCGCGCACAAGCACGTCTCGCTGGGGGTGCGGCCCGAGCAGTACACGATCGTCGGTCAGCACCTGCTCGCCGCGGTCGGCGAGGTGCTCGGCGACGCGGTGACCCGCGAGGTGCACGACGCCTGGGACGAGGTCTACTGGCTGTTCGCCACCGCACTCATCGCCGAGGAGGGGCGGATCTCCCAGCGCGTCGGCGCGGACCCGGATCACGTCTGGCGGCCCTGGCGGGTGACCGCGCGCACCGTGGCGACCGCCGAGGTAATCTCCTTCGACCTCGTGCCGACCGGCCCCGAGCCGCTGCCGACGTACCTGGCCGGCCAGTACATCTCCGTCGCGGTGGACCTGCCCGGCGGCGGACGGCAGGCCCGGCAGTACAGCCTGTCCCGGGCGCCGGGCGCCGGCAGCCTGCGGATCACCGTGCGCCGGGTGCCGGGCACCGCCGGCGCGCCCGCGGGCGTCGTCTCCTCCCATCTGCACGACCAGGTCAAGGTCGGCGACATCCTGGACGTGAGCCCGCCGACCGGCGACGTCACGCTCGCCACCGGCGCCGACCCGCTCGTGCTGATCAGCGCGGGCATCGGTGTCACCCCGATGATCGCGATGCTCGGCCACACGGCCCGGCTGCAGCCGGAACGCCCGGTCGTGGCCGTACACGCCGACCGCTCCCCCGACCACCACGCGCTGCGCTCCGAGATGCTCGAGATGGGCGCCCTCCTGCGGGACTTCCGCCTGCACACCTGGTACGAGTCCGGCACCGGCAGGCCGGCGGGCATCGGCACCGCGGCGGGCACCGGCGCCACCCCGGGCGCCGGCGGGGCGCGGGGCGAGTCCCGCCACACCGGCACGGTCGACCTCGACGCGGTTCCCCTGCCCGACGGTGCCCGCGCCTACCTGTGCGGACCGCTGCCGTTCCTGCGCGACGCGCGCGCGGGCCTGCTGCGCCGCGGCGTGCCCGCGCAGCGCATCCGCTACGAGGTCTTCGGCCCCGACCTGTGGGCCGGCTCCCCGACCTGACGGGACGTGCCCGGGTCCACGGACCTGCCGCGGACAGGCGCGCGGGATGGCGGCCGGCCGGGCCCGTCGGCCGGCCGTCGGCGGACGGGCCGCCGTCAGCGGTCGAAGGTCGCCCGGGCGGGTACCGCGAAGCCCAGCTCGGCGAGCCGGTCGGCGATGCGCCGCGGCGTCCAGCGGTAGCGCCAGGACGCGACGAGGACCTCGGCGCGGGAGAACGCCCGGTCGACATGCCGGCTCTGGTGATCGCGCAGGAGGTCGACGAGCGCGCCGTCGACACCGTCGATGAACGCCTCCCGGGCCGCGTCGACCAGCATCGGGACGTGACAGCCGAGCGCGGCCAGCCGGTCGGCGACCCGGCCCGGCGTCCACCGCAGGTAGCCGGCTGCGCCGATGACGTGGGCGAGCGGCACCGGCCCGCGACCGAGCCACGGCCCGCACCCGTCCAGCCGGGCACTGAGCAGCAGCACATCCCGCGCGGTCAGCCCCGTCAAGGCCGTCCCGTCCGGATCAAGGCGCGGATCAAGGCAGCGCACAGCGGTGTCAAGGCGGTCGTGGTCGACGCGCAGACCGAGGCCGGCGAAGGTCTGCGCGACCTCGCCGGGCGCCCGGCCGGTGAACTCGGCGACCCCGAGCGTCGTGGCGGACGACACCGGCGTCAGCTGCGGGTCGGCGGTGTCGGCGCGGTAGAACGCGACGGTCACCGCGGCCCGCTCGACGCGGTCCATCTCCTGCGTCCTGTCCGGCACTGCGAACCCGAGCCGGGCGTACCGTTCCCGCACCTCGGCGACGTCACAGCCGAGCACGCAGGCCGCGTGCAGCAGGTGCGCCCGCGGCAGCCGCCCGCCGGCCAGCCACGGCGACTCTCCGTTGAGATCACGGCTGAGCAACACTACATCCACTGCGTCGACGGCCGCCGGCCCCGCGTACCCGGTGGCGGCCTCGCGGCCGACGTCCGCCGTCGCGAAGCCCAGCCGGCGCAGCGTGTCGACGAGGTNCGCCGGGCGCCGACCAGTCAGCCCGGCGACGGCCAGGACATGCCCCGTCGGGACGGCTCCGTCGGTGAGCCACGGCGCCTGCCCGTCGACGTCCCGACTCAACAGGTCGAGGTCGAGGTCGTCGCCGGTCACGTCCACGTCGAGGTTGCGGTCCCACGGCACAACGCCGTCCGGCTCGACGGTCATGGCGTCCGGTCGCAATCCGAGGCCGCGCAGCCAGCGCGCGAGGTCCGATGGCGCACGGCCCGACAGTCGCGCGACGGCAAGTAGTCCCGCTCGGGTGGGCTCGGTCCAGATCCGCAGGGCACTCCAGTACTTCGCCGGACTCAGCAACGCGGTGAGAACCCGATCCTCCGCCGCGGTGAGGGCGGTCTCGGGTACCGGGCCGGCGCGGAAACCGAGGTCGCCGAGGCGACGCGCGGTCTCTCCCGGCGACCGGCCGGTCGCCGCCGCGACGCGCAGCAGATGGGCACTCGACACCGTTCCCGCCGGCAGCCACGGGCCGTCGAGACCGGCGTCGTGCGACAGCAGACGAACATCTTCGGTGGCCAGCGGCGAGGCGTCCCAACCGGTCGGATCGGGAACAGCGACGCCCAGATAGCGGACCCGCTCGGCAAGCTCGGCGGGACTGCGCCCGAGCCGCGCGGCGGCGGCCAGCAGCTGGGCGACCGGGAAGGCGTCGCCGCGGTCCCGCGCCAACGACAGCACGGCGCCGTCGAGACGGTAGCTGAACAGGACGGCGTCCTCCGGCTTCGACGCGAAACCGATGAGGTCGGGCGTAGCGATACCGACGCGGTCGAACAGCCCCGCCACCGACTCCGCCGGCAGGCCCAGCGTCCCGGCGAGCCCGAGCACGTCGACCAGGCCGACCCGGTCGCCATGGGCGAGACGCCGCAGCCCGGAACCGTCCCCGCCGATCAACATCCGCGCGTCCGCCAGGTCGGTGCCGGCGAGCTCCGCGACCGTGAAGCCAAGGCCGCGCAACTGCGTGATCACCTCCTCCGGAGGCGTGGCCGTCTGCTGCGCGGTGCGCAGCACCGCTATCCGGGAGACCGGCACCCCCGCCTGGCGGAAGTCCCGGGAGAAGTCGGCTTCGACCAGTTCAGGCTCGAAGGCGTCCACGGCCGCCGGCAGATGGCTGGTCCGCGCCGCGGGGAGACCGAGTGCGGCGAGCCGGCGCGCGACCTCGCGGGGAGAGCGCGCGGTCCGCACGGCTGCCAGCAGGACGAAGCCGACNGGCACCGGCCACCCGGCGAGTGCATCGCGGTCGTCCGCGTTGAACAGGAGAACGTCGTCCTGCTCGAACGGGGTGGCCGACACGCCGGACAGTACATGGGCGCGGTGCCCGAGAGTCCGCAGGCGGGCTGACAGCGCGTCGATCGTCAGGCCGGTGTGCAGCGCGGCGCGCAGCACGTGGGCCAGAGGGACCCGATCCCGCGACAGCCAGGGGGCCCGGCCGGTGAGATCGGTGCTGAGCAGGACGAGGTCGAGAGCGAGCAGGTCCACCTCACCCGTTCCGNCGGGGAAGATCTCCAGTCCCAGCTCCCGCAACCGACGGACGACCTCACCGAGCCCGAGGCCGAGGCTCTGCGCGGCGAGAACGGCGTGGCCCAGAGGCATCTGCGGCAGCAGCAACGGCTGGCCGCCGTCCAGTTCGGCGCTGAGGAGCACCAGGTCGCCGCGGGTGACGGCGGAGACGGTGGTGGCCTTGCCACTCCAGGAGCCGAGGCCGAGCGCGCCGATGCGCCGATGGATCTCGTCGGGAGGGCGGCGCAGCCGGCCGGCCAGAAACAGGACGACGCTCAGTTCGCGCGGCGGCTCCGCGAGGAGGAAGACGTTGAGCATGCCCGCCAGCACGAGGTCGCTCGGCACGGATCGGGACTCGGGCGGTGGTCCGGGCCTGGTGGCGGTCGCCCACACCGCGAGCCGACGGAAGACGAGGGCATCGGGGAGGTACCAGTACCCGGTGTTGATGTCCAGTTGCTGACGCGGCACCGTCGGCAGGAGCTCACCGTCGAGTGGAAAGCAACCGACCCGGTCCATCGGCACCGCCGCGCCGTCCGCGGTTGGCCAGGTCCGGGCGCCGCCGGCCAGCAGCGCGGCAAGGATGACATCCGCGACGAGGGGAAAGTGGCGTGCGAGGGACGACAGCCACTCGTACGTCAGCTCGAAGGCGCCGGCGGCGAGCAGCCGGGGCACCGCGGCCGCGAGCCGCTCGTCCACCGCCGGCTCGTCGACCAGCTCGCGGATCTCGTTGCGGTCGACCGACAGTTCGGGTGCGAGCCGGCCGGTGAGGTTGACGACGACGCCGAACACGATTTGGCCCACCCAGAGGCCGTCGGCCAGCAGCGCACCACGACCATTCGCCCACCAGACGCCCTCTCCCGCGGGCACGATCGGCGAGGTCCAACGGCGCGCCAGCCCATCCAGCGGCCCGACGTCGCCGACGGGAGCGAAGTCGGCCANCTCGCCGGGGGACCAGTGGGCGCGGGCGACGCCCTCGGTGGCCTGCGTCTCGAACTCGGCGACCCAGAGGATGCGACGCAGCAGGTCGACGCAGGACACCGTGGCCTGGCCCGCCCCGCGGCTCAGATGCAGCCGCACGCTGGTCCCTGCGGCGGCGCCGGGCCCGAGGTTCTGGACCCGGAAGAGGTTTCCCGGGCCGGCGATGATGACCCGGAACCGGTCGCCGGGCCGGCCGTCCAGGCCGAGGCGGCAGGTCTCGATCGTGATCTCGTCGGCGATCATGAAGTAGGACAGCACGCCGACGCCGAAGNGGCTGTTCGGATGGAACTCGATCGGCGGGTCGCAGGACTTCCAGGCGACCATCTCCTCGATGACCTCGGGCAGATCCACCGACCGGGTTCCCGCCTCCGCGAAGACGTCGGTGAGCTCGCGCAGGCCCATCCCGATGCCGTTGTCGTGGCATTCGAGGTAGGCACCACCGTCCGGCTCGAAGCCCTGGGTGAAGCTGATCCGCNCGGTCCACGGGCTCACCCGCCCGGTGGTGCGGGCCAGATACTCCTCGCGGGCCCGGCGGTAGCGGCAGGCGTCGAGGGCGTTCTGGTAAAGCTCGCGGATCGCCAGGCCCCGGTTGGTGTAGAGCTGCTCGCCCATGAGCAGCTCCTGCACCTTGTCCTCGGCGAGCCGGAACTGGGCACCCGCCGAGCTGTAGGCGGGCTGCCCGTCGACCTCGACGGCGCGCACGGCGTCGGCGGTGGCATGGGTGGGCAGGTGGGCCAGCGCCGGTATCTCGCCGGTGACCCGATGGGCTTCGGCGAGCAGGCTGTCGAGCTCGGTGGTGTGCCGCTCCAGAGCGACCTGGACGGCCTGGTGCTGGCAGCGGGCGGACAGCGCCCGGCCGGACCGACCCCGATGCTGCCACTGCGCCTGGCGGATGGTCTCGCCCAGCACGCCGAGGTCGACCGGGTCGCCCACGCCGAGGTGCTCGACGATGACGTCCGGCAGTGCCGCGGGTTCGAGGGCCATCCGCTGGCCGATGGTCAGCAGGTAGCCGACGAACCGTTCCCGCAGGGTCATCTCGTCCCCGGTCGCGGGCGCGACCGTGACCAGATCGAGCAGCGCCGCGGCCTGGCCGGGCCGGTTCAGGTACGCGGGGTCGGCGCGCACCGCGGTGAGCAGGGCACTCGCCCGCGCGGCGGTGAAAACATCCCCGGCCGGCGTCTCGGGATCGACCCCGGCGAGCAGGCCGGCGAGCACCGGGCCGGTGTAGGACTCCGGACGCCGGGCCACCCAGCGGTGCGCGAGCCACCAGCCGATTGCCTCGGCCGCGCCGGTGTCTCCTGCCCGTCGGGCCCGGTCGATGCGGCGCAGCAGCCGAGGGTGCAGCCGGGTGAAGTTCTCGAACTCCGTCCGCTCGACGTCCCGTCCGGCCGTCCAGCCATCCCGGTCGGACCCGGCCGGGTGCGCGACGGACGCGCGTGCCACCAAGGTCGTCCAGAGGGCTTCGTGCAGGAACGGCACCGCGACCAGCAGGCCGGCCTCGGCAGGCGAAAGCGGTGGCGGGTCGACTGGCAGCCGCCTGACCAGGAACTCGATCCGCTTCATCAGTCGTAGCGCGAGCGTCTGGTCCAGCCAGGGATCGGCGTTCAGACCGGCTGCGGCGCGGTCGCGCCCGATACCCAGGCGGGCGACGAGGTCGATGGTCTGCGCGCGCAACTCTTCGGCGGCCGGGCCGTCCCCCATGAGGGTCCAGGCGGCGTGCCGATCGGCGGCGCGGCGCCAGGGATGCTCCGGGGATGCCGGCGAGCCGGCGGACGGGGCGGCCGGAAATGGCCGGAACTCGCGCGGGTCGCAGTACAGGACCAGTCGCAGCGCGCAGGGCGGCGATCCGACGCCGGCACCGCCCGGACTCGCCGAGCCGGCGACGCAGTCTGCGACCACGGCCGGGTCGATCACTCCCGCCGCTCCCGCCGCTCCCGCCGCGCCGGCCAGGCTGACCGGGCCGTCGGCCGCCGAGTCGGTCGGCCCGGCGAGGGCCAGGCGACGGCGCAGCGCCTCCTCAAGAATCCGCAGGTCGCCGGGGACAACGGGGCTGGCCAGGACATCCACCAGGGCCCGTAGCAGCGGCGACCGCACGCCCGGCGACCGCGTCTGCCGGATCAGGTACGCGACCTCGGTGCCCTCGGCCGCGGGCAGGCGCCCCTCCGCCCAGCCGTCCTCGGTCATGGCGGCGCGCACCTCGTCGTCGGCGAGGTCGGCGGCGGCGTCGACGATCACCAGCACGCGGCCGGCCGCGCTGCGGGAGATCGTGCGAGCCCAGTCCAGGGGCACGCACAGGTCCCAGAACGGCTGGTAGCCGAGGTCGGCGTCGGCGGGGACGAGGAAGTCGCGACCGTCGTGGTGGACCCCGTGGCCGGCCAGAACCAGCAGCAGCGTGTCATCGGGCGCCGCGTCGCGCAGGAAGGCATGGATCGCGGACTTGATCGCGCTGAGACCGAGCCGCGACCGGTCGTGGACGTCAGCCCGGTAGCCGACCCGCTCCAGTGACTCGGCCGTGGCATCCATGAGCGGCGCGAGCCACGGCAGTGGGGGCAGCCCTTCGTCGTCGTAACCGGGCACGCCGATGAGCAGTGCCNGGCACTCCCCCGGCGTCTCGGGCTCCGCGCGCATCGGCGGCGCCGTCTGGGAACCGCCGGACGCCTCCGCCCGCGCTCCGGCCGGCAGCCAGGACGGATCGTTGCGCGTGCGCTCCGCTGTAGCAGTCGGCGGCGCGGCAGACGCTGGCATGATCGACGGGCCGGTCAACGCGGTGGACGGGCCGTCCGGGAAACCGGGGAAGAACGGCGCACGGCGGGCGGTCGGGGCTTTCGGGGGGATGGGTCCGCCGCCCGGGAAATGCGGCTCGGCGGGGGGCTTCGCCCGGCCGGAGATCGCGGCCTGAACGGCATGGAGGAGGACGTCGCGGGCGCCGTGCGCGGCCAGGCCGAACAGGTCGACGGACACCCTCGAGCCGAGCACTCCGGGGCGCGCGCAGTTCTCGATCCGCACCGGGAGCAGGCGGCGGGCCGCGCCGTCCGGGTCGGCGACGAACGCGGCCTGCCACTCCTGCTCGCCGTATACCGACTCCAGGTAGGCGGCGGAGAGGACCGCCAGGGTGCGGGTGCTGTACCGGATGCCGTCCTGCATGGCGGCGGACCAGTTGGAACCCGCCACCATGTCCCAGGCCTGCACGAGCACCCGGAAGTCCGCGGCCTCCAACTGCCAGGCGATCCACTCCGCCCAGGCCCGGTCCCGCGCCGTATAGGAAATGAAGAAATCCCACCGGCCGTCGGTGTACGGCCGGTCCAGTCCCCCGGTAGCCATCCCCCGAATTGTGACACGTGGCATCAGACCGGTCGCCCCGCGCATACTGCCCAGCCTCGACGGGCCCCCGCCGGGCGGCGGCCGGCGCCCCGGAGACGGTGACGAAGCCGACGATCAGGGGGCCGGGAGATGCGTCAGGGCGTCGAGGAGGCGGTCAGGCCACGGGCAGGAAGGAGCGGAACGCGGTCGCGTCGCCGCCCAGGGTCGCGGCGCGCTGGGCGGCGATCTGGTCGTGCGGCTGGCCGAGGTCGACCCGGCTGACCTCGTCGAGGCGGCGGTACTGGGCCTCGTCGAGGCGGATGTCCAGCGCGGCGAGGTAGTCGTCGAGCTGCTCGATCGTGCGCGGGCCGATGATCGGGACGAGGGCGGTCGACGCGCGGGCGGCGTGCTCGCGCAGCCAGGCGGTGGCGACCCGGGCGGGCGGCACGCCGAGGTCGGCGGCGACGGCGAGCAGCGCGTCGACGACGGCGGTCTTGCGGGCCTCGTCCTCGACGTGGACGAGCCGGCCGAGGTCGGTCAGTCGGCCCGCGCTGCCGGTGCGGTACTTGCCGGTGAGCAGCCCGCCGCCGAGCGGGGACCACAGGGCGGCGCCCAGGCCCAGCGCCTGCGCCATCGGCAGGATCTCGCGGTCGGCGGTCCGTTCGACGAGGCTGTACTCGCACTGGACGGCCGTGAGGGGGGCGAGNCCGCGCAGCTCGGCCAGGGTCGCGGCCCGCGCCGAGCGCCAGGCCGGGAAGTTCGACAGTCCGCCGTAGAGGATCTTGCCGGCGCGAACCAGGTCGTCGAATCCGCGCATGATCTCCTCGACGGGGGTGACGGTGTCGGGGAAGTGNACCCACAGCAGGTCGAGGTAGTCGGTGCCGAGGCGGGCGAGGCTGCCCTCGACGGCGCGGGCCATGCTGCGCCGGCCGTTGCCGGTGCCGAGCACGCCGCCGTCGCCGGCCACGCCGAGGCTGAACTTCGTCGCAATGGTGAAGTGCGACCGGGTGCCGGCGAGCAGGCGGCCGAGGATCTCCTCGGACTCGCCGAACTGGTAGCTCTCCGCGGTGTCGAGGGCCGTCCCGCCGGCCTCGGCGAACCGGTCGAGGATCTTGCGCGCCTGCGCGGGCTCGGCGCCGCTGCCCCACCGGGTGCCGAAGTTGCCGGTGCCGAGCGCAAGCTCGCTGACGCGCAGGCCGGTGGCGCGGCCGAAGGTCGTGTGCTGCATGGGGTCCTCCCGGCGGCGGAACGCAGCGGGGACCGGCACGCCCACCAAAGTAGAACGATCGGTGTACTTCTGCGACGGTAGCAGGGCGCTCGACAGAAGTACAACGACCGGTCTACCTTGACGACATGTCGGACGATCGGGGCGAGGCCACGCCGGGTAGGCGAGGCGGGCGCGGCGCCCGGGAGCGGATCCTGCGGGCGGCGGACCGGCTCTTCTACGCCGAGGGCATCAACGCCACCGGCATGGAGCGGCTCACCGACGTCGCCCAGGTCTCCAAGCGGACCTTCTACCAGCACTTCCCCAGCAAGAACGCGTTGGTGGAGGAGTACCTGCACCGGCTGGACACGATCGCCGCGCCGCCGCGGGAGCGCGCCCTGGCCCGCGACGACCTGCTCCCCCGCGACCGCCTGCTCGCCCTGTTCGCCCTGTTCGCGGCCGACCCCGCGGGCCCCGCGACCGGCGAGGCGAGGCTACGGGGCTGCCCGTTCCACAACGCCGCGGTCGAGACCGCCGGGACGGTGCCGGCGGTCGAGCGGGCGGTGGTCCGGCACAAGGAGGCGTTCACGCGCCTGCTGACCGAGACCGCCCAGGCGGCCGGCGCCACCGATCCGGCCGCGCTCGGCCGTCAGCTCGCCGTCCTGTTCGAGGGCGCGACGGCGCTCGCGACCTCGCTCAACGATCCCGCGCCACTCGCCGACGCCAGGGCGGCCGCGGCCGTGCTCATCGACACCGCCCGCGCGCGACCGGAGCGGGCCGGCTGAGCCGGTCGAGCCGGTCGAGCCGGTCGAGGCGGACGGCCCCCTGCGCCAGCACGACCTCGCCGGGTGCCAGCGCGATGGGGGCGGGTTGCGGCCGGGGCTGCCACCCGGCGGCGAGCGCGTTGCCCCGGTCGGCGCCGGCCACTCAGCTCTGCTCGTACGGGTTGCTGGGGCCGGCTGGGACCGGCGCCGCGCCGGACCGATACGGGTCAGACCCCTTCGGGTCGTGAAGGGACACGGCGATATCACCCCGGCATCCTCAGTGCGAAACGGTGGTGAACCTATTGTTCGTCCTGGGGGATCCACACTGTCGGCATCGGTCCGGATCGGCATCGGTCCGGATCAGTGCACACCGCGCTGATTCCGGCCNCTGTTCCGGCGCGGCAGAGCCCGGTCTCGGGGCGGCGGATTCGATCGGTGGCGGGGAGCACGGCGCGGTCGAAACGGAATCGGCCTGGCGCTGACGGCGGGTGATATCGGTGGGGGCGCCGTCCGTGCGGTCGGGTGGCCGGAAACAGCCGGGAGGGCTGTCGATTCCACCACCCGGACGCCGACCCGCCGGTGCGGCCGCGTGGGGCACCGCCCGGATCGTCCCGGTCGGGACGAGCGACGCCCCGGGTTTTCCCCCTTGGGCCGGCCGACCGATGTTTGCCATGCTCGATGGACGCTGTGGGAAAGGTGACGGATGGGACAGCTGCCGGTCGGCAGAATGCTGGAGGTGACCCGCCGACACGACCGCTCCCCCGGCCGCGGCCGGCCGGCATGACCGCCGGCACGGAATGGGAGATTGACGGCGCCGACCTGCCGACCCTGGTGCTGCCGGACACCGACGGCCTCATCCTCGCCGGCCCGCCCGCCGCCCCGGCCGGCGAGGCGTGCGTCGAGGTCGACTTCCTGCCGGTGGAACCGGACGTGCTGCTGCGGGCCGCGGTGGACGCCGCCGCCTGGCCGCACGTCGGATCCGTCACCGTGCACCCGCGCCGGCATCCGCCGGCACGGACCCGGCTGGCGTTCTTCATCGGGCGCCAACTGCGGATCGAGCGGTCCGCAGCCGGCTGGAACTCCCCGGTGGTGACCCTCGGCGCCGCCCTGCGACCCGAGTCGGCCGGCGGGCAGGGGCTGCGCATGGTCGCCCACCACGCCCGGGTGCATGACGGTGGTGGCTGGAGCCGGCACACGCTGTGGGAGGTCATGGGGCTGCGCCAGTACGTAACCTGGCTCGACCGCCGGCCGGCGAGCAGGGGGATGGGTCGACCCGACCGCGCGTGAGCGGCGGCACCGACAGTGAGCGGCGGCACCGACAGTGAGCGGCGGCACCGACAGTGAGCGGTGGCGCGGCCAGTGAGCAGCGGCGGGCAGAGCCGGCAACGGCCTCGCGCCGCGGGGCGATTGTCACAGTGAGGAAGGGCATTCGCGGGTGTCCGGTCCGGTCTGCCCATGCTGAAATGCTCGGCATGGCGGCAGCGAGCACGATGGCCCGGCACCGGGAGCGTCACGGCGCGCAGCGGGCCGGCTGGCTGCGCGCGGCTGTCCTCGGCGCGAACGACGGGCTGGTGTCCACCTCCAGCCTCGTCGTCGGTGTGGCTGCAAGCGGCGCGTCGAGCGGCGCGATCCTCACCGCGGGCCTCGCCGGGCTGACGGCGGGGGCGCTGTCCATGGCCGCCGGCGAGTTCGTCTCGGTCAGCGCCCAGGCCGACATCGAGCGCGCCGACATCGCCCTGGAGCGGGCGGAGCTCGCGGCGAGCCCGGCGGCGGAGTTCGCGGAGCTGGTCGGCATCTACGAGCGCCGCGGCCTGCCGCGTGACCTGGCGGAGAAGGTCGCCGAGGAACTTACTGAGCGTGACGCCCTCGGCGCCCACCTGCGCGACGAGCTCGGCCACAACGAGATCAACGAGGCCCGGCCCCTGCAGGCGGCGTCGGCGTCGGCGGGTAGCTTCACCCTCGGCGCGCTGGTGCCGTTCATCGGGATGGCGGCGCCCGCGGGCACCGCCCGGCTCCTGCTCATCGTCGCGGTGACCGTGCTCGGCCTGGCGGTCGCGGGGGCGCTGGCGGCGCGCGCCGCGGGCACCGCGCTGCTGCGCCCCACGCTGCGCGTCGTGCTGGGCGGCTGCGTGGCGATGGCGGTGACCGCCCTGGTCGGCGTCCTTGCCGACGCCGCCGGCGGCTGAGAGCCGGGCCCCCGCCGGGTCACCAGCCAGCCTAGAGTCACGCGCCCGCCTGCAATCACGCGCCGTCGGGCGATCCCGGAATGCGGAAGGTGAAGACGCTGTCGTCGAAGGTGTTGTAGGCGGCGTAGTCGAGGAGTTCGTAGAGCCGGGATCGGTGTTGCATTCGGTCGAGGAGCCCGGTCTGGGTGCCGTCGGCGGCGAGGCGGCGCAGGCCGTCCTCGGCGGCGCCCATGGCGAGGCGTAGCAGGGTGACCGGGTAGATGACGNCGTTGACCCCGACCGATTCCAACGTGGCGGCGGTGAGCAGCTCGCTCTTGCCGAACTCGGTCATGTTCGCGAGGATCGGCACGTCCACGGCCGCACGGACGGCTTCGAACTCGGCGGCATCCGCCAACCCCTCAGGAAAGATCATGTCGGCGCCGGCCTCGACGTAGACGCGGGCCCGCTCGATCGCGGCGTCGAGGCCCTCGACACCGCAGGCGTCGGTGCGGGCGCACAGGACGAAGTTCGGGTCGCGGCGGGCGACGACGGCCGCGTGGATCCGGCGGACCATCTCCTCGACCCGCACGACCGTCTTGCCGTCGAGGTGGCCGCAGCGCTTCGGATTGACCTGATCCTCGAGGTGGCAGCCCGCGAGCCCGGCGTCCTCGAGGACCTGGACACTGCGGGCGACGTTCATCGGCTCACCGAAGCCGGTGTCGGCGTCGACGAGCGTCGGCAGGTCGGTGACCCGGGCGATCTGCCCGGCCCGGCCGGCGACCTCGGTCAGCGTGGTCAGGCCGATGTCGGGCAGGGCCAGGTCCGCGGCCAGCACCGCGCCGGAGACGTAGACCCCGTCGAAGCCCAGCTCGGTGATGAGGACGGCGGTCAACGGATTGAACGCCCCGGGGAAACGCAGCAGCCGGCCCGACGCCAAAGCGGCGCGCAGCGCGGCCCGGCGGGCGTGGGGTGGGGTGCGGGCATGCAGCATCAGAAGATCCCCGCCGTCTCGCCGGTGGCCGGCGGCCGCTCGGGCACCAGGGTGAGCCCACCGAGCTCGTCCGGGGCGAGCTCGGGTAGGCGGACGGNGACGTCGAGGAAACGGTCCTGCTCCTCGGCGGACACCACGCCCTCGGTCAGCCGGCGGAACTTCGCGAGGTACTCCGCCCGTCCGAACGGCCGCGCGCCGAGCGGATGGGCGTCGGCGACGGCGATCTCGTCGATGACCGGGTCACCGTCGTCCCGTTCGACGACGACCCGACCGCCGAACGCCTTCTCCGCCGGGTCCGCCGCGTGGTAGCGGCGCGTCCACTCCTCATCCTCCACCGTGACGATCTTCCGCCACAGGGCCACGGTGTCCGGCCGCGCCGCCCGCTGCGGGGCGTAGGACCGCTCGTGATGCCAGTCGCCGTCCTGCAACGCCACCGCGACGATGTAGGGGATCGAGTGGTCGAGCGTCTCCCGGCTGGCCGTCGGCGAGTACTTCTCNGGGTCACCCGCACCCGAGCCGATCACCTGGTGGGTGTGGTGACTGGTGTGAATCGTGATCTTCCTGATGCGAGACAGGTCACCGAGGCGGGGGCCGAGCCGGCGGGCCAGATCGATCAGCGCCTGGCTCTGGTACTCGGCCGAATGCTCCTTGGTGTAGGTGTCGAGGATGGCGCGCCGGGCCTCGCCCGATCCGGGCAGCGACACGACATACCGGGCGCCCGGTCCGTCGAGCAGCCAGGCCACGAACCCGTCCTCACCCTCGTAGGCCGGTGACGGCGCACCCTGCCCGCGCATCGCCCGGTCGACCGCCTCGACGGCGAGCTTGCCGGCGAACGCCGGGGCGTACGCCTTCCAGCTCGAGATCTGCCCCTTGCGGGACTGTCGGGTCGTCGTCGTCGTGTGCAGCGCCTGCTGCACCGCCTGGTAGACGACCTCGGTGGACAGGCCGAGCAGCGACCCGAGACCGGCGGCGACCGACGGGCCGAGGTGCGCTATGTGGTCGATCCTGTGCTGGTGCAGGCAGATCCCACGGACCAGGGCGACCTGGATCTCGTAGCCGGTGACGATCCCCCGGACGAGGTCCCGGCCACCGAGACCGAGATGCTGCGCGGCGGCGAGGATCGGCGGGATGTTGTCACCGGGATGGGAGTAGTCGGCGGCGAGGAACGTGTCATGGAAGTCCAGCTCCCGCACCGCAACGCCGTTTGCCCACGCCGCCCACTCCGGCGACACCCGAACCTCGCGCGGCAGGCCGAACACCGTCGAGCCGACCCGCCCCGGCGCAGCCGGATGGCGCACCGCCTGATCGCGGGCGGCGGCAACCGGCGGACGGCGCAGCGACGCCGCCGCGACCCCGGCGTTGTCGATCACCCGATTGATCACCATCTCCGCGACCTCGGGCACCACCTCCACCGAGTCCGCCGCCACCGCGGCGATCTTCCAGGCAAGCTGGTCCGGCCGCTCCAACCGCTCGGCGCTGCGGTGTACCCGCACCTCGTGATCGATCATCCTGCGCGCCCCCGTCCTCCCCGTCGTGTTCCCCGTTCCCGGACGCCCGGGCAACAGCCGGCGTCCGGGAACGGGCCAGGGCTCAGCCGGCGGCGGTGGTCGGTGCGGGGGCGGTGGTCGGTGCGGGGGCGGGCCGGTCGGCTGCGGACGCGGCGGTCCGCGCCTGCCGGCGGGCCGGCGCGACGGCGAGGCGTTCGGCAAGCTGGCCGAAGGCGAGCGCGATCGTCGCCCAGAGGACGAGCTGGCTGACCACCGAGTAGAACCGGAACCGGAACAGCACGTCGGCGGGGAAACCCGGGTAGACGATCGTGCCGTTCGGGGCCGTGAGCGGCTGCGGGGTCTCGGTGGCGAAGTCACCGAACTCCGCCCGGTTCGCACCGAGATGCCCGTAGGCGGGCAGCAGGGCCATCGCGACGCCGACGAGCACCAGGAACACGACCCCCGCGACCAGGCTCGCGTTCCAGGTGCCGACGCGACCCGCCAGCCACCGGCCCACCACGACCGCGAGCCCCAACGCGACCACCGAGACCGCGACCATCGTCACGTACAGGGCGCTGCGGGCGCCGATCGTCTCCTCGTGCCCGATCGCCGGCGGGTTGGCCGGATACTTCGCGAACGGGACGAGGTAGAGACCGACGAAGCCGGCCCCGGCGAGCAGCGCGGCCAGCACCCTTGGCCGGATGTTCGGGTAGCGGCGCGAGACGATCAGGTAGACGACGACGAACAGGCCGCCCACCGCCAGCCCGAACAGCGCCATCCCTACGCCGATGCCCAGGTTGCGCTGCACCGAGCGGCTGAAGACCTCGCCGTGGTCGTGGGCGCCGGCGGTGAGACCCGCCGCGGCGTCCAGCGCCTCCTGCGCCTCGTGCCGCCCGTCCTCGTAGTCGATCGCCTCCTGGACGAGGGGCTCGGCGAAGATGCGGGCGAAGACGAACGCCAGCAGCCCGCCCAGCAGGCCGGCCCCCAGACCGCGGTAGATGTAGCGGAACTCCATCTTCCCGCCCCCGCTCAGTGGCAGGGGAACCCGAGGAAGTGGCGCGCGTCGTGGACGAACTCGTGGAGGTGGGTATCCGAGCCGAACAGCGACGTGGCGCCCTGGTCGACACCGATGAAGTAGAGCAGCAGCAGCGACAGCAGCGCGGTGAGCCCGAGCGCCGCCCGGCGGGCGGTCAGCGGGAAGGAGATGGATCGCTGCCGTGGCTGGGCAACGGGTGTGGTCATGGAAGCCCCCTCAGGGATCGTGCGTCCCGGTTGTTCGGACCACCTGTGCTCGGGTCTGACTCCCGGTACCGCCGCCCACACGGACAGGCAGACCGGTCACAGTGGCGCGACCGCGCCGGATTCCCACCGGCTTCCTCACACAAGCGATCGGAGTATGCGGTTCGCGCCAGGCCCCTGTCAACGCCGACGAACCGCGCGAAGCGCGCAATCGCCCAGGTAACGGACCGATCGGGCACACAATGCCCACCTACCCCGGAGCCCGTTATGGACCATACGGTAAACTATACGGTAGCCTCAATTGCATGGCACGACCACGCACATTCGACGAGGACCAGGTCGTGTGCGCGGCGCGCGACCAGTTCTGGGCGACCGGCTACACCGCCACCTCGCTCGACGACCTGACGGCGGCCACCGGGCTCGGCCGGGGCAGCTTGTACGGCGCCTTCGGCGACTAGCACGCGCTGTTCCTGCGCGCCCTGGACCGCTACTGCGACGAGGCGGCCGCCGCGATCCGGGCCGATCTGCGCGCAGCGGGCAGCCCGTTCGAGCGGCTGGCGGGGCACGTCCACGGGATGGTGGCGATCATCGTCGGCGACGTCGAGCGACGCGGCTGCCTGATGGCCAAGAGCGCCGCAGAGCTCGCCGGCACGGACCCCGAGGTGGCGCAGCGGGTGAACCGGGTTCTCACCGAGGCGCACGCGTTGCTGACCGAGTGCGTCAGCGAGGCGCAGCGAGCCGGTGAGCTCGCCGCCGGCCACGATCCCGCCCGGCTGGCCGGCCTCGTGCTGGTCGTGCTGCGCGGGCTGGAGACGGTCGGCGCGTGCGGCGCCCCGCCCTCGATGATCCGCGACGCCGCCGAGCAAGTCCTCGCCCTGCCCCCCCGCCGACGCCGCTGACACCACCGACCTTTCGGATACCAGCGCCCGCCACTAGCCGTCGCTGATATCCGGGCCCGGCGGACCGATCACGTGCCGGTTCCGAACGCCCCTCGTCGAGGCGCCGGACGATGCCGCTACCCGTCGATCTCGACGATCCGCTCGGCGCCGGCCTCGTGGCGCAGCGGCCCGCGGCCGAGCAGCCCCTCGAGCTCCCGGATCCGCCGCTGGAGCCGCTCGACCTGCTGCTTTCCAATTTCCTGACCGTTTTCCCAGCCGCAACGATGACCGTCGCCCATCCCCCGCTGGTACGCCTCGGCGACGTCGCGCTCGTGCTCGGTGAGGTGCGTGCGGCAGGCGATCTCGGGCCCGTAGAGGCGCATCCGGCACGGTTTTCCGGACCGGGTCGGCCGCCCGCACAACCGGACCTCGACCAACTGATCGCCAGCACGCTCGCCCATGTCGCCACCGCTCTCATCGTTGTCAGGGATGACCGCGAAAAAGTATAACCATACAAAGAGTCAGACAAGATGTTCCCGACTATTTCGATAGTCAAAGAACGGCGATCTTCGGTGGCGCGCGGAAGCCGCGCCGAATAGTCGTTCGAACGACGCCCGCATCCGTCCTGTTCGGACGGCACTCCTTCATCGACGCTCGTTCACGCGCCACACCCGCAGAGCCCGCCACACCACAGGGCCCGGCGCGGGCGGGATGCCGCGGGCGGGATACCGCGGACGGGATACCGCGGACGGGCGCCGTCGGCCCCAGTCGCCCAGCCTTCGATGCCCGATCCCCGACGGCTGCGGGCACGCCGGGTGTGCCCGCGTCGGCGATCCGCCCCACGGGAGCACGCCGAACGGCTCGCCCACTCGACGGCTTCACGCCTTGCCTNGTCAGGGGCTTTAGGACAGCGGAAGAGGGGCCTCGAGAAGGCTGCCGGCGCCGTCGACGGCCGCCGATCGGCCACACGAGACACCCTGGTGCGCCGGCAAGACGGACGGAACGAGTCCGTTTGCCGAAACTCCCGGCGGCCGGCGGTGTCAGGTATCCGTCACCGCCGCCGTTCCTGCCCCGACCACCACCCGGATACGCCCGCCAGCACGGGAAAAGCAGCCGGAATTTCCCCGATTAGACGGGACATGCGCCACTCGACAACCCGCGACTCCAGCTCGACACGCGCTACGGCGGCATCCTGGACACCGCGGACCCGACGCCATACTTTCAATCCGCACCCAGCATTCTCCCCAACCAGGCAGTCGCTTTACCACCGAAACCAAGTCCAGCGACGAAGCCTCATTGTTGAAGCAACTTTCATCAGGTCACGACCAGACCCGCCGGGGCACCCGGAGACCACGATGCGCGTGCCGCGCGGGCGATTCATCTGACGTGCCTGGGAAGGGCGTCCGGGGCAACGTNACGTCGTTGNGGGAGCGGCGTTCAAACATTTTCTCATCGACGCAAGGAGCATGGACATGAACAGGACCTCCCTTCGCCGGAGCCTCGCCGTCGCCGTTGGCGGGGTGGCAGTCGCCGGCGTCGTCGCCGTCGGGCAACCCGCCCTCGCCGCCAGCGGCGGCGGATCGGCCACCACTCCGGGGACCAGCGCACCGGTGGCCAAGAGCAGCTCGGGTCTCAGCGCCGCCGCGACGACCAGGTCCGGCCGCNACGGCGGGGGCGTCAGCGCGCAGCACCTCGACGGGGCCTGCAACCTGTACAGCAACGGCGACGGCGACCTCTGTCTGTGGTACTTCCGGAACTACGGGGGCAGCCACGCGGACTTCTTCTTCTCGGACAACAACCTCAACAACAACACCTTCAGCTCGCCCGGCGCCGGGCAGGGCGCCCGGGTCGGAAACAACTCGGAATCCGCCTGGAACTACGACCAGCACCTCACCGCCCGCGTCTACACCGGCGTGAACAGCACCGGCACCTGGGGCACCATCGCCCCCAGCAGCGGCGGCAACTTCACCAGCACGTTCATCAACAACGTCGAGTCCTTCATCTGGGTCTGAGCCCGCTAGAAAACCGATCCAATCGCTAGACCGCTCCCGCCGACAACGCGCCGTTTCAGGGCCGGTCCCGTCCCCAACCGGACGATCAGGATCGGCCCTGATCGGCTGTGCCGGCCGCGGTGACCGACAGGAGACCGATGCCCCACCAGGCGGGCCGTTTCGGCCGGCATCATGCCCCCCGCCGGCGGGCCGCCCCCGAATGGCCCGACCTCGCCTCCCGGTGGGCGCCGGCGGCGGCGCTGGCCCTCTCCGTAGCCCTCGTCTCGGCCTTCGTCGCCGGCTGCGGGGGCACGCGCTCCAGCGCGCCCGCCGCCGTGGCGGCGGTCCGGCCGCCGGTGCTTCTCGACGGCGCCGCGCTGCACCTTCCCCTCGACCGGTACCTGCTCAGCCCGCGCGAATCCGCGTCGGTCGCCCGGGCGTACCGGGCGTTGCTCGCCCAGTGCACGCGCCGCTTCGGGTTGCCCGATCCGCGGCCGCGGCCCGTCGCCTCGGACCTGCCGGCCACGTTGAACGAACGCCGCTACGGCATCACCGACGCGGCACTGGCCGCGACGGCCGGCTACCGCGTGTCGAAGCCTCGACCGGCCGGCGAACCCCCGACGCCCGCGGAATCGGCGACGACACCGGATCCCGGGACCCTCGACATCCTCACCGGCCGGCATCCAGGCGCCGTCGACGGGCGCCCCATCCCGGCCGGCGGCTGTGCCGGTGAGGCGAAACGCCGGTTGAATGCGGGCGCACCCGCCGGCACGGACCCGGACCTGGCGCAGCGGCTCTCCCAGACCAGCTATTTCGCATCCGGCCGCGACGGGCGCGTGCAGGAGGTCCTGCGCGCCTGGTCGGCCTGCATGGGCAGGCATGGATTGCACTATTCGTCGCCGCTGGACGCCGCCGCCGATCCGCGGTTCCGCACGGGCCCGGTGTCGGCGACGGAAACCGCCGTGGCGGCGACCGACATCACCTGTAAGAAACAGACCAATCTGGTCGGCGTCTGGTTCGACGTCGAGTCGGAGCTCCAACGCCCCGACCTCGCCGCCAACCGGAAGGCGCTGGAGGGCATCCGGCAGACCAACCAGATCCAGTTGACGGTCGCGCGCGGCCTCGGGCTCGGCTGATCCGCCTCCCGGTGCACCCGCCCCGCGACCGGCGCGCCGATCCGGCGCGGCCCGGAGGAGTAGAACCAATGAGAAGAAGCCTTTGTCGACTCGCGGCGACCGGCGGGCTCGTCACCGCTTTCGTCGTGGCGCAGACGGCCGCGGTGGACGCCGCCCTCGCAGCCCCATCCGACCCCGCCGGCCAGTACATCGTCGTGCTGAAATCCGCCGCGTCGCCGAGCGGTCCGGCGCCCGCCGTCGGCCGTGCCCGGGGTATGGGCGTGCGGGTCGACCGGGAGTTCCGCCAGACCGTGAACGGATACGCGGCGCGGCTCGACGCCCAGCAGCTCACCGCAGTGCGCGCCGACCCCGACGTCGCCTACGTCGAGGCCGACCAGGTGGTNCGGGCCGACATCACGCAGCGGCGGCCCGACTGGGGACTGGACCGCATCGACCAGCGCGACCGCCCGCTGGATCACAAGTACACCTACGACTCGACCGGTGCCCGCGTCACCGCGTACATCGTCGACACCGGCATCCGGACCAGCCACAAGGACTTCGGCGGCCGTGCCTCGGGCGGCTTCTCGTCCATCAGCGACGGTAANGGCACCGACGACTGCAACGGCCACGGCACGCACGTTGCCGGGACCGTGGGTGGATCGACGTACGGCGTCGCCAAGTCGGTCCGCCTGGTCGCGGTACGGGTGCTGGACTGCGACGGTTTCGGCACAGTGAGCGGCGTCATCGCGGGCATCGACTGGATCACCGCCCACCACGCCAGCCCCGCCGTGGTGAACATGAGCCTGGAGGGCGACGCGTCCCGGGCGCTGGACCTGGCGGTACGCCAGTCCATCAACGCCGGCCTGACCTACTCCGTCTCGGCCGGCAACGGCGGCAGCGACGCGTGCGACTTCTCCCCCGCCCGACTTCCCCGCGCCATCACCGTGGGCGCGACGACCGCCGACGACAGCCGCGACATCTCGTACTCCAACTTCGGCAGGTGCGTGGACCTGTTCGCCCCCGGCACCGCCATCACGTCCGACTGGAACGCCTCCGACACCGCCACCAACACCATCAGCGGGACCTCCATGGCGGCCCCGCACGTCACCGGAGCCGCCGCCCTCTTCCTGAGCACCCATCCCGGCGCCGGCCCCGACCGGGTCCGCACCGCCATCGTGAACGCCGCCACCCAAGGCGCGCTGACCAACGTCGGCGACGGTTCCCCGAACGCCCTGCTCTACTCCCGGACGACGGCCCGCTGACCCACCCTGCGCCCGACGGGAGTGATGGGGGTGGGCGGCTCGGCCGGGCCGCCCACCCCTGTCGGGACGTCAGGGTGTGCAGGTCAGGGTGCCGCTGCGCAGCGCGTGGCTGGAGTCGTTGTCGTCGTCGGACCAGACGACCGGCTTGTGCCCGGCCGAGCAGGTGTCCTGCGGGGCGAGGGCGAACCCCTCGTTGTTGTAGTTGGACATCCCGGAGGGGCGGGCGTACACGGCGGTGACGGCGAGCCGGCCGGCGGCGTTGATGTCGAGCGTCGCGGTGCGACCCTGGCAGGTGTCGTCGCATTCGGCCCACAGGTGGCCGGTCGCGGGCTCGTACTCGAGGTCCATGACCCCGGCGAAGCCGCTCGAAACGGTGGCGATCCGGGTGTAGCCGCCGCCGCTCTGGTTGAGCGCGTAGGCGTAGACAGTGCCGTTCGCTTCAAGACCGACGAAATACAGGCCGCTGCCGTGGCCGGGATAGGCGCCCGGGTCGTAGGCGGTGTTGGTGTGCTCGTCGTGGAAGCCGTGCGCGGTGAGGTACGTGTCGGGGATCCACGAGATGGCCTCGAGCCCGCTGTTGGCCGCCACGGCAGGCAGGTCGGAGGTGAGGTTCCATTCCGCGGTCGCGTTCAGCGAGGTGCCCGTGGCGGAGCCGTCGTACCGCAGGACCTTCAGCAGGCTGACGCCGTTGTTGCTGTTGTCCCGTTCCGTGGAGACGACCACGCCGTCAGGGGTGGTGACCACGCCCTCCGCGTCGGGATCACCGGTCCCACTGGCGTAGTGCAGCGCCTTGCCCGAGGCCCAGCCGCCGGTCGTGTCGGGCTGCCACTTCGCGCCGTTCGGCACGAGCCGGTACAGCGTGCCGGGGCCGTTCTTCACCGCCCACAGAACACCGGAGCTCTGGAACGACAGGCCGCTGAGGTTCGTGCCGAACACGTTCGCNTCGTCCGCGGTGGCGACGGCCGAGCCGCCGGGCCACGCGCTGGCGGGGCAGGCGTTCGCCGCGCCTCGGGTCGACGCGGTGGTCGTCGTGAACGAACCGGTGCCGTCCGGGCAGCGCCCGTAGGTCGTCGACGCATGCGAGGTCCAGGTGTAGGAATCGACCAGCGTCGTACCACCCGGCTGATACAGCCGCACCGAATCGGAACTACCGAGGCCGAACACCGGATCGACATCGAGAACCAGATGTCCCCCGGCCGCCAGCGACGTGCCCGACGCCACCGTGAACACGTGCGAGTCGTCGTTGTCCTTGACGACCCAGCCGGAGACGTCCACAGCCGCCGAACCGATGTTCGTCAGCTCCACCCAGTCGCCGGGCGATCCACCGCTCGACTCGACCTCGTTGATCCGCACGTCCGCCGGCCCCTGCGCCACCGCCGGCATACCGAACAGGCCGAGGGCGGCGACGGCCAGAACTGTGGCGACAGCGAGTCGCATTTTCCCACGCGAATATCTACGCAATGCAGTTGCTCCTCGTGCAGGGTCATGGGCAGGCGTCATGGGCAGGCGGAGGCGAGCTCGCGCTCCTCGCGGAGCCTCCTGCACACCGACGACCAGAGGTTGAACACGCAACNAACGGCATGGGCAGCACGGATGACCACATAGCACGGATGACCACACAGCACGGACGGCCCCTAGCACAGGTACACACGTACGGACAGCTCACCGAGATCCCGCGCTGAGCGGCCGCCAGTCGGGACGGCTGATCGCGTAGATGTGCCGCGGCTGACCGTTACGCTCGGTGGCTTCCGCTAACGTCATGCCGAGCTTGCCCGCGACCCGGATGGACGCCGCGTTCTCCGGGTGAATGATCGAGATGACCCGGTCGGCGCGGAGACCGACGAAGGCGTACTCGATCGCGGCGGCACCGCCCTCGGTCGCGAATCCCTCCCCCCACCGCTCCGGGCGGATGGTCCAGGCGGCTTCCAGGCCGGGCCAGCCGTACTCCCGGTAAAGGCCGGCGCGTCCGATGAACTCCCCGGTGGCCCGCTCGTGCGCGAGCCACATACCGAAGCCGTTGAGGGCCCAGTGCCCGATCTGCAACGCGAACATGTTCCAGACCGCGCCCTCACTCGACGGCGATCCGGTGTAGCGGCTCATCTGCGGGTTCAACGCCATCCGGGTGTAGGCGGGGATGTCATCGGCGGTCCACCCGCGCAGGATGAGCCGCTCGGTACGCACGGTCGGCACCATGACCGCGGGGAGCGACTCGCCTATGTCGAGGATCATCCATCCATCAAAGCCGGCCGGGTAACGGCGTTGAGCCGTTCACGGAAGTCCACGACCTCCGGGAGGGGAGCCTGCCCGGCGAGATCGGCCGCGAGCCGTCCCGCGCGGCTGATCAGCGTCTGGGTCGGGCTCGCGGCCAGGATCGCCAGGGCCCGCATCCCGAGCCGGGCCGCCTCGGCCGTATCAGGTCGCGGGCGGCGCACGAGGGCGGTCGCGAGAACCATGACGGCGTGGCCGTGGTCCTCGAAGCCGACGGCCCGACCGCGCTCGAAGGCGTCGACGGCGCCGCGGGCGATCGGCTCCGCCTCGTCGCCCGCGCCGAGACGGGCCAGAACCCCGGCGGTGAACGATTCGGCCGTCGCAGGTCCGAACGGCGAGCTTCCCGGCCGGGCCGGGACATCGATCACGGCGCGCCGCATCCGTTCCAGCGCCTCCCGGGTGCCGGCCGGATCGCCGAGGGCGGCCAGGGCCCGCGCCTCATAGGCCGCGAGCCTGGCCCGGGTGTAGGGATGGTCGGGTGCCCGGCACGCGGCTTCGACGGCTTCGGCGTACTGGTGGCCGTAGAACGCCAGGGTGGAGGACATCGCCGCCATGGAGGCGGTCAGCACCGGGTCGTCGATCTGGTCGGAGTGGTCGCCGGCCTGGGTGACGAAGCGCCGCGAGGCGGCCTGATCGCCGAGATTGAACGCCAGCCGCGACAGCATGTACGCCGAGTAGCCGGCTATCTGGGTGAGTTTCGCCTGTGCCCTGGTCTTGGCGCCCGCGTCGAGGAGCCGCTCGGCGGACTGCCAGGTGCGATACACCCGCGGGGCGAGGATCGCATGGGGCGTGGTCGTGAACACCGCCGCATGACCGTCGAGCTCGTCGTCGAGTTCGGTCAGGGTGAGCACGTCCGGGTTGCGGCGCGCGCGCCGCCGGTAGGTGTCCGCGGCGATCAACCCGGCCGCGGAGAACTCGAAAACCTGCCTGCGGTCGGTCCCGGCCGCGCCGTCGCCGTCGCCGTCTCGTGCCGCCTCGAGTCGGGCCTGCCAGGCGGCGATCTCCCCGCCGGTCCGCCAGTAGTCGTCGAGAGCGGCGCACAGATCGGCGGAGGGCAGCTCCCCGTTCTCGGCCTTGGAGATCCGGGTCCGATGAAACCCGATCCGTCGGCTCAGCGTGTCCTGACTCATCCGGCCGCGCAGACTCCGAATCCGCCGCCCCAGCGCCGCCGCGCCGGTCCTGTCCTCGTTCACCCGTCGCTGTTCCTCCCCGTTCGCCTGACGTCGGGTCCGCGGCCGCAGCGGCGCACAGCACGGCACGGCACCGCACGCATCGTGCGCACACCTGGCGGTCACCCGGTCACGTGCACAGACTGCCCATGTCGGCGAGGAACCCGGATGGTCCCGCGCCGACGGGTCACCGGAGACCACTACGCAGGAGCGACCATGGCCAGCCCCCCGGACCAGCTCGCCTGGCGCCGGCCCGCTGTCAGTCCCGACGTCGCGTTCGCCCGTGACGGTGAGACCGTCGCCATCAGCTACACGGCCGGCACCGACCCGGACCTGCGGATGCCCAGGGCGATCTGGTTCGCCCTGCGGGCGGAGATCCGCGCCGGCGACCGGGGAGCGTTCCACCGGCTGAACGCCGCCTGGACCCCCTGGACCGCCGCCAGCGGCGGCCTCGCCGCCGAGCGGGACGGGCACGTCCACCTCCGCTACGGCTACCTCGGCAGCCACCACATCGAGATCCCCGCCGCCGTCTGGCGCCAGATCTGCGCCGCCGTCCGCACCGGCGCGATCAACCACCTCACCGACTGAGACCGACTGGCTGCGTCACAATGCGGCGGAGTCGCAGGCGGCGCTGTTGATCGCCGGCAACAAGGCCAGCGACTGGTCGCGGTGGTACAAGACTGCGATCCCGGCTGCGGAGGCCGCATACGACGGATGGCTGGCTTTCGAGCGGAAACGGCGGGAAGGCTCATGACCGAGTTCCATGATTGGCAGGACATCCGTGCCGACCTGCATGACGGCGACGACGAGGCGCTCGCCGTCGAGCGGGCGCGTACCGAGGCCTGGGTCGGCGCCTTCCATCTCGCCGAGGAGCGCAAACGGCTCGGGCTGACCCAGCGCCAGGTGGCCGAGCTGATGGGCGTCTCCCCCGGACGGGTGAGCCAGATCGAAAACGGTGACCTCGAGGTCAATGAGGTCGCGACGCTGAGCCGGTACGCCCGAGCGCTGGGCGCCCGGATGCGGATCATCTTTGACTACGGCGATGATCTTCGTCAGATCGCCTAAGCCCATAGCGTGCCTGCCTCGCGGAGCAGGCGAACCAGGCATGGAAAATGGGTCGACAGAGCTGCTTTCCGCCCGTTAGCCTGCGGCGCCGTGACGAGCAGCGAGGTGTGGGACGACGAAACGGCAGAGCACTACGACACCATCTCCGCCGAGAAGTTCGCGCCGGAGGTGCTCGGTCCGACCGTCGATCTGCTGGCCCGTCTCGCCGGTTCGGGCGCGGCATTGGAGTTCGCGATCGGCACCGGTCGCGTCGGAATCCCGCTGGCCGCCCGAGGCGTTCCCGTGACCGGCATCGAGTTGTCGGCCTCGATGGCCGCCCGACTGCGCCGCAAGGTCGATGAGGCGACCCTGCCCGTGGTCGTCGGCGACATGGCCACGACCGCTGTGCCCGGCGAGTTCTCCCTCGTCTTTCTGGTGTGGAACAGCATCTCCAACCTGCGCACCCAGGCGGAGCAGGTGGCATGCTTCCGCAACGCCGCCCGGCATCTCGCCCCCGGCGGGCGGTTTGTCGTTGAGCTGTGGGTGCCGCCGCTACGGCGCCTGCCTCCCGGCCAGTCCGCGGTCCCGATCCGCACCGATGATCGACACCTCGTGCTCGACACCTACGACCTCGCCACCCAGCGGTGCACCTCCCACCACTACTGGCACGAGGCCGACGGGACGGTGCGCCACGGCTCCGGCGAGTTCCGATACATCTGGCCGGCCGAATGCGACCTCATGGCGCAACTCGCCGGCCTGGAGCCGGAGAGCCGGTTCGCCGACTGGGACGGCAGCCCTTTCACCACCGACAGCGAAAGTCACGTCTCCGTCTGGCGCAAGCCCCCGCGAGCCACGGATCAGCGTCCCGCTACCTGCTGATCTCCGCCCGGCTCGACATTCTTCCGGTCGTCAGGAACGCGACGCTTTCGGGGAGGCGAGCTGGCGCCGTTCAAGATTCTTGAGTTGCTGCCAGTCGTCCGGCATCTGCTCCCCAAGTCGATCAGTCCAGGGTATGTGAACGGGTGGGCCGGACCGGCGGATCCGGGTTCGGGCACCCCTCACGCGAGACCGCGACCATCTCGTCGCCCCGAGGCCGGTGACGACGGCCCTCCCACCCTGCGCGCCGAGAGACTCGATCAGCAGGTGGAGTGGGCGCACGATTGACATCCTCTCCGCCCTGAAGGGCGGAGATTCCCGCCTGCTACACCCCGACGGGGGCAAGCTTCGGGTGGGTTCCCGCTTCGCCGCGCGGTGCCGGCACGGGTGCCGGTCTTACCTGCGCTCCACGGGCAGACGCCGCCAGTCCGGCGGCCTTCGCGACGTTGACCGCCGCGTTCACGTCCCTGTCGAGATGCGACCCGCAGGCCGCGCACGTCCACTCCCGGACGTCCAGCGGCTTCGGGCCGTCCTTCACACCGCAGGTCGAACACACCTGCGAGGTGGGCTCGAAGCGACCGATCCGGACGAACACCCGGCCGTACCGGGTGGCCTTGTACTCCAGCATCCCGACGAACGCGGACCATCCGGCGT
>NZ_LJJX01000012.1:18855-167593 GCF_001421075.1 Frankia sp. CpI1-P | reverse complement strand
CGGCGATCAGCTCGTACTTGTCGGTCACTGATGGCGTTGCGCGAAGAAGGCGGTCGCTTTTGAGAGGAACTCGCGCTCCATCCGGAGTTCCCGGTTCTCCTTCTCCAGCTCCTTCAACCGTGCGCGGTCGGACATCGAAAGTGGCTCTTCTTCGCCCTGGTGGGTCCGACGCCAGGTGGCCACCCAGCTCCCCAAGGTTCCCTCGTTGATACCGAGATCCTTCGCGATCGCCGATACCGGCCGACNCGAATCGATGACGAGTTTCACGGCCTCGTCCTTGTACTNGGGNGTGTACNGCCTCCGCGACTGACTCATTGATCTCCTCCGCTCACGGATCAATTATCCCACATAGGGATCACTGTCCGAAGAACGGGGACCACCTCAGAGGTGTAGATGGGTTGCAGGTTGATGTTGCGTCCGGTCTGCGGGGCGGCCCACAGATAGCCGTTGCCGGCGTAGATACCCATGTGGGTGATGTTGGAGGGGCTGCCGAAGAAGATGAGGTCGCCGGGCTGCTTACCGGATTTGGGAATGCGGGTCGTCTCTGTCGGGAGGCGAGGTAGACGGCTACGCGGTCCGCACGCTGCCCGCCCTGAGCGACGCCGCGCACCACTGCGACTGACTGCACCGTTTTGGTGGTGTCGCTGACCTGCGCCAGGACGTCAATGCAGCACCTCAATGTCCCGGGCGACCGCCTTGGCGATGCCCCGGAGCCGCCCTTCGATGCGGCGCAGTCGCTTGAGGTAGTCGTCCCTGCCGGTCGTGTAGCCGTGCAGGGCGCCCCCTTCGGTCCGTTTCCCGAAGGTACCCCCCAGGGGTACTTGACGCTTGTCTCGCGCGGCGGCTACACATACCCCACTGGGGTATGTGTAGAGCGCTGGAAGATCGCCCCCGTCGGGGCGACGCGAGGCCCGCCTCGGATGCCGTAGCGCACGTGGTAGGGAACGCGGTTCGAGTGAGAGGAAAGCTGACCATGGCAACGAGGACCTCCACCGTCACCGGCATGACCTGTGGACATTGCGTGAGCGCCGGCAGCGGTGAAGTCGGCGGGATCGACGGCGTCTCCGCCACGGTCAACGACGCCACCGAGACAGCCGCCGTCCGCTACGATCCTCGGCCCGCGGGACCTCGTGGCCACCGTGGAAGCCGCCGGCTACACCGCCCGGCTACCCCAGCCGTCCACCAGCGACACCGCACCGGCAGCGGGTCAGCCCGACGACGGCGCTCACGCATCCAACTCGTTGCNGCTGCGCCGCTTCCACCCCGCCGACCTCCACCCTGCGAACAGGCTGTGAACACCGTCGGGCACGGCGTTCTGCACGCGCTGGGTATCGCTGGGTCGATGACCTGGCAGGTCACCTGGTCGCTGATCCTGGGCTTCACCCTGTCGGCGGTCATCGAGGCGCTGGTACCCAAGTCGACCATCGCGCGTCTCCTGCCCGACGACCGGCCGAAAAGCCTGGCCACCGCCACCGTCCTGGGCGCGGCATCCTCGTCCTGCTCCTACGCCGCCGTCGCGCTGGCCCGCTCGCTGTTCCGCAAGGGCGCCGACTTCACCGCCGCGATGGCCTTCCAGTTCGCCTCCACCAACCTCGTCATCGAACTCGGGCTGATCCTGGCGCTGCTGCTGGGCTGGCAGTTCGCCGCCGCCGAGTTCGTCGGCGGCCCGTTCATGATCGTGCTGTTGGCGCTGATCTTTCGCCGGTTCCTGTCCCCGAACCTGCTCCGGCAGGCCAGGACGCAAGCGGATCGTGCCGTCCCCGGGTCAATGGAAGGTCACACGGCGATGGACATGTCCGTCGCCGGCGAGGGGTCGTTCCGGCGTCGGCTACTCAGCCGGCAGGGCTACACCGCGGTCAGCCACAACTTCGTCATGGAATGGGCCGCAGTGCTCCGCGACATCCTCATCGGCCTGCTGATCGCCGGCGCCGCGGCGGCCTGGATACCCGACACGTTCTGGCGGCACCTGTTCTTCACCGACCACCCGCTCGCCGCCCGGATCTGGGGACCGATCATCGGCCCGCTCGTGGCTGTGGCCGCGTTCGTCTGCTCCATCGGCAACGTCCCGCTCGCGGCCGTGCTGTGGAACGGGGGTATCAGCTTCGGCGGAGTCGTCAGCTTCATCTTCGCCGACCTGATCATTGTTCCGATCATCGTGATCTACCGGAAGTACTACGGCCCGCGGATGGCGCTGTTCCTCGCCGGCACCTTCTACCTCACCATGGTCGCCGCCGGCTACGTCATCGAACTCGTCTTCACCCCGCTCCATCTCCTCCCCACCGGCCCCCGGCATGCCTCCGTCGGAGAGGACGGCATCACCTGGAACTACACCACCTGGCTCAACATCGCCTTCCTCGCCCTGGCGGCGATTCTCCTCCGGCGTTTCCTCGCCACCGGCGGCCGACAGATGCTCACCATGATGGGCGGAGGCCCCGACGACATGAACGGCCATGAGGCCGTGCCATAGGTCGCAGCATCGGACCGGGACGCGGCTGTCGCGACGACGTCCCCTATGCCACCGACTCCCGCGCCGCGCTCCGGATACTCCGGCCCGCTGCACGGCCGGCGGAAGCTAGGCGACGACGAAACGCACCGTGCACAGCGCGCCCATCAGCAGGCAGTAGATCGCGAAGGCGGTCAGGGTGCGGGTTTCGAAGTAGCGGACCAGGAAGCGGATGGACAGGTAGGCGGCGATGCCGGCGACCAGCGCGCCGAGGATGACCTGGCCGCGGATGCCGTCGCCGGCGGGGCCGGNCAGGGCGGGGAGCTTGAGCAGTCCGGCGGCGAGGATGACGGGGGTGGCGAGCAGGAACGAGAAGCGGGCGGCGTCCTCGTGGTCGAGGCCGCGTAGCAGGCCGGCGACCATGGTGATGCCGGAGCGGGAGATGCCGGCGAGCAGCGCGAGGGTCTGGAACAGACCGATCACGCCGGCTTCCCGGTAGGCGAGAGTGTCGAGGCTGCGGTGCTCGGCCACCACGAGGCCACCGCGGGGTGCGGTCGTGTGGCGGCCCGTCGCCCGGCCGCCCGTCGCCCGGCCGCCCGGCGCGATTGTGGTCTGCGTGGGGACGGTGGCTGGGGCGGGGACGGTGAGCGGGACGGTTGCCGGTTCAGCCTTGGCGCTGGCCTGGTGTTTGCCGGCGCGTTGTTCGCTGCGGCGGCGCAGCCGTTCTCCGGCGAGCAGGATCATCCCGTTGGCGGTCAGGAACAGCGCGGCGGCCAGCGGTTTGGCGAACAGGGTACGGAAGGTGTGCTCCAGCGCCAGGCCGATTATTCCGACGGGGACGGTCGCGGCCACGATCAGCCAGGNGAGCCGTTGCGCTGATGTTTCGATGCGCCGGGTGCGCAGCGTGGTGAGGAAGGCCCGGATGATGCGGGCCCAGTCGGATCGGAAAAAGACCAGCAGGGCGGCGGCGGTGGCCACGTGCAGCCCGACGACGAACGTCAGGTAGGGCGAGCCCTCGCTGTTGCCCGAGGCGTTTTCGGTCACCAGGTGCTGCCAGGATCCGCCGATCAGCGCCGGTATCAGCACCGAGTGGCCCAGGCTGGAGACCGGGAACAGCTCGGTGATTCCTTGGAGGAGTCCGATGACGCCCGCCTGCAGGTACGTCAGTTCATGCATGACCGTGTCTCCGCTCGGGTTTTCGTCTCGGGTGGGTTTCAGGTGGTGTCGAAGCAGCCGTCGAACTCGAACACCGGGTTGATGACCTGTTTGCCGGCGGCGCTCCGGATCATGATCGGTCCGACGATCTTGCTGGGGCCGCCGGCCTGGTAACAGCCGTTGGAGCGGACCTGGAGTTCGAACTTGCCGTTCTGGGCCTTGCCGGTGCCGTCGGTCCAGCCGACCTGGCAGATCCAGTCGCTGCCGGCGCCTTTGTCGTGGGATCCGGGGGTGCTGCGGTGGCAGGTGGGTCTGGCGGCGACGGCGGCGGGGGTGAGCCCGGGGTGGCCGAGCAGGGCCTGCTGTTGGACGTAGAGGTTGGCGAAGACGGGGCCGAGTGAGGTCTCGACGCGGGGGCGGGTGACATCGGCGGAGCAGCCGACCAGCGTGGCGGTCAGCGCGGCGGCGGTGACCGCCACGCCGGCCAGGCGAGCCCGGCGGGCCAGCCGGCCACGAGCCGGTCCGCGGGGTGCCCGGTCGCCGCGCGGCCGGTCGGCGGTGGGACGGGGCATGCGGATCAGCCTCCGGTGATGTCGCGGCGGCGCAGCGCCGTGAAGGCGACGGCCAGGCAGATGACGATGTAGGCGACGCTGACGAACGTGCCGTCGCGCAGCGGCCCGTAGTACGGGTGTGCGGCGAACAGGCCGTGCCAGGCGTCGAACGGGGTGACGAGCAGCAGGTGGCGGATGGTGTCGGCGCCGTTGAGGAAGGCGTAGAGCTGCATGAGCAGGCCAAGGATGATCGGTCCGACGATCCCGGCGGGGCTGCTGCGGGTGAGCACCGAGAGCATGATCCCGAGGGCGGTGAAGCCGAGCAGGGGTGGCAGCGCGGTGGCCCAGGCGGCGAGGACCAGCCCGGCGGTGCGGCCCGGGGGCAGCAGGGTGCCGGAGAGGCCTTCCAGCGGCTGATGGCCGACGAGCAGGACGCCGGCGGTCAGGCAGCTTAGCGCGAGGACCGTGACGACGAGCACCGCGAAGGTGGCCGCGGCCAGCGACTTCGCCCAGAAGATCTGGCTGCGGCTGTGGGAGCGGGTCAGGATCGTCTTCCAGGTGCCGTGCTGGTCCTCGCTGGCGAAGATGTCGCCGGCGACGATGCTGGTGAGCAGCGGNAACACCCANTGGGCGGCGAAGCCGAGGATGAGCAGCGGCGTGGCGAAGCCGCTGGNGTGCACCCACCGGCCGTAGAGGGTGTCCTTCGGCAGGCGGTCCTGGCGGTCGAGGAGCACCACGAACACGAACGGGGCGATCAGGCAGACGGCGAGGGTGGCCCGGGTGCGGGCCTGGGCGACGAGTTTGGTGATCTCCCACCGGTAGGCGATGATCACCCGGCCGCGGCCGACCGGACGAGGCCGGACCGCCGCCGGGCCGGCCGTGGGCGTGGTGGTGGCGGGCGTGGTCATGGGGTCGCTCCGGTGAGGTCGCGGGGCTGGCGCGGCAGGCCGGCCGGGGCGGAGCCGGTCGCCGGGTCGGTCTCGGTGAGCATGAAGAACAGCGATTCCAGCGGTGCGATCTCCAGGTGCAGGGCGCGTACCGCGACGCCGGCCCGGCCGAGGGCGATGAGGTAGCCGTCCGCGTCGGCGGTCTGGGCCCGTAGTGCGAGGCCGCCGTCGTGATGGGCGGTGACGGACACGGCGGGATGCTCGGCGGACAGGCGCATCGCCTGCTCGTCATCGCTGGTCGCCAGCCGGTGGGATGGGTCCGGTGCCTGGGCGCGCAGCTGGTCGATCGAGCCGTGGTAGACCACCCGGCCGGTGCGCATGATCGTGACGTTGTCGCAGATCTCCTCGACCTCGTCCATGTTGTGGCTGCTCAGCAGCACGGTCAGCCCGCTGCCGGCGAGCCGGGTGACCAGCGCGCGCATGTCCCGGATGCCGGCGGGGTCCAGTCCGTTGGCCGGCTCGTCGAGGACGAGCAGCCGCGGGTCGCGCAGCAGGGACGCGGCGACGCCGAGCCGTTGGCGCATCCCGAACGAGTAGCCCCCGACCTTGTCACCCGCCCGACCGGCGAGGTCGACCACGTCGAGCACCTGATCGATGCGGCTGTCCGCGTCACCGCCGTCCAGGCCGGCGAGCAGCTCCAGGTTGCGCCGGCCGGACAGGTAGGGATAGAAGCGTGGGCTCTCGATGAACCCCGCGACCCCGTCCAGCATCGCCGGTCCCGCCTCGGCCCACGTCCGGCCGAAGACCCGCAGCGTCCCGGCATCCGGCCGGATCAACCCGAACAGCATCCGCAGGAACGTCGTCTTCCCGGCACNGTTCGGGCCGAGGATGCCGTACACCTCCCCGACGTCCACCCGCAGATCAACATGATCCACGGCCGTGAGCCCACCGAAGCGCTTGACCAGCCCAACGGCTTCGACCGCCGGCACCCCATCCACCATCCGCCGCCCCCTCATGCAGTCATCTACTACTCATTGAATAGTAGATGACTGCACGGGAAGACCCGCGGAGGGCTGGCGGCAGGACGTCGTGGTGGCGAGGGCGGCACGTTGAGGTCCACCGCCACTGCTCGACCTTTCGTACTATCAGTCCAGTAGTAGCGAGGAGGCGCGGTGGCGCGGAAACCCAGACGTGAACCGGGAGCGCTGGAACGCGAGGTACTCGCCGCGATCGCCGCGGCCGGCCGGCCGCTCACCCCGGCCGAGACCCTCGCCGAGCTCGGCGAACCACTGGCCTACACCACGGTGATGACGACCCTCGCTCGCCTACACGACAAGGGCGCCCTGACCCGGGCGCCCGCGGGCCGCTCCTACGTCTACGCCCCGGCCACCGACCCGGACACCCTTGACGCCGCGCTCACCGCCCGGCAGATGTCCCGCCTGCTCGGCGCCGGCAGCCACCGGGCCGAGACACTTGCCCGGTTCGTCGCGGACCTGCGACCGGAGGACGAGCAGCTCCTCGCCGACCTCCTCGCTCCTCACCGGTCCGACACCGACGCCGACGCCGACACCGACGCCGACGCCGACACCGACNCCGACGCCGACACCGACACCGACACCGACGGCGACGTCGGGACCACTGCCGGCGGCGCGGATGGCAGGCCTCGGCGATGACGGCTGTCGCGCTCGTCCCGTTCGTCACGAGCCTGCTGCTGGCCGCCGGCGGCGGTTGGCTCGGCCGGCGGCTACCGCCCGCCGCCGCCACCCGGCTGCTCACCGCTGCCTGCCTGGTGACCGCGCTGGCCACCGGCTTCGTCCTTTCGGTCGTGGCCTTCACCCTGCTCGCCCCGATGCCCGTGCTCGTCGCGGTCGGGCACTGGTCGACCGCCGTGGTCCGCGGCCACGACCCGCTGCCCGCCACCGCCGGGCTGCTCCCCGCCACCGCCGTCATCGGATTGCTCGCCGCCGCCGCCCGCCGGGCCGTCGGCGTCGGCCGGGACCTGGCCGCGGCCGAACTCACCTGCCGCCGGCTCGGACCCGCCCCCACCGGCCTGGTCATCGTCGACGACGACCGGGCCGACGCCTACACCCTGCCCGGACTCACCGGCCGGATCGTCGTGTCCACCGCGATGCTGCGCGCGTTGCCCGCCGACGAACGCCGCGTCCTGCTCGCCCACGAACATTCCCACCTCCGCCACCGCCACCACGCCTACACCCAGCTCGCCGACCTCGCCGCCGCCGCCAACCCGCTCCTGCGGACCTCCGCCGCCGCCGTCCGACTCGCCGTCGAACGCTGGGCCGACGAAGACGCCGCCGCGACCGCCGAGAACCGTGCTGTCGCCGTCCGGACCCTCGCCCGCGCCGGACTCGCCCGCTCCGGCACAGCGACCATGCCGACCGCGGCGCTCGGTGCGGTGCACACCGACCTCGCCCATCGGGCACGGGCCTTGCAGGAGCCACCGCCCACACCACGGCCGGTCCTGGCGGGCATACTCGCCGCGCTCATCCTGGTCACCGCAGCCGCTGCCGTCGACACCTCCCACGTGACCGAACGCCGGTTCGAACGCGCGCAGGCGACGTTCGCGCACCGGCGCTGACCCGTCGCACGCGGACCGAAGCAACGAGTCCGGACGGTGAGGTTCGTTCGTCATCCTCATGGTCCGGTAAGCGATCTGAGCTGATTGTGACTGCTCGGGCGGCGATCCGGATGGGTCGCCGTCGCCGTGGGGATCTCGATGGTGATCCTGCTGGTGTCGGTGGTGAAGGCGGGAAGGTCTGATGGCCGGCGGGGGAGGGCCGGCGGAGGCGCGGGCGGTGACCGTCCGGCTGGTCACGGCGATCATGATCGTGGTCGTCGGCTTGAGTTTCCTGTTCGCGTTCGGCAANGTGTGGCTGCTCGCGTTGCGGCTCGGCGCACGAGGCCGGNAGGGCGGGCGAGGCTGGCTCCACGTCATCGGTCAAGCAGTCGAACTCGGCGGGTGGCACGGATCAGATGAAGGACGCCNATGGCGTCCGCACGAACGTCCACGTCCCGGTCCCGCAGCCTGAGCCGGAACGGGCAGGTGTGCGGGTGGCACCCGCTGAAGTCCCTGCGGACCAGCAGGACGGCGACCATGGCGCCGGTGCGGCGTCGCCAGCTGTGTCTGCGCAGCGCAAGTCCGGCCAAGACGCAGCCGCCGTGGAGGACGGTGCCCTCTTGGACCGGGCGCGCCGCGAGGATGCCTGTTACTGGGAAAAGCACCGCCGGCCGATCTCGGCAAACGAGCTACGGAAGCGGCTGCGGGTCGGGTCGAAGAGGGCCCGGAGTCTGGTCGTGCAGCTCCGCGCCGATGCCCTCCGGGCGATGTGCCTCGTTGAATCCGGACAGTCGCTATCAAGCTGATTTAGACTGCGGGCTGATTTTCGGGTACTCGTCGTGGAGGCCTGTTTGAGATCGAGGTCCTCGGGCCCGCCATCGAGGACGAAGGCTANGCGTCGGCGATTAGGTCGCAGTGTCGACTGGTTGTCCGAACGCCTGGAGATTTGGGGTGATTAAGGTGTATCCGACGCTGCCTGAATCCGAACCGGACGTACAGCTCTCGTACGTGTCGTTACCCACCGCCACGGGTGACGTCACGGCGATGTTATCCCGGCCGACGGCGCCGGGAACCTATCCCGCGGTCGTCGTCGGCGCCGAGGTATGGGGTCTGACCAGCGAGATGGTCGACGTGGCCAGGCGGCTCGCCGGGCAGGGCCACGTGACGATCATGCCGGACTACCTGCGGGGCGAGGGGTTCGACGAGACGACCCGCGACCAGTCCTGGGACCACGCGCTCGACTATCTGGCCAGCCGGCTGTGACACTCGCGTCCGAGAAGAGCCCGAGAAAAAAGGGAGCCCGCATGCCCGCACCACTGCTCGACGGAATCCGGGNCGTCGACCTGTCGACCGGTGTCGCCGGGCCGACGGCGACGATGCTGATGGCCGAGGCGGGCGCGGAGGTAGTCCTGGTCGAGCCGCCCGGCGGCCACCCCGATCGCGCCCTGCCCGGCTTCCGTACCTGGGCCCGTTCCAAGCAGTCGCTGGTGCTGGACGTCGACTCCCCCGAGGGGCGATCGCGGCTCGACGAGCTGCTGCGCGGCGCCGACGTGCTCGTCCACTCGTACAGTCCCACGACGGCGGCCCGGCTCGGCCTCGACGACGCCACTGTCGGGAGCCGCTACCCCGCGCTGGTCGTCTCGTCGGTGCTCGCGTGGCCGGCCAACCACGTCGACGCGGACCGTCCGGTTGACGACCTGCTGGCGCTGGCGCGACTGGGCCTCCTCGATGAGCAACGGGGGCACCGGCCGGGGCCGGTCCACGTCCGGTNCCCGCTCGGCAGCTGGGGGGCCATGTGGCTGTGCGCGACCGGGATCGCGGCCCGGCTGGTGGCACGGGGGCGGACCGGCCGGGGCGGGCCGGTGCACACCAGCCTCGTCCAGGGCGCGCTCGTTCCGATGATGATGCACTGGCACCGGGCCGAGGCGCCGTCGGCCCTGCTCGCGGCGGGCATGCCCAAGGACGAGGCAGTGACACCGCTGTTCGAGTGCGCCGACGGCGAATGGATCCACGTCATGCCGCCGTCCCCCGACGACCTGCCGTTGACGAAGCGGGTGTTCGACGAGATGGGTGCCGACGAGGTCGCCGAGGCCAACCGGCGCCACGCCGGGGGGATCATGGCCAGAGCGTTCCCGAACTGGGGGGCCAACGTCGAGGCGTTCCGCCGCCGGCCCGCGGCCGAGTGGCTGGCCGAGCTGTGGTCCAACGACCGGCCGGCCCAGCCCGTGCTGCCGCTCGGCGCGGTCCTCGACGACGAGCAGGCGAAGGCCAACCGGTACGTCACACAGCTCGACGACCCCGAGGCCGGCCGCATCACCGTGCCCGGCCATCCGGTCACGCTGGACCCGCCTGCCACCGTCCGCAATTCGGCCCCCCGGCTCGGTGAGCACCAGGACGTGGCCGCCAGGCACTGGACGCCCCGCAGCACGGCCACCGACCGCGGCCGCGCCGACGCGGACTCCGCCGCGGGCGGGCCGGTCGAGTCGCTGCGTTTCCCGCTTCAGGGTTTACGGGTGCTGGACTTCGGCGCGTTCCTGGCCGGGCCGTTCGCGCCGATGCTGTTCGCCGATCTGGGCGCCGACGTCGTGAAGGTCGAACCGGCGGCCGGCGAACCTGGCCGCTGGGGCGACTGGCCGTTTGTCGGCTGCCAGCGCGGCAAGCGCGCCGTGGCCCTCGACCTCAAGTCCGAGGCCGCCCGGCCGGCCGTCGAAGCCCTGCTGCGCTGGGCCGACGTCGTGCACCACAACCTGCGCGTGCCGGCCGCCCGCCGGCTCGGCCTGGACGAGCAGGCCGTCCGTGCGGTGAATCCGGACGTGGTGTTCTGTCACACGAGTTCGTACGGTCCGGACGGCGCACGCGCCAACTGGCCCGGCTACGACCAGCTGTTCCAGTCGTCGCTGGGATGGGAGCGGATGGGCGGCGGCGAGGGCAACCCGCCGATGTGGCACCGCTTCGGGTTCATGGACCACCAGTGCGCGATGGCGTCCGCGGCCGCGACGTTATGGGCGGTCCTCGCCCGGGACCGGACCGGTCGGGCGAGTTCGGTCGCCGCGTCCCTGCTGGGTGCCGGGGTGCTCACCACGAGCGAGACCTACCTGCGACCAGACGGCACCCTCGCCCCGGTGCCGATGCTCGACCAGGCGCAGCTGACCACGACACCGGGACGGCGCCTGCTGGCCTGCGCGCAGGGGTGGGTCGCGATGGCCGCGACCGCTGAGCGCGACGTCGCGGCGGCCTGCCAGGCGCTCGGGTGCGGGAGTACGGCGCAGCTCGCGGCGGCGGCCGCCGTCCGCCCGGCCGGTGAGGTGCTCGATCTGCTCGCCGGGGCGGGTGTGGCGGCAGAGGAGGTCCGGCTCGACCAGCGCGACGCGTTCTTCGACTCGGCCGACAACGACGCCGCAGGCCTGATCGCCCGCTACCGCCACCACGACTGGGGCGGCTTCGAGCAGCCGGGCGCACTGTGGGACCTGGGCGACCTGACGACCCAGCTGCATCTGGCCCCGCCGGTACTCGGCGAGCACACGATCGAGGTACTCACCGAAGTCGGGATCGCCCGCGAAACGATCGACGGNCTGATCGCCGCCGGCGCCGCCACGGCCGCGCCACCGCCCGCCCTCCGCACGTGAGTTTTTGCTGATCGAAAACACGGAGGTGGGATGTACAGCCCACCGGCTCGACGAGCAGCTGACACGCGCCCCCCAAAGTTGTACCGTATCTGGTACGACTAGGTGCTCGGGAGGTGGCAGGATGGTTTCGGCGATCAGTGCCAGTGAGGCACGTAAGACGCTGTTTCCGCTGATCGAGCAGGTCAACACCGATCACACACCGGTAGAGATCGTCTCGAAGCGGGGGAACGCGGTCCTGGTGAGCAAGGAGGACTGGGACGCCATCGTGGAGACCAACTACCTGCTGCGCACGCCCGCGAACGCGCGGCGCCTGATGGAAAGCGTGGAGCAGTGGCGTACGGGCGGCGCGGTCGAGCGTCCGGTGGGCCCTGACGAGTGAAGCTGACCTGGACGGACCACGCCTGGGACGACTACCTGTACTGGCAGGGCCAGGACCGCAGGACACTGAAGCGCATCAACGCCCTGATCGCGGACATCGGACGCGATCCGGAGGGGCAGGGGATCGGCAAGCCCGAACTGCTGCGCAACAACCTCGCCGGCCTGCGCTCGCGGCGGATCGATGACGAACACCGCCTGGTCTATGCGGTCGAGCCCGGCCAGATCACGATCATCGCCTGCCGCTACCACTACCAGTAGCCGAGCTCGTACCAGTAGCCGAGCCCGTCACGCCCACACCATGGCCACCTCTCTCCGGTGGGGACCGCTACCTGGCCAACAACGAGTTTCTTGGTGAGGTGCTGTTCGTAGAACGGACAGCACCTCAGACGCCACGCGCCTGCTCGAAGTCCTGCCGCAGCTGAGCCTCACCCTGCACGACGCCCCTGATGTCCTGCAACGGACCCTCTACGACGTCACACAACGGGCCATCGAGGTCGACCATGACCAGAAAGAGATCACGATGAAGATCAAAATTCCGGAAGACCGGATCGACGCGGTCGCTGGTGCCGCGACCCNCGTCCCGTCGGGCGCTACATCACAGGACGCATCCGTGCAACTGCCCCGGTGGTGCGCGGCATCCGCGTAGCCACCTGCCGGTAGGGGCCTTGGAAGGCCCCTACGCGACGTCCCAGTGGTGGTAGTTGGTGTCCCACGGCCACGAGGCCCACACCGCGGCACCGAGGCAGATGGCTCCGAACAGGACGGGGACCGTTCTTGGGTTCACGCTTGCTGCGGGGCGCGAACGGTTTCACGGTCCGGGTTGGTCGCCGATGGTGCGGTGCGGGGCCAGGTCCAGGCGTACCGCACGATGAGGGCGAGTAGGATCAGTTCCAATACGATGCCAAGGCCGTAGAAGTACGGCCAGGACTCGCCCACCGCGTTGAATGCCGTGACGGGAACGTAGAGCGAGGCCACGATGAGGTTCGTGATGNGGGTCGCCCGGGCGGGCAGCGTCATCGACAGCACGACCATGAGGATCGGGATGGCCACTAGGGTCAGCGCCGCGGTCGAAAAGGTCTGGGAGAGGTCGAACTCGAAGACCTTGCCGTCGAGGATGTCTTCGACGACGCCGGGCGTGAAGAAGTTGAGAATGTCCACATAGGCGTACAGGAACATGAAGCTGGTCCACGCCGCGGCGAGCTTGGCTCTCACCGGGATCGGCTGGTCTTCCAGTGTGGTGGTGGGTTGACGCGTTCTCATCATGGGCTCCGTCGTTGGTGAGGATCGGTACGTCCACGATCGCTGAGCCCGCTGGCGGGCACACCGGCCCGGAGGCCGGAGTTCGCCTGGCCGATGAGATGGTCTCTCTCTCGTGCTTTCGGCTGATCCGCCGCTGCCGCGCTGTCCCTACAGTGGACAGATGGTGACGAAGGCGCTGCGCTCGTTGTGGGCCTCGGTCGCCCCGGCCGGGACCAGTCGTCGTGCATGTACGTCAGGTTCGGTTCAGTGCCCCACCCGGCCGGTGTCGTAGGCCCACATCGCGATCTCGACCCTGTTCCGGGCGCNGATCTTGGCCAGCAGGCTCNCGACGTGGGTCTTGGCGGTCGTCAAGCTGATGAACAGCTCGGCGGCGATCTCCGCGTTCGTGCGGCCGACAGCGACCAGTTTCAGCACCTCCTCCTCGCGTTGGGTGAGCGGCTCGATCGGTTGGGTACGGCGTTTCGATGAGGCCCCCGCGGCAAGGGTCGCTAGCAGCCTGCGGGTGATGTTCGGCGCGATCAGGGCATCGCCGACGGCAGCGGCATGGACAGCCTGCACCAGCAACTCTGGCCCGGCATCCTTGAGGAGAAATCCTCGGGCTCCGGCCCGAAGCGCGCCGTGGACGTACTCGTCCAGGTCGAACGTCGTGATCACCACCACCGCAATGGGGTCCGCGACGCCCCGCCCTGCGAGGAGCTCGGTCACCTCGATGCCGTCCAGCCCGGGCATCCGAATGTCGACCAGGCACACGTCGGGGCGGAGCCGATGCGCCAGCTCGACGGCGGCCTTGCCGTCGGCGGCTTGGCCGACGACCTCGATGTCGGGCTGGGCGTCAAGGATCATCGACAGGCCGGTGCGCACCAGATCTTGGTCGTCTGCCACCAGCACGCGCGTCGTCATAGGGGCAACTTCATCGGCAGCTCGGCGTCGACCGCCCACCCGCCCTCGGGCGTCGGCCCAGCGCGTAGCGTGCCGCCGAGCAGCTGCACGCGCTCGGTCATCCCCAGCAGCCCGAAACCGTGGGTCGCCGGCCGCGCCGGGCCGATCTGGCCGTCGTCGGTCACGCGGAGCCGCAGCCTTCCTGCGCCCTCGACGACCCTGATCTCCACACGCGAGGCGTTTCGGGCGTGCCGCAGCGCATTGGTCAGCGCCTCCCGCGCCATCCGGTACACGGCGGCGTCGACCTGGGGCCGAAGTCCGGCCAGATCACCCGCCAACTCCACGTCGACGACGGGGTCCGGTTCGCGGCGGGCGAGGAGCATCAGGTCGGCGACGCCGGGCTGGGGACCGTACTCCGCCGGCGCTCCGTCACGCAGCACCCGGACCATCGCTCGCATCTCTGCCAGGGTCCGCGACGCTTCCCCCTCGATGATCGCAAGCGCCTCGAGCGCCGCTTCAGGTCGCTTCGCGGCCATCGTCATGCCAGCCTGCGCTTGCAGCGTGATCGCCGAGACGTGGTGGGCGACCGAGTCGTGCAGCTCGCGCGCGAGGCCGACGCGTTCCTGGCTGCGGACCTGGTCGAGCGCCCGGCGCCGACTCTCGGCGCGGTAGCGGAACGCCGCTCCGCTCGCTGCCGCCGCCGCCAGGACCGCCAACCCGCCGAAGAGCTCGGCTGGCCCGGTGTAGTCGGTCGCAATGCTGAACCCCGCGGCGACCGCAACCACCAGCAGCCCAATCACGATCTGACGCCCTGAGCCCCAGCGGACCAGCGAGTAGACGAGCACCAGGATGTAGATCATCGTGTTTAGGCCCACGCCTGAGGTCCCGCCCAGCCAGCTCGCCAGTCCTAACGCCATCCCGGTGCCGAAGCCCACCACGACGCAGACCAACGGGTGAGTACGCCGCCATAGCAGCACCGGCGCAAGTCCGACCGTCACAATCGTCACGACCGGCCGCCAGGTGATGTCCTCTCGGAGGGTTCCTTCGAGCAACGCCGCCACCATCACCACGCCGACCAGCACCCAGTCGAGCCACACCCGTTCGGGCGTGTCCGCGGCGCGGGGCTCGTCCCAGAGCGAGCGCAGGCCGGTAGTGAACACACACCCAGCCTAGAGACAGCCCGGGCGTCGGAGACCCACCGAAAGAACGAGACGCCGCTCCCCCCAATGGCAGAGGNGGGTCCGGCCTCGACGCCGATGTGCCGGAAGGCCGGTCGCGGCGAGGCCCAGTGCGCCTGTCTGGTAAAAGTGCTGGCCCCGAGCGAACAACCGGGGCCGTGACGACAAGTTCGACGGACACCCCAAGAGCGTCCGTATCCGTGAAGACGTCCTTGAAGCCGCGATCGCCGACTTCTACGCCGAACGCGTCTTCGGGCGGATTCCGGTGGCAGACCTCGGCAAGGTTGCCCATCTGGCGGGAGTGACGGCCGCCGTCCCCGGGCCGCACCCGGCGGCCACTGGGCATCCAGGTCGCGTAGATGCTGTACGTACCCCCGGGTGGGATTCGAACCCACACTGTCGGTGGTTTGAGCACCGTCTCTCTGCCGTTGGAGTACCGGGGCCGGCGGGTGGAGCGTGGTCGAGCGGGCGGGGCCGCTGCGGAGACGACCGGGCGGAGCTGGGCGAAGAGATCGTGATCGATCCGGTCCGGAACGTCTCGTCCACGACTCTATCCGGGTAGGGTGCGTTTCGACCTCCCGCCCTCCTCTGCTCGGGCAGGATGTCAACCTGACTCCCCTGCCCTGTCACACTAGGGTCACACCTCCGAGACCAGGAGTACGACTCGATGAGCCAACCCTCCTCGAACCCGCGCCGGGTTCTGATCGCCGAGGACGAAGCGCTGATCCGGCTCGACCTCAGGGAGATGCTGCAAGAGGAGGGCTACGAGGTCGTCGGGGAGGCCGGNGACGGCGAGATGGCCGTCAACCTCGCCGGCAAGCTCCGGCCCGACCTGTGCATCCTCGACGTGAAGATGCCCAGGATGGACGGCATCGAGGCCGGCGCGAAGATCNCCAAGGACCGCATCGCCCCCGTGGTCATCCTCACCGCGTTCAGTCAGCGGGAGCTGGTCGAGCGGGCCCGCGAGGCCGGCGCCATGGCCTACGTCGTCAAGCCGTTCCAGAAGAAGGACCTGCTGCCCACGATCGAGATGGCGATGAGCCGGTTCACGGAGATCGTGAGCCTGGAGGCCGAGGTCGAGGACCTGCAGGGCCGGCTCGAGGCCAGGAAGATCATCGAGCGGGCGAAGGGTGTGCTCCAGACCGAGCACAGCATGACCGAGCCCGACGCCTTCCGCTGGATCCAGCGGACGTCGATGAACCAGCGTCGGACGATGCGCGCCGTAGCCGAGGCCGTGCTGTCGGGCGAGGCGCTGCCAGGGTCGTGACGTCCCCGTTCGTGCCGCCCCCGGCAACCCCGTCCGTGCCGTCCCCGGCAACGCGCGGGCCGGGGACCGGGTGAGCGACGCCTCGCCNCCGGGATCAGCGCCGATCCCCGGTCCCGAGGACGCGCCGCAGCCGTCCCCCCGAGCACCGGAACCGGTTTTGGCGGACGCCCCCGCGCCCGCGCCCGCATCGACCGAGGCCGACACTTCCTCCCCGGGCGCCGAGGCCTCAGACCCAGGCGCAGGGGCCTCAGGCCCAGGCGCGGAGGCCCCCGCGCCCGCTCGAGCGACGCCGGGGTCCGCGCGACCGTGGCGGGTCCGAGCGGGTCATGCGCGAGCGACTCTCGTGGCGGTCGTCGGCCGGATCGGGCAGTGGAGCCGGGCGCGGTGGCGCACCGGCCGGGGTCGGGCGATCCTCGCCGCGATCGTCGCTCTGGTCCTGGCCGTGCCGTCGGCGCTGGGGCTCATCCTGGCCACCGCCCTCGACAGCGACCGCGGCGCCGACGTTCGCGTGACCCGGGTGGCCACCCTCGGCGTCATGGCACCGCTGTCGGGTGATCTGTCCGCCGAGGGAACGAGCGCGCGCAACGCTGTCGCGCTCGCCGTCGAGGAGGCCAACGATTCGGGGGCGATCCCGGGTTGGCGCCTGGAGCTGTCCACCCACGACGACCTGTCCCGCCCGGACGGGGGAGCCCAGGCCGCCGACGCCTTCACCGCCAACGACCGCCTGATCGGCGTCGTCGGGCCGTTGAGCTCGCTCGTGGCCAAGGTCGCCCTGCCCGCGCTGAGTGCCGAGGGCATCCCGGTCGTCTCCCCGTCCAATGCCGNCCCCNCCCTCACCGGTGCCGGCATCGACCCGCGCACCCGCCCCTACCCGACCTACTTCCGGCTCGCCGGCACCGACGAGCTGCAGGCGCGGGTGGCCGCCGAGTACGCGGTGCGGACGCTCGGCCGCCGACGCATCGCCGTCGTCGACGGGGAACCCCGCTACGGCACGACGCTCGGCGGCCGGTTCGCGGTGCGTGCCGCCGCGTTGGGGGCGACGGTCACGTCGGTCTACCAGGTCCAGGGGGACGGCTCCGACGGGTCCGAGCTGGATTCGACCGTGGAGGCGATCGAGCAGGAGGCCCCCGACCTGGTCTACCTCGCCACCGGCGCGGCGTTCGCCGGGAAGCTGCGCACCCGGCTCGCCGCGTCGGGCGCGTCGATCCAGGTCATGGGCTCGGACGCGCTGCTGCAACGCCGCTACACCGACGACGCGAAGTCGGCCGCGGACGGGGACCTGATCACCAGTCTGCTGGTCCCGCCGACGAGGCTGCCGGCCGCCGGTGCATTCGTCGCCGACTACTCCCAGCGGTTCGGCGGTCCGGCGGACGACGACGGCAGCACGACCCCGAGCGGCGCCGACAGTACCGACGGGTCCGACGTCGGCGAGCGGAACCGCGAGGACGCCACCCGGACTCTGCCCGCCACCCGGACTCTGCCTGCCACCCGGACTCTGCCTGCCACCCGGACTCTGCCTGCCACCCGGACTCCGCCTGCCACCCGGACTCCGCCTGCCACCCGGACTCCCGAAGCGGCCGCGGTCGCGGGGACGGGTGGCCAGCCGGCATCGCCGCCGCGTGAGGGTCGCCAATCGGCGGCGCGGGACCCGGCCGGGAGCGGCGCCGCCGGTGGCGACGCGGCTGCGGCGCAGCGCCGGCAGGTGGCCCACGACGCCGCCGTCGAGCTCGCTCAACGTCGCGCCGAGGCCGTTCCCCCGGTGGCCGCCTACGCCTATGACGCGGCGCGGACGATCATCCGGGCGGCGGCGACAGTGCTGCCCGGCCGTCCTTCCGTCGACGCGGCCGCCCGGCACGACGTCGTGGTCGCGATCGGCCGTGGCTCGTTCGCCGGCGTCACGGGTTCCGTCGGCTTCGATCGCTGGGGGGACACGCCCACGCCGAGAGTCGCCCTCTACACCGTGCTCGGGGGCCGGTTCGTCGCCCTGACGACCTGGACCTGACCCGCCGGTCGGTTCCCGTGGCGCTGCCGGTCGTACCCGGCCGAGTGGGTGTGGCCCGCAGCCCCACGTCCACGTNCACATCCACGCCAGGAAATCACTCAAGGCTACGACACGCTCACTACGAGCTTTCCTTGGTCGATATCGNGGGCTAGGTTTCGTCGCGACAAGTCGTCGATCGGTTACCTGATTTCTTCGACGACATTTCCGGCGACTCCGGCGCCCCGGGTGCCGACACCAGCAGCGAGGTGCTGCGGAAGGACGTGTCATGAGCGGTCCTGGACGGCGATGGGCAGTGCTCGGGGCCGCGGGGGTGCTGACGGCCGTGGCCGCGCTCGGCGGGTGCGGCGGCTCCACCGCAGAGGTCGGGAAGAAGGAGTTCGTCATCGGCTTCCAGGGGCCGCTGTCCGGCGACAACCAGCAGCTCGGCATCAACGCCTACGACGGCGTGCTGACCGCCGTCGACCTGGCCAATCGACGCGATGATCTGCCGTTCCGGCTGCGGCTGGTCGCCTCGGACGACCAGGGCGACCCCGACCAGGGCCCGACCGCCGCGCAGAAGCTCCTCGACAACCCGGGCGTCGTCGCCGTCGTCGGTCCGGTCTTCTCCGGGCCGACGAAGTCGAGCGAGCCGCTCTACTCCCAGACCGGCCTGCTGTCGGTGAGCCCGTCGGCGACGAACCCGGCGCTCACCGACCTCGGCTTCCTCACCTTCTACCGGGTGATCGCCCCCGACACGGTCCAGGGCGCGGCCNCAGCCGAGTACCTGACCAAGGTGCTGAAGGCGACGAAGGTCTACTCGCTGGATGACCGCAGCGAGTACGGNACCGGCCTGTCCGGGGCACTCGAGCAGGCGCTGACCGCCCACGACGTCAAGGTCGTCCACGACGGCATCAACCCGACGAAGGACTACACCTCCCAGGCCACGAAGATCATCGGTGAGCGGCCGGACGTTCTCTACTACTCCGGCTACTACTCGGAGCTCGCCCTGCTGACCAAGGCGCTGCGCAGCAAGGGCTTCACCGGGAAGATCGTCAGTGGGGACGGGGCCAACGACGACCAGCTCATCCGGGAGGCCGGCGTCGGCAACGCCGAGGGCACGCTGCTCACCTGCGCCTGCGGGGATCCGAACAGCGATCCCGCCGCGGCCGGTTTCGTCGCCGAATACCGGACGGTCAACAGCGGGGCCCGACCGGGCACGTACTCCGGCGAGGCGTACGACGCCACCAACGCGATCATCGAGGTGCTGCGCAAGATCGGCACCGGGGCCACCCGGGAGTCGGTCGCGGCCGCGTTCGGCTCCGTGAACGTCCCCGGCGTCACCAAGCGGATCCGGTTCCGTAAGAACGGCGAGGTGGAGGGGTCGACGGTCTACCTCTACGAGGTCCGGNACGGGAAGCGGACCGTGCTCGGCCCGGTCCAGTCACTCGTCAAGCCGTGACCCCGCGGCGGACCCCGGTTCCGCCCCGCCTACCTCCGGGTCACCGGCGTCAAGCGGGCGGACCCGGAGGTGTGCCATTCGGGCCGGTGTGCAGTGCAGTTCGGGCCGGTGTGCCGTTCGGGCCGGTGTGCTGTTCGGGCCGGAGGACCCGTCGGCCGGCGGGAACGGCTGGGCCGCAGACGGGAACCAGGGTCGATCGGTCCGGTCGGGGATTCGCGCGATCGGAGACTCGATGGTGAGGCACCCGGGACCGACTTTGGTGCCGTCCGGACCTTCCCCGAGCCCAGGCGTTGTCTACTCGCCCATCCCGGGTGCCACGGGCGATGAGATTAGGGCGGTCCATGCATCTGGTCAATGCATCGGAGTGGTCCGGTGTGTCAGTTCGAGTGTCCTCCTGGGTGGGCAGGAGAACCGGAAAATACTGGCATTAGGGCGATCCATGTCCGGTTTTCGTGTCCCGGTCGGCGGCGGGCCGCTTCCGATCAGCTCGGGCCAGATGTGTTCAGGCCGGCCGGCAGTCCGCTGCGGATCATGCAGGTGAGGCGGCAGGTGCAGGTCACGCGGCCGGCGTCGTCGGTGATCCGGATGTCGTAGGTGACGAGGCTACGCCCGCCACGGATGCGGGTGGCGACGGCGGTGACGGTGCCCGAGGTCGCCGACCGGTGGTGCGAGGCGCTGATCTCGATACCGACGGCCATCGAGCCGGGCGGGGCGTCCAGGTTCGCCCCGACCGAGCCCAGCGTCTCGGCGAGCACCACGGAGGCGCCGCCGTGCAGGAGACCGTAGGGCTGTCGATTGCCCTCGACGGGCATCGTGGCGACCAGCCGCTCGGGGCTCGCCTCGGTGAGCAGGATGCCCATTTGCCGCTCGATCTCCCCGCGCGCGGCGTTGATCTGCGCGGCCAGCCGAACCGCGTCGGCTTCCTCGACGTCAGCCTCCACGACGTTGGCCTCGACGCGCGGACCCCTGTTGCCGTCCTCACCACTGCCCTGGATCGCGGCGATGTCGTCGGCCGCGGGCGCGGCATCGGCAGCGGTCATGACCGCCAGCCTAGACGACCAGCTCCCGTCGGCTGGCCGACCAACCACGATGTGTGGCCGAACCCTGGCGCCGGGCACCGGCCTCCGGCGAGGGCAGGCCCCCGACCGCCTTCGCCCCGGCCGAGCGCCAGTGGTTGGAGGTTGCTGGCGCCTCCCGCCGTAGGAAAGGTCATCAGCCTCAGGCAACTCGCGGCGCGACCGGGGGTGGACCGACGGCGGGTGGCTGAGGGCGGACGGACAGCAGGACGGACGGCAGTCGGCCATGCGGTCCGGGCACGCGGTCCGGGCACACAGTGGCCCCCGCCGCGATGGACCGCCCACAGACAACGGAACTGTCGGACGCACGGCCTAAACTCGCCGCGTGTCCGTCACCACGCCGAACTCGCCCGCCGACCAGCCGGCTCCGTCCGCCGCCGAGGCCCCGTCCGCCGCCGAGGCAGGGTCCGTTGCCGAGGCAGGATCCGCCGCCAGAGCAAGGCCCGCCGACGATGCGGGATCCGCCGGGGCCGGGTTCCCGACCGGCGCGGCGTTCGCTGCCGAGACGAGCGCCTCCGCGGCGGCTGGGTCGGCCGGTGCGGAGGAGCCCGCGGCGGAGGCTCGGCCGGCGAAGCCGCGCGGTGTCCGACGGTCCACCGCCGCGTCGACGTCGACGGCCAAGACGCCAGCGGCCAAGTCGGAGACGGCCGCGACGGCCAAGGCGAAGACGGTCAAGACGGACACGGCTGCGACGGCGAAGGCGACTACGGCGAAGTCGACCGCGGCGAAGAAGGCGGCGCCCGCGGCCGCGGTCCCGCGGCTGCTGCTGCTTGACGGGCATTCGCTGGCCTACCGCGCGTTCTACGCGTTGCCGGTGGAGAACTTCTCCACCACCACCGGCCAGCCGACCAACGCCGTGTACGGATTCACCTCGATGCTCATCAATGTCCTGCGCGACGAGAAGCCGACCCACGTGGCAGTCGCCTGGGACCTGCCGACTCCGACCTTCCGCCACACCCAGTACGCCGAGTACAAGGCGGGCCGCTCGGAGACCCCGGCCGACTTCGTCGGGCAGGTCAGCCTCATCCACCAGGTGTGCGACGCGCTCGCCGTGCCGGGGGTCAGNGCCGCCGGCTACGAGGCCGACGACGTGATCGCCACCCTCGCGACCGCGGGCGCCGCGGTGGGGATGGACGTGCTGGTCGTCACCGGCGACCGGGACGCGTTGCAGCTCGTCAACGAGCGGGTCACGGTCCTGATGACCCGCAAAGGCATTTCCGACATGACCCGGTTCACCCCGGACGAGGTGCAGGCGAAGTACGGCCTGTCACCGGTGCAGTACCCGGATTTTGCGGCGCTGCGCGGCGACCCGTCCGACAACCTGCCCTCCGTGCCGGGAGTGGGGGAGAAGACCGCCACCAAGTGGATCCAGCAGTTCGGGTCCCTCGCCGAGCTGGTGGACCGGGCCGACGAGATCGGCGGGAAGACGGGGGCGTCGCTGCGCGCCCACCTGGCGTCGGTCATCCGCAACCGTTCGCTGACCGAGCTGTCCCGCGATGTTCCGCTCCCCGTCGGACCGGACGAGCTGCGCCTGCGCCCCTGGGATCGCGAGGCCGTCCACCAGTTGTTCGACACGCTGCAGTTCCGCGTCCTGCGTGAGCGCCTCTACGCGGCCCTGGCCACCGCCCCGCCGCCCGTCGAGGAGGGTTTCGACGTCGACCTGACCACCCTCGGTCCTGACGAGGTGGCCCAGTGGCTCGACGAGCACGCCCGCGGGGTCGGCCGCACCGGCCTGCACGCCCGCGGAACCTGGGGGCGGGGCACGGGCGTGCTGTCCGGCCTCGCCCTGGCCTCGGCCGACGGCGCCGCGGCCTGGCTCGACCCGACCCAGCTCACCCCGGCGGACCTGACGGCGCTCGGCGGCTGGCTCGCCGATGCGCACCAGCCGAAGGCGGCGCACGACGTCAAGGGCCCGATGCTGGCTCTCGCGGAGTTGGGCCTGACGCTGGCCGGCGTCACCAGTGACACCGCGCTGGCCGCCTACCTGGCCCTGCCCGGCCAGCGCTCGTTCGACCTGGCCGACCTGGTCGCCCGCTACCTGCACCGGGACCTGGCCGTCGAGCCGGCCGGCAACGGCCAGCTCACCCTCGACGGCTCCGGGGAGGCGGAGGAGTCCCACGCGGACGCGGTGCGGGCCCGCGCGTGCCTGGAGCTCGCCGACGAGCTTGACGCGGACCTGGAGCGCCGTTCCGCCGCGGTCCTGCTGCGGGACATGGAACTTCCGCTGGTCACGGTCCTCGCCGGGATGGAACGGGCCGGCATCGCCGCCGACCAGGATCATCTGACCGAGCTGCAGAAGCACTACGGCGGCGAGGTCACGGCCGTCGCCGCGCAGGCCCATGAGATCGTCGGCCGGACGTTCAACCTCGGTTCCCCCAAGCAGCTCCAGCAGATCCTGTTCGACGAGCTCGGCCTGCCCAAGACCAAGAAGATCAAGACCGGCTACACCACCGACGCCGACGCCCTCGTCTGGCTCGCGGTCCAATCCGACCACCCGCTGCTGCCGGTGCTGCTGCGCCACCGGGACGTGGCCCGGCTCAAGACCGTCGTCGATTCACTGCTGCCCATGATCGATGATGTCGGCCGCATCCACACCACGTTCAACCAGATGATCGCTGCCACCGGCCGGCTGTCGTCCACCGATCCGAACCTCCAGAACATCCCGATCCGCACCGCCGAGGGGCGCCAGATCAGGCGTGCCTTCGTCGTCGGCCCCGGTTACGAGACCCTGCTCACCGCCGACTACTCGCAGATCGAGATGCGGATCATGGCGCACCTGTCCGGCGACGAGGGCCTCATCGAGGCGTTCGGATCAGGCGAGGACCTGCACACCTTCGTCGCCGCAGAGGCGTTCGACCTGCCCATCAGCGAGGTCGACCCCGAGCTGCGGCGGCGCATCAAGGCGATGTCCTACGGGCTGGCGTACGGACTGTCGGCGTTCGGCCTCGCCAGCCAGCTCGGGATCGCCCCCGACGAGGCGCGCGAGCACATGGACGCGTACTTCGGCCGGTTCGGCGGGGTGCGCGACTTCCTGCGCGGTGTGGTCGAACGGGCCCGCCAGGACGGCTACACCGAGACGATGCTCGGCCGTCGGCGTTACCTGCCCGACCTGACCAGCGACAACGCCCAGCGCCGGCAGATGGCCGAGCGGATGGCCCTCAACGCCCCGATCCAGGGCTCGGCCGCCGACATCATCAAGATCGCTATGCTGGGGGTCGACCGGGCGCTGCGGGCCGGCGGGCACGCCTCCCGGCTGTTGCTCCAGGTCCACGACGAACTCGTGCTGGAGATCGCTCCCGGCGAGTACGACGCGGTCGAGGCGCTCGTACGCGCCGAGATGACGTCGGCGTACACCATGTCGGTGCCCCTCGACGTCAGCGTCGGAGCCGGCCGGACCTGGGACGACGCCGCTCACTGAATGCCGGAAAAGCCCGCTCCGAGCGCCGCTGCGCCGATGGTCTGTATACGTTCCGGTCGGGATTTCCGCGGGCGCGCGGCGGACTATGTCCGGACATAGTCGCGTGGTCGCGGTGCAGGTTTCGGACGCGCATGTTAGCCGCTGCGCCGCACCGGCTATGTTGAAGAAAGCCTGACCCGGATCTCGTCAGCGTCGCGGGTGGTGACCCCGGCACCAGGTCACCACGGCCTGACGTGACGCGCAATTCTACGCCGGATATGTCGACCCAGCCGAATAGTCCGCCGCGGAGACCGCGGCGGAATTGGCGGTCCGGGCCACGTCCTGCGGACCGGCCGTAACGGCGGGGAGGAATGCGGTTCGTGCACAACGGTCGTACGTTCGCCGACCGCCGGCGGTTCCTCGTCGCCGCGCCGACGGGCGCCGCCGCGCTGTTCCTGCTCGCCGCGGTCCTGCCCGGCTCGCCGGGCCAGCAGCGGTGGGAGAGCTGGGTCGGCCTGCTGGTCGCGGCGGCCAACGTAGTACTGGGGCTGGTGGCGAGGCCACGCTGGAACTGGGTGCCGCCGTTCNCCGCCGCCTCGCTGGCAACCGCCCTCGCCCTCGCGCTCGCCGGAGCCACCTCCGGCAGCGACGCCGACATGTACCTGGTCTGGTTCCCCCCGCTGTGTGCGTATGTCGCCCTCGTGACGACTCCCGCGGCGATCCTGGTCATCGCCATGATCACCGGCGCGCTCGTGGCGGGCGTGGCGGCCGGCGCCGATCCGACCCAGACAGCGGGTCCCGTGTCGGCGGCGCTCTCCACGGTCGTGGCCGGAGCGGTGGTGAAAGGCCTGTTCCGGGCGGGCTTGCTGCAAAGCCACGCCGATCCGCTCACGCACCTGGCCAACCGGGCGGGCACCCTCGAACGTGGCGAGAGCGCCGTGGCGGAGATCCAGGCAGAGGGCCGGGAGGCGATCCTGGTCCTGGTCGACATCAACCGGTTCCATGAGATCAACGACGCGCTCGGGCATGCCGGCGGCGACCGGCTGCTGCAGATCATCGCGCGGACGCTGTCCGGGCTGCGGCCGATCCCGGCCTTCGTTGGCCGGGCCGGCGGGGACGAGTTCGCCCTCGTCTTCCGCGGGATGCCGGTCCCACCCACCGTCGCGACGGCCGCCAGCCGCCCGGGAGCGCCCCTGCCCGTGCCCACCGCGGCGGAGACGAAGCGGCGCCGGGTGCTCGGCCGCCGGGTCCTGCGCCAGATCCAGGGACCCTTCCAGGTCTGCGGCGTCGACGTCGAGGTGGACGCCTCCGTCGGGATCGCCGTGGCCCCCCGCGACAGCACCACCATGAGCGGGCTGCTGACCTGCGCCGACTCGGCGCTGCTGCGTGCCAAGCGGGTGGGGGAGAGCGTCGGACTGTGGGATCCCGGTATCACCGGGGTGCGGCCCGAGGAGATCGCGTTGTACGCGCAGTTGCGCACCGCGATCACCCGCGGCGAGCTGCTGCTGTTCTACCAGCCACTGCAGTCGGCATGCTCGGGTGGGATCGTCGGCGCGGAGGCGCTGCTGCGCTGGCACCACCCCACCCGAGGGCTGCTGGCGCCCGGCGTGTTCCTCCCCGTCGCCGAACGCTCACCGCTGATCGCCGATCTGACCCGCTGGGTCCTCGACGAGGCGCTGCGCCAGTGCNCCGCCTGGGCGGACGAGGGTCTGCACCTGCCCGTGTCGGTGAACCTCTCCGCCCGGATGCTGGTGCTCGACGACCTGCCCCAGGTCGTTGCCGGCTCCCTGGCGGCCCACGGACTGGCCAGCGACGTCCTCACCCTGGAGATCACGGAGAGTGCGCTGGTCACCCAGCCGGCTCGGGCGGCGACGATGCTGAGTGAGCTGCGTACGCAGGGCGTGGCGCTGTCCCTGGACGACTTCGGCACCGGCTACAGCTCGATGGAGATCCTCAAGACGCTCCCCTTCGACGAGGTCAAGATCGACCGGGGTTTTGTCGCGGATGCCCGCGGCAGCCTGCCCGACGCCGCGATCGTGCGGTCGGTGCTCGACCTGGGCCACCGGCTCGGGCTGCGGGTGGTCGGCGAGGGGATCGAGGACGAGCGCACGCTTGCGATGATGATCGACCTCGGCTGTGACCTGCTCCAGGGCGAGGCGATCTCGGTGCCGCTGCCGGCGGCGGAGATGTCCGAGCTGCTCCGCTCCCGGGCCGCCGAGGTACGGCCGTCTGCCCCGCACGCGACCCTCCCGACATCGGAACGCGCTACGGAGTGCGCCGGCGGGTTGCCCGATGCCCGATTGTCGGATGGTGGCGGGGCGCCCGGAGCCGGGGTGGCCGAGGGCGGGGTGGCCGAGGGCGGGGTGGCTGACGGCGGGGTGGCCGAGGGCGGGGTGGCTGACGGCGGGGTGGCCGAGGGCGGGGTGGCTGACGGCGGGGTGGCTGACGGCGGGATGGTCGAGGGCGGGGTGGCCGGGGGTGAGGCGGCCGGCGGTGCGGGGCAGGCGGAGGCCGGGCGGTCGGGGTCACCCCCGCCCGGGGAGGCGGGAACCGCACCGGGGGGACGAGGACAGCAGCAGGGGGTGCCCGCACGGTCAGGCCGGCGCATCGGGGGTCGACCGATGTCGAGCGGCTGACCGCGCGGAGCACCACCTCGCGCGGGTCAGTTCGCGGCCGCCGTCCCCGAGGCCGCCGCCGGGGCGGTGGGCGCCAGCGATGCGCAGGCGGCCCGCGCGGTACGCCAGGTGTCGGCGTCCACGCCGGGCGGTGCCGCGGTCGAGCCCGAGCCCGCACCACTGCCGGGTCCGCCGCCGGCTCCTGGTCCGCCGCCGGTACCGGTGCCGCCGCCGTTCGGGGCGCCCGACGGCGGGGCACCGGTCGGACGAGCGCCCTGCGGCGGTGCGCCTCCCGCTGCGCCGGCACCCGGAGTCGGCAGCGTCACCCCGTTGTTCGCGAGGCAGGTCCGGTAGGCAGCCATCGCAGCTGTCCCCCCGCCGGTGGGGGGAGTCGCCCCCGTGGCGGGAGTCGCTCCCGTGGACGGGGTTGCCGGCGCAGCAGTCCCCGACGAGGCCGAGCCGGCCGCCGCGTCGCTCCCGCCGCCCCCGCATCCGGCCAGCACGGCCGTCAGGGTGACCGACAGCAGCGGCAGGATGAGCCGGTGCCGCCGCGTCGCGGTGCCGCTCCGGCGCGCATACCGGGACATCCTGACGTCGTTCATGCTCCCCCTCGGTGCAGCGGGACCGCCGGTGTGCCGGCTGGTGGACACGCTGTCGGGCCCCGCTGTGGGGAGCCTGTGCCGAGGCTGGGTGTTTCCTGCGATTCGCGGGATCATGGTCCCGGGCGGGTGTCAGACGGCGATGCCGACCTCGCGCCACGCCTCGGCGACCGCCTTGCGCTCGTCCGCGCCGAACAGCACGCCGGCCTGGCGGCTCGTCACCGCCGCGAACGAGCGGAAGGTCGCGTTCGGCCGCACCTGCGGGGCGCGCAGGCTCTCGTACCAGATGCGGCCGGCCCGCTCCCACGCGTGCCCGCCGAGCGCGATCGCGGCGAGGTAGAACGCCTTGTTCGGGATGCCCGAGTTGATGTGCACGCCACCGTTGTCACNGGTCATCTGGACGTAGCCGGTCATGTGCGCGGGCTGGATGTCGTCGCCGAGCACGGGATCGTCGTAGGCGGTGCCGGGGTCCTTCAACGACCGCAGCGCTACCCCCGACACCGCGTCGGTGAGCAGCTCGTCGCCGATCAGCCAGTCGGCCTGCTCCGCGGTCTGGCCGAGCGCGTGCTGCTTCACCAGGGAACCGAAGACGTCGCTGACCGACTCGTTCAGCGCCCCGGACTGGTTGACGTACATCAGCGCCGCCTCGTCCTCGGTGACGCCGTGGGTCAGTTCGTGCCCGATGATGTCCAGCGACACCGTGAACCGCTGGAAAAGCTCGCCGTCGCCGTCGCCGAACACCATCTGCCGGCCGTTCCAGAAGGCGTTGTCGTAATGGTCGCCGTAGTGGACGGTGGCGAGCAGCGCCATCCCCTCGTCGTCGATGGAGTCGCGGCCGAACNCCTCCGAGTAGAACCTGAACGTGGCACCGAGGCCGTCGTAGGCCTCGTTGGCCGCCACGTCATCGACCGCGGCCTCGCCCTCGGTGCGGACCGTCCTACCCGGCAGCGCCTCGGTGCCGGCGGCGTCCCCGACGGTGCGGCGCGGACCGGCATCCGGGTCCAGCCGCGGCGGTGCGGCGCCGCGCTGCGCGGAGCGAAGCTGGGCGTTGTGGACGCGAATCGTGCGGTGCGAGCCGTCCTGAACGAGGGTGGACAGCGCCCAGGAACGCTGGTCGTCGCTGCCGTTGCGGACGATGCGTTCGAGGATGTGCGGCGGGATGGCGCAGGGCGCGGTGGGGCGTGGGGCGGTGGTGCCCAGGGCGGTGGTGCCCAGGGCGGTGGGGTTCGGCACGGTGAGGTTCGGCGCGGTGGGGCGGGGGCAGGGCATGGTCGACTCCGGAGGGTGGGGGCGGCGACCGGGCCGAGGCCCGGCGTGCAGCCGACGGGTGGCGTGACCCGTAGCCACCGACCCTGCTACCTGCGGCGCAGGATGTCCAGAGTGTGTTGGTGTGTCTGTATGGTGCGATTGTTGGCCTACGGCGTGTTGTTGCCATTGCCGCGAGGTCGTCTCACCGGCGCTCCGCCTCGCCGGCTGCGCCACNGCCGCAGGCCGCCCCGCGCGGCCGCCTGCGTGAGGGCCAGCGCCAGACCGCCGAGCACCAGGTAGGTCATGTGCGCGTCCAGCCAGTTCACGGCGCCGCGCATCCACGGGGCCACCGCCCGCGCCGCGGTCAGGTAGAGCGCGGCGGACAGCAGGGAACCGGGAATCAGGAACCGCAGGAAGCGACGCATCGGCACGTCACCCGCGCCGAGCGCCGCGTCGACCNCCGCGTTGGTGTTGACCAGGCAGAACCACAGCAGGGGGGTCNGCGTCCCCGGGCGGGCCAGGGCCGTGACCAGGCGGCTGCCACCGAGACGCCGCAGGAGGACCGACCGGATGTTGTTGCGCGCGAGCCCGAAGTAGCCGACGTCGACCAGGGCCCGAAAGAACGCGGCGACCAGCAGAGCCGGCACGAACGGCGCCGACCCGCCGACAAGCAGCAGGATCGCCCAGGTGGGCCGCAGCGCGATGAGCAGCAGCGGCGCCCGGCCGGCGAGCGCGGGCGCGATGGCCAGCCCCAGGGCGCCGAGCCCGAGCAGCGAACCGGTGAGCAGCACCGGCCACAACCGGTGAGCGAGCCGCTGCCCAGTCGGCATCGCCCGGGCCGAGGCGTCGCGCGGCCCCGCCCCGGTCAGGCTGTCGGCTGGCTCCCTTCCTGCCGAACCGTCGGCCGGCTGTGCCTCTCCGGAGCCGTCGATCCGCTCTGCCGCGGCCCTACCGGGCAGCCCGCCGGCGCCAGGGCCAGGACCGCCCGGGTCGGCCCGGGTGGGCACTGCCGGCCTGAGAACAGCCTGCGTCCGCCCCGTTTCGGTCGCCCCCACGCGGACCAGTCTGCCAACCGCCGCCCGCGCCGCGAAGGCGGTAGGCCGGGGTGGCCGGCGCGTGGGTTCCTGGTGGTGTCCGACGCGTGCCGGCACTACGGGCGTCGCGGCCGCAGGCTTTCGTTACCCGACCACATCGCGGTCAGATCGTGCCGAGGCTTGGGTACTGCGCCGAGGCGGCACATGTGCCGGCAGAGGCTGGCAGACTCGGCACCGTGCTCACAGTGGGTCTGACGGGTGGTATCGGGTCGGGCAAGAGTGCGGTGTCGGCGCGCCTCGCGGCCCGTGGGGCGCTGCTGATCGACGCTGACCAGATCGCCCGAGACGTGGTCGAACNGGGCACCCCGGGTCTCGCCGCGGTGCTGGCGGAGTTCGGAGCCGAGCTGGCCGCGCCCGACGGCAGCCTCGACCGCCCGGCACTCGGCCGGATCGTCTTCGCCGATGCCGCGGCCCGTCGGCGCCTGGAGGCGATCGTCCATCCGCTCATCCGGGCCGAGACCGCTCGGCGGATCGCGCAGCTCTCCCCGGACGGGATCGTCCTGCACGACGTCCCGCTGCTCGTCGAGGTGCACGCGGAGGGCAGCTACGACCTGGTGCTGGTCGTCGAGGCGCCGCGTGAGCTGCGGCTGGTGCGGCTGGAGGGCCGCGGACTGCCCCGCGATCAGGCGCTGGCCCGGATGGCCATGCAGGCCACCGACGAGCAGCGTCGCGCCGCCGCCGACATCGTCATCGACAACGGCGGCAGCCTCGACGAGCTCGACGCCCGCCTCGACGAGGTCTGGCAGGAGCTGCTGACCCGCCGCGACGCCCGCGCCGCCGAACACCCCCCGGCCACCACCCCGTAGCCCCCGGCCCGGCCTGGCCGGGCGGCGGGACCGGCCGCGCGGGCTACTGCACCCCGGCGGCACCCATGCCGCGCAGCTCCTTCTTCAACTCGGCGATCTCGTCGCGCAACCGGGCCGCCAGCTCGAACTGAAGCTCCTTGGCCGCCTCGTGCATCTGGTCGTCGAGCTGGCGGATGAGCTGCGCCAGCTCGTGCGAGGGCATCCCGGCGAGCTCGGCGGCGTACCGGCCGACCGTGCCCTGCGCCCCGCCCCGGGACTTCATCCCCGGCACCGGCGCCTTGCCACGCGACTGCGACCGTCCGCCCCCACCGATCAGCTCACCGTCCGCCGACTCGCGGACCATGTCGTCGAGGATGTCGACGACCTTCTTGCGTAGCGGCTGCGGATCGAGGCCGCGTTCGGCGTTGTAGGCCATCTGCTTCTCGCGACGCCGGTTCGTCTCGTCGATGGCACGGTGCATCGACGGGGTGATCGAGTCCGCGTACATGTGCACCTGGCCGGACACGTTGCGGGCGGCGCGGCCGATGGTCTGGATCAGCGACTTGTCGGAGCGCAGGAAGCCCTCCTTGTCGGCGTCGAGGATGCTCACCAGCGACACCTCGGGCAGGTCGAGACCCTCACGCAGCAGGTTGATCCCGACGANCACGTCGAAATCCCCGCGGCGCAGCTCGGTGAGCAGCTCCACCCGGCGCAGGGTGTCGACCTCGCTGTGCAGGTAGCGCACCCGGATGCCGAGTTCGAGCAGGTAGTCGGTGAGATCCTCGGACATCTTCTTGGTCAGCGTGGTGACGAGGACGCGCTCGTCCCGCTCCGCGCGCAGCCGGATCTCGTGGACGAGATCGTCGATCTGCCCCTTCGTCGGCTTGAGCACGACCTCCGGGTCGAGCAGCCCGGTTGGCCGGATGATCTGCTCGACGACGCCGTCGGCCCGGCCCAGCTCGTAGGGGCCCGGCGTCGCCGACAGGTAGATGGTCTGGCCGATGCGTTCCAGGAACTCCTCCCACCGCAGCGGCCGGTTGTCCATCGCGCTGGGTAGCCGGAAGCCGTGCTCGACGAGGTTGCGCTTGCGGGACATGTCGCCCTCGTACATCCCGCCGATCTGGGGGACGGTGTTGTGCGACTCGTCGATCACCAGCAGGAAGTCGTCGGGGAAGTAGTCCAGCAGGGTGTGCGGCGGGGTGCCGGCGTCGCGGCCGTCGATGTGCCGGGAGTAGTTCTCGATCCCGGAGCAGAAGCCGACCTGGCGCATCATCTCGATGTCGTAGGTGGTGCGCATGCGCAGCCGCTGCGCCTCCAGCAGCTTGCCCTGGCGCTCCATCGTCGCGAGGCGCTCGTCGAGCTCCGTCTCGATCCCGGCGATCGCCCGCTCCATCCGCTCCGGGCCGGCGACGTAGTGCGTCGCCGGGAACACGAAGATCTCCTCCACCTCGCGGACGATCTCCCCGGTCAGGGGATGCAGGTAGGTCAGCCGCTCGATCTCGTCGCCNAACATCTCGACCCGCACGGCGAGCTCCTCGTAGACCGGGAACACCTCCACCGTGTCGCCGCGGACCCGGAAGGTCCCCCGGGTGAAGGCCAGGTCGTTGCGGGTGTACTGGACGTCGACGAAGCGGCGCAGCAGCAGGTCCCGTTCGATCTCGTCGCCGACGCGCAGCCGCACCATCCGGTCGATGTACTCCTGCGGCGTGCCCAGGCCGTAGATGCAGCTCACGCTCGCCACCACGATGACGTCACGCCGCGTGAGCAGGCTCATTGTCGCCGAGTGCCGCAGCCGCTCGACCTCCTCGTTGATCGAGGAGTCCTTCTCGATGTAGGTGTCGGTCTGTGCGATGTACGCCTCGGGCTGGTAGTAGTCATAGTAGGAGACGAAGTACTCGACCGCGTTGTGCGGCAGCAGCTCGCGGAACTCGTTGGCGAGCTGCGCGGCGAGCGTCTTGTTCGGGGCCATCACGAGCGTCGGCCGCTGCAGGCGCTCGACGAGCCACGCCGTCGTCGCCGACTTGCCGGTGCCGGTCGCGCCGAGCAGGACCACGTTGGTATCGCCGGCCTGCACCCGCCGGGCCAGCTCGTCGATCGCGGCGGGCTGGTCGCCCGACGGGGAGAAGTCGGACACGACCTTGAACGGGGCGCGCGTCCGCTCGATGTCGAGGCTGGGCCGTTCGAACGTTGTGCTCACGCCATCTAGAACACCACAGCCCTCCGACAGTTTCCGACCGGTCGCCGGCGGCTCGCCCAGCCGGCCCTCGCCCAGCCGGCCCTCGCCCAGCCGGCCCTCGCCCTGCCGGCCCTCGCCCTGCCGGGCGTCTTGCCCTGCCGGCAGTCTCACCCGCCGGCTGGGTTCCAGCCGATCAGCCGGGCGCCGAGCACCGCCGTCTGCAGGACGTACCGGTCGGTCGGAGAGGTCGGGTCGTGGCGGGTCAGGGCGTGGATGCGGTCGAGTCGGTAGGTCAACGCCCGCACCGACAGGTGCAGTCGGCGCGCCGCGGCGAGCGCCACCCCGCCGGTGGTGAAGTAGGCGTCGAGGGTGTCGATCAGCGGGCCGGCGCCGCTCCGGGCGGCCCGCAGCGGTGAGAGCACCGCCTCGACCAGCTCCGCCAGCGCCTCCCGGTCGCGCAGCAGGACCTTGTAGATGAGCAGGTCGTCGGTGTGCACGACGGCCCCCTCCAGCCCGAGGCGGCCGGCGAGCTCCGCGGCGCCGCGGGCCTCCTCGAAGCCGATGCGGACCCCGGCGACGCCGCTGCGCGCGCGGCCGACCCCCACCCGCCACAGCAGGCCGGGCTCGGCCCGCAGCCGGCGGGTCAGTGCGGCCATCGCGGCCGGGGCCTCCGGCGTGGGCGCGAACGCGGGCAGCGGGGAGAAGCCCGCGCCCACGGCACCCGACTCGTCCGCCCGCCGCCGGCCGGGCGGGCGGCTCCCCGCAGCCGCCGCGGCCCGGGCCCGCGACCCCGGTGGTCTCGGCGGCCCGGCGGCAGCGCCCCGCGCCTGCCCGGCTGCAGCGCCGCCGGCGGCGTCCGCCCCGGCCGCCGGATGGCTGGCCGGGGTACGGCCGCGAACGGGCGGCTGCCGGCCGCGGGCCAGGTCGCCCTGCTCGGGCACCACGCAGACGAGCAGGCCGTCGCGGGTCGCGACCAGCGGATCGGTGAGGCTGTGCTCGCGCAGGAGGGACTCGGCCGCGCGGGTCAGTGCCCGTCCGTCGAGGAAGCGCCGGTTACCGGCGACGACCAGGACGGTGTGCGGCGCCTCCAGCCGCAGGCCGAACGCCCCGGCCCGCTCCAGCAACTGGCCCACCGCCGACGTGCCGGTGAGCAGATCATCGACGAGTTCGCGGCGCAGCGCCTCCTCGGAGCGCGCCCGGGCGGTGCGGGCCGCCTCGTAGCCCTCGCAGACGGCGGCGACGGCGTCGTCGCTGGCCCGCAGTACCGCGGAGGCGGCGGCGCGGGTGCGCGAGACCGCCCCGACCGAATCGCCGGCCGAGCGCAGCGGGTGGGCGAGCTGCCCCGACGCCACCGGCTCGCTCGACGCCCTGGTCAGCCCGCGGGCGGCGCGGTCGGCGGCCCGCACCGCGGGCAGCGACGGCCACACCCGCCAGGTCGCCGAGAGGTAGAGGTCGACCAGGGCGCGCAGCGACGCCCCGGACTCCGCCGCCGCCTGGCCGAGGCCGCGAAACGCCTCCAGCTCCGCCCGGGTCAGCCGCCGCCCGCTGTCCGCCGCCGAGGCGAGGACGTCGAGGTAGTCGCCGAGCAGGCCGGCATGCAGCCGGGAGTCGGCAGCCGCGAGCACGGCGGCGCGGGGGAGCCGGGTCAGGCTCGTCTCGGGCAGACCGGCCGGTGCGTCGTCGTCGACCGCGGCCGTCCCGGCCGGTTCGTCCGCTTGGTCCATCCACCCGCCTCCCGCCCCTGATTGCCGAGCCTCGGCAGCGAAATCATAGGCGAAGTCGCAGAGTCCGTGCGGTGTCTGCCGGGACGTTGAAGGGCACGCTAGACGTTGTGCATGTGTAGCACCCGGTCGTCAACGCCGGCCGGGGAACTGGGAAACGGGAGAGGAGTCTGAGCGGACATGACCACCCACGACGCCACCAGGCGGGGAGGGTTTCCGCCGATCACGGTGCGTCCGGGACTCGCCGTCTCGGTGGCGGTCGTCACCGTCCTGCTCGCCGCGATCACGCTGCCGGCCACCGTGCCGGACCGGCCCGACTTCGCCTACCTCTGCGGCGGGCTGATCGGCGCCGGCCTGCTCATCGGCATCATGCTGGGCGCGGACCTGAGGCGGGCCCGGGCCGCCCGCCGGGCCGGGCTGACCGTCGTCGGCATCACCCTCGGCGCCTTTGGCAGCCGCCTGACGGTCGCCCTCGGCGGCCGTGACCGGGGCAGCGCCGACGCCGGCGCGACCCCCGCGGGCCGTCCGGCAGCCGGGTCGGCCGCGCCCACCGGGCGTTCCGGAGCAGCCGGTTCCCCGGGCACGTTCGGCGCGGGCGGCGGAGTCGACGTCGTTCTGCCGCCGGCCACCGGCCCCGGGAAGGCGGCCACCGGCCCGAGGTTCGTCGAGTCGGGTGCCGACGTCCGCGCCGAGGCGCAGGTCGCCCGCGCGGGGCTCACCGTGACCGCCCTGGCCGGCGCGCTGCTGGTCACCCTCGGCGCGCTGGCGCCGGCGGGGACGCTGGCCCTGGCCGGCCAGGTGGCCCTCTGGGTCGGTACGTTCGCGCTGCTGGTGACCTTCATCGACGTGCTGCCCAGCCCGCGCAGCTCCGGTGGGCGGCTGATTGCCGCCCGGGTGCTGCGCCGCACCGGCAGCCGGGAGCGCGCCGAGCAGGCCGTCGCCCGGGCCGGCGTCATCAGCGGCTGGTCGTTGATCGCCGTGGGTGCCGCGGGCGTGTTCCTCGTCGGCTTCGTGGGGCTGTGGGCGGTGCTGCTCGGCTGGCTGGCACTGGGTGCGTCCCGGCTGGCGCAGTCCCAGCAGCGCACCCACGCCGCACTGGAGGGCCTGGTGGCGCGGGACGTCATGAGCCCGGCGCCGCCGGCGCTGTCGTCCTGGTCGACCGTGGACGACGCGCTCCACGACGTGGTGCTGCCCGCCCACCGCGCCGTCTTCGGGGTCGAGGATTTCGACGGTTCGCTCGCCGGAGTGGNGCTGCTGCGCGACCTCGCCGCCGTCCCGATGGACGACCGCGACCTCGCCCGGGTCAACCGGGTCTGCATCCCACTGTCCATGGTCGCGACCGCCGCGCCGGACGACGCGGTGGCAGACCTGCCCGCGAGGCTGCTCGAACGGCCGGCCGCCGGCTGCGTCGTCGTGATCGAGCCGGCGGCGGACGGCAACCCCCGGATGATCGGCACCGTCGGCCCGGTCGAGCTCAGCCAGGCGATCGAGACGGCGCCGCTGCGCGGGCGGGGCGCCCGGCCGGTGCGGCCCGGCAACCTCTGGCGCTGATCCCCCTCCGGCGCTGATCCCGCCGGCGGGCAGCCCGCCCGGCCGGTTCGCCCCCGGCCACGCCCCGGCCGGATCTCCACGTGGGATCCGGCCGGGGGACACCGGGACCGCCGTACCTTCCGATAGTTACTGAGAGTTAACGATTCGTCGCTTCACGCTCATCTCGCTGATGGTGTGGCGCGCGTAAACGTGCTCTGACCGGCCGCTGGCAACGGCGCCCGGCCGGTCAGAGCGACACCTTCCGCCCCGGTGGAGCCGGGGTGGCGCATCCGGGCCGCGACCGGCGACACCTCTGGAGATCTCCGTGCACGTTCCCCTCTGGGCCTGGGCCGCCTTCGTCGGCGCTGTGCTCGGGCTCCTCACCATCGATCTGCTCGCCCACCGCAGGGCCCACGTCATCGGCTTCCGCGAGGCCGCCTGGTGGAGCCTGCTGTGGGTGTCGCTGGGCATCGGTTTCGCCGGGGTCATCTGGGCCTGGCAGGGCCCCGGCGCCGCCGGCGAATACACGGCGGCGTGGCTGCTCGAGAAGAGCCTGTCCGTCGACAACCTGTTCGTCTTCGCGCTGATCTTCTCGTACTTCAAGGTCCCCCGGGAGTACCAGCACCGGGNGCTGTTCTACGGCGTGCTCGGCGCCCTGGTACTGCGGTTCATCTTCATCGCCGCCGGGGTCGCCCTGCTCGAGCAGTTCAGCTTCATCATCTACATCTTCGGCGCCTTCCTGATCTACACGGCCGTGAAGATGCTGCGCGACAGCNGGGTGGAGATGGACCCGGGGCAGAGCCGGGCGGTGTCACTGCTGCGGCGGGTCATGCNGGTCACCGATCAGTACCAGGGGCAGCACTTCGTCCTGCGCCGCGCGGGCAAACTCGTCGCCACGCCGCTGCTCGCCGTCCTCGTCGCGATCGAGACCGCCGACGTGCTGTTCGCCTTCGACTCGGTGCCCGCCGCCCTGGGCGTCACCGACCGGACGTTCCTCATCTACACCAGCAACGCACTCGCCATCCTGGGGCTGCGGTCGCTGTTCTTCCTGCTCTCGGGCCTGATGGAACGGTTCCACCGGCTGGCGACGGGGCTGGCGTTCATCCTGGCCTTCATCGGCGTGAAGATGCTGCTCACCGACGTGTGGCACATGCCGATCACGCTGTCGCTCGGCGTGATCGCCGTCGCGCTGGCCGTCTCGGTGATCTGGTCGCTGCTGACCGAACCGCCCGCGCAGGAGGCGCAGGAGGCGGGGGAAGCGGGGGAGGTCGCCGAGAAACCGGCCCCGGAGGCGGGTTCCTCACCGACCCCGGCGGCCGACCGGGCCGAACCGCGGGAGGTCGCCGCGCCGGGCGGCGGGCTGCCGGGCGGACGCTCGCGCTAGGCCGCCCCGCCCGGCGCGGGCGGCCCGTCGATCGTGGTGACGGCGACCACGCCCGACGGGCCGGCCGCCGGGCACGGTCAGCTCGGCCTCGCCGGCTCGCCGCGCGGGCCGGACGCCGGGGCCCGGCGGATGCGCCGCAGGCCGGGCGGAGGCGCGGTGAAGATCGAGAACGGGTCGTGGTCGTCCGCCGGCTGGCCGGTGTTGACGGCGCGGGAGATCCGGTCCCAGCGGAACCAGTGCGGGCCGCCCCGATCCAGGCACCAGGCCAGCAGGTACCAGTGGCCGCCGGTGAAGGCCAGCAACTGTGGCTCCACCCGGCGGCCCACGGTCCGGCTGCCGGCGGCGTCCTGGTAGTCGATCGCGAGCACCCGGCCGGCCCGCAGGCCCTCCTCGATCGTGGTGGCCAGCGCCGTGCGGGCGACCACGGGTGGCCCCGCCCAGCCGGGTGAGGCCAGTTCGGCGACCTGCCGCTGCTGTGGCGGGGGCATGATGTCGAGCAGCTTCTCGAGCGCCGCCGCGCCGTCACGGGTCAGCGGGCCCGTCGCGGCGGCGGCCAGCGCCACGGCGGCCGAGCTCGCCTGACCCTGGGTGAACGCGACGGGTGGCAGCATCGCGTGCTGGGCGAGCACGTACCCGCCCCCGGGCCCGGAGATCCCGCCGACGGGAACCCCGGCGTCCTGGAGGGCCAGCAGGTCCCGGCGGATCGTTCGCACACTGACGTCCAGCCGGGCCGCCAGGCTTGCGGCTGTGCGCCCGGCGGGTCCGGCCCGGCGCAGCTCCTCGACGATCGCGGTCAGTCGATCTGGGTGCGGCATGNGTTCCACGTTGACAGGGCCCTGTCACGACTGGTGCCGAAACGGCGCGACTTGGGCAATCTCGCTGCCCCATGCCCGTGATGTGCGATGACTGGAGTGCCGAACGGCGGCGGACCCGGGCAGCGGACCCGGGCGGCCCGGGCGGCGCGGCCCGGGCGGCGCGGCCCGGTGACCGGCAGCGGTGACCGGCGCGACAGGCTGGCTCGGTACCGGATTCGGTGTCTCCCGGTGGCTGCGGCGGCGACCGTGATCGGGGTCGAAATTCCGCTCGAGTGTTACCGTAATCCGCATCTGCAGCATTTCCGGTGCACGTTTGGCGGTTTCGGATAACGGGTGGACCGGCGACGGTGCGCGACTCGCCGGGAAGGGAGAAGTGGAGCACCGCGATGCGCTAGTTACCCTGGTCGAGACCGGTGTCCGGGCTGGTCAGCAGGGGTGAGGTGGGTCACGACTGTGGTCGTGGACGGGAGTACGGCCATGAGTGCGGCNGCACCGGCGAAATCCTGATCGATCGACCTGGCCTGATGTGTTCGCCGGTTTGCTCCGTGGACGTACGGCAGGGTTGTCCACGATCTTCTCGTCATCGTTTTATGTNTTAGTGAAGGCGGATGATGCACAGCTTGTTGGCGGTCGTCGTGTCCCACGGAGGCGCAACCCATCTGCACCAGTTGCTCTCGGCCCTGGTCGCCATGAACGGCTGCGAGGCGGTGNTGGTCGAGAACGGCACGCTCGCCGGGCGCTCGGTGCCCGCCGGGGTACGCGTCGTCGAGGGCCACGGCAACGTCGGCTACGGCACCGCCGTCAACCTCGCCGTCAACCTCGCCGTCCGAGGCGCCGTCACGGACGGCCCGGCGCCGGACTGGCTGCTGGTGATCAACAGTGATGTGATGATCCCCCGCGACACCGCGGAGGTCCTGCCCAAGCTCCTCGCCTGGTACCCGCCGTCCGTCGACGCCGTCGGGTTCCCGTTCCTCGCCGGCGACGGCAGCCCCGGACGGTCCCGCGGAGTGCTGCCGACCTCCCGCACGAACGCCTTCATCACGCTGCGCGGCGAGGCGGCGGCCGTCGCCCGGTGGCCGGAGCTGCGCCACCCGGTCGGCGCCTTCTTCGCCATCCGCGTCCCGACCTTCCTGCGCCTGGGCGGCTTCGACCCCGCCTACTGGATGTACTACGAGGAGACCGATCTGTTCGCCCGGCTGTACGCGGCCGGCGGGCGGCTCGCCTGGGCCGACGACGAATGGCCCGTGGTACACGTCGGCGGCGAGACCGTCGGCCGCTCCGGCCTGCTGCACGCCGAGCTCGGCCGCTCGGCCGCCGTCTACGCCCGCCGCCATCGCGCCACCCTGGGCTGGAGCTGGCCCGCGGTGCACGCCGGCCAGCTCGTCGTCCTCACCGCCCGCAAACTCGCCACCGGTCGCATCCATGATGCCCGGCGCGCTGCCGGGATCCTCGCCGGCCTCGCGGCCGGCCTGGCCCGGCCGACCTGGGAGCCCGCCGTGCACTCCCGCTGGCACGCCGCCCCCGCCGCGACCCGCCGTCGCCTCGGCCACCTCTCCCCGGCCGATGCGGCCCGGATCGCAACGCCCGCCGTCCCGGCGCAGAGACCTCGACCCGTTGAGCTGGAGCTGGAACCCGACCCCTCGGTCGTCTATCCCCTCGCCACCGGGTAGGCCTCGCCGCGACCCGGCGGACACCGACGCCCGGCTTGCGCGAGGAGCAGGCGAGCGGCGTCCGGGCTCGATGGGGCGGAACGGGATCCACCGCCGCTCAGTAGCCTGATGCGGCATCAGGACCTGCTGGGCGGGGTGACGGGTCTCGCCGGCGGACCGCGCGTGGTGGAGGAACGACATGGACATCCTGACGCTCGGTCCGGCCGAGCCCGAGCGCGTCGTGCTCTTCGCCACCGGCGCGNGCGGCGACCCGCAGCGTTACCGACCGCTCCTGGACCACCTCGCCGCCCATGGCTGCCGGGTCGTCGCGCCCCGCTTCGAGCGCATGGCCGGGCGGGAGGCGGCTACGGCCGAGTTGCTCGCCCGTCCGGCCGGGCTGGTCGAAGCGCTGCGCCGAGAGGCACCCGCGGACGCGACCGTCGTGGCGATAGGCCACTCCATCGGCGGCTGGGCCGCCCTCTGCCTGGCCGGAGCGACGCCCTGGGAGCGGGACGGCACGCCGTTGGACGTGCCGCGGGAACCTCGGGTCAGCCGGCTCGCCCTGTGGGCGCCCGCCACCGGCTGGTTCGCCGCTCCCGGTGCCCTGGCCGCGGTGACGGTTCCCATGCTGGTCTACGCCGCCGAGCTGGATACCGTCACACCCGTCGACCAAGCTATCCTGCTGAAGAGCGCGCCGGCCGACGTCGAGCTGCGCATCGTGCCGAACGCGGGTCACTTCAGCTTCATGAACTCGCCGCCGCCAGATCTGGCCGACGACGGCGACGCCTTCGACCGTGACCGGTTCCTGCGCGACCTCGCCCAGGCAACCCTGGAGTTCGCCCTGGCGTCCTGAGCCGGGCGATGCCCGGCCACGAGCCGTTGATCGCGGTGCCGGTGCCGGTGCCGGTCGGCCATGGTCCTCCGCGCGGCGGTGAGTCGTTCACGCGATCACGAGGATGGGACTGCTGATGAAGGTGCGCGCCGACCTGAACATCTCGCTCGACGGCTTCGGGTCGACTTCCTGGCGGCCACGCCCGAGGAGGCGCTCCGGCTGGCGGTGGAGGCCGCCCGCGGGCTCGACGTCCGGATCGGCGGCGGACCGACCGTGGTCCGCGACTTCCTCAAGGCCGGCCTGATCGACGCCCTCCACGTTGCCATCGCCCCGATCCTTCTTGGTGGCGGCGTTCGCCTCTGGGACGAGCTGCGCGGCCTCGAACAGAACTACGCGGTGAGAGTGGAGACCGCCGAGAGCGGCACCGAGCATCTCACCTTCACCCGCAGCACGGGCGGAGCCGAGACTCCCGACGCCGAGCCGTGGCGCCCCGTGGGCAACACCCTCTGAGCCGGTCGTCGGCGGCACGATCGGCGGGCCGCCGCGTCCGGCACCCCCTGGGACGGTCACCAGCCGCGGGCGCGCCATTCGGCGAGGTGGGGGCGTTCGGCGCCGAGGGTGGAGTCGAAGCCGTGGCCCGGGTAGATCCAGGTGGTGTCCGGCAGGGGGCCGAACACCTTGCGCTCCAGGTCGTCCATCAGCGTGACGAAGGCGTCGGCGTCACCGAACGTGTTGCCCGGGCCGCCGGGGAACAGGNAGTCGCCGGTGAAGAGGTGCGGGGCGGCGGGGTCGGCGTCGTAGAGCAGGGCGATCGAGCCGGGGGTGTGGCCGACCAGGTGGATCGCCCGCAGGGTCGCCCGGCCCACGGTGATCTCGTCTCCGTCGTGCACGACCCGGGCGGTGGGCACGGGGATCCGAGGGGCGTCGTCGGCGTGGGCGACCGTGGTCGCGCCGGTGGCGGCCACGACCTCGGCGAGCGCCTGGACGTGGTCGGCGTGCNGGTGACTGGTGACCNCCGTGGCGAGGCCCGCGTCGCCGATCAGCCGCAGCAGCGTGTCGGCCTCGTTCGCGGCGTCGATGAGGAGCTGCTCCCCGGTGACGGGGCAGCGCAGCAGGTAGGCGTTGTTGTCCGCCGGGCCGACGGCGACCTTGGTCACCGTCAGGCCGGGCAGGGGCCGGGTGTCCGNCGGGCCACCGACGGTGACCTTCCCGGTGTAGCCGCCGGTGGTGGTCGCGCCGGCCTCGTCGCCGTGGGCGTCGCTCATGGGTGTTCCCCTCTCCGGGCGAACGGCCGGGTCTGCTCGGGCATCACGTCCGCCCGCGATGGTCGCGCCCGCCTGAAGTGATTGTCGGCGCCCGGTGGCTCGCCGACACCGCGGACCGGCGTGGGACCACGCCGGGCGCGGAACACCCACTTCGGGCAGGTCGTTACTTTCCGTCGGGTGACGGCCGTACCGCCGGCGCGCGGGCGGGTGCCCGGCGGGCGGCGCCGGCGACCGGCCGTGGAAAAACTGTCAGTCCCCATCCGTAGCATGGCCACACTCGCCCAGGTCCGATTTTCCGGAAGATCATGAGGGATCGACGATGGCCGACCGTCTTGTCGTGCGTGGCGCGCGTGAGCACAACCTCCGCGATGTCGATCTCGACCTGCCCCGCGACGGGCTGATCGTCTTCACCGGCATGTCGGGGTCCGGCAAGTCCAGCCTTGCCTTCGACACCATCTTCGCCGAGGGGCAGCGGCGCTACGTGGAGTCGTTGTCGGCCTACGCCCGCCAGTTCCTCGGCCAGATGGACAAGCCCGACGTGGACTTCATCGAGGGGTTGTCCCCGGCGGTCTCCATCGACCAGAAGTCCACCTCGCGCAACCCCCGTTCCACCGTCGGCACGATCACCGAGGTGTACGACTACCTGCGTCTGCTGTTCGCCCGCGCCGGCCGGCCGCACTGTCCGAAGTGCGGGCGGCCGATCTCCCGGCAGACCCCGCAGCAGATCGTGGACCGGCTGCTGGAGCTGCCCGAGGGCACCCGCTTCCAGGTGCTCGCGCCGGTGGTCCGCGGGCGCAAGGGCGAGTACCTCGACCTGTTCGCCGAGCTGCAGAGCTCCGGGTTCGCCCGGGCCCGCGTCGACGGCACCGTCGTGGCGCTCACCGACGTGNCGAAGCTGGAGAAGCAGCGCAAGCACACGATCGAGGTCGTGGTCGACCGGCTGGCGGCCAAGGAGTCGGCCAAGCGGCGCCTGACCGACTCGGTGGAGACGGCGCTGCGCCTGGGTGGCGGCCTGGTCCTCGTCGACTTCGTCGACCGGGCCGCCGACGACCCCGAGCGCGAGCGGATGTACTCCGAGCACCTCGCCTGCCTCTATGACGACCTGTCCTTCGAGGAGCTCGAGCCGCGGTCGTTCTCGTTCAACTCGCCCTACGGCGCCTGCCCCGACTGCACCGGCATCGGTACCCGCAAGGAGGTCGACCCGGAGCTCGTCGTGCCCGACCCGACCCTCTCCCTGGCCCAGGGTGCCGTGGCGCCGTGGGCCGGCGGGCACAACAAGGAGTACTTCGAGCGGCTGCTCACCGCCCTCGCCGAGGACCTCAGCTTCCGGATGGACACCCCCTGGGAGGGGCTGCCCGAGCGGGCCCGCACGGCGGTGCTGCACGGCANCGGCGAGACCGAGATCCACGTCGGCTACACCAACCGCTACGGCCGTAAGCGGTCCTACTACACGTCGTTCGAGGGGGTCATCGGCTTCATCGGCCGCCGCCACCGGGAGGCCGAGTCGGACAGCAGCCGCGAGCGGTACGAGGGCTACATGCGCGACGTGCCCTGCCCGGCCTGCCGCGGGGCCCGGCTCAAGCCCGAGTCGCTGGCCGTCACGGTCGGCGGCCGGTCCATCGCGGAGGTCGCCGGGATGGCGATCGGCGAGTGCGCCGAGTTCCTGCGCGGGCTGGAGCTCAGCGAGCGGGAGCGGACGATCGCCGGGCGGGTGCTCAAGGAGGTCGACGCGCGGCTGACGTTCCTGCTCGACGTCGGGCTCGACTACCTCTCCCTCGACCGGGCCGCCGNCACCCTCGCCGGCGGGGAGGCGCAGCGCATCCGGCTGGCCACCCAGATCGGCTCCGGCCTCGTCGGGGTGCTCTACGTGCTCGACGAGCCGTCGATCGGGCTGCACCAGCGGGACAACCGTCGGCTCATCCAGACCCTGCTGCGGCTGCGTGACCNGGGCAACACGCTCATCGTCGTCGAACACGACGAGGACACCATCCGGGCCTCCGACTGGGTGGTCGACATCGGCCCCGGCGCGGGTGAGCACGGCGGGCGGGTCGTCGTCTCCGGGCCGGTGGCGGAGCTGCTCGCCAGCGAGGAGTCGATGACCGGCGCCTACCTCTCCGGCCGGCGCCAGATCCCGGTGCCCGACATCCGCCGGGTGCCGACGAAGGGGCGGGCGCTGACGGTGCACGCCGCCCGCGAGCACAACCTGCGCGACGTCACGGTCTCGTTCCCGCTGGGCTGCTTCGTGGCCGTCACCGGGGTGTCCGGGTCGGGCAAGTCCACCCTCGTCAACGACATCCTCGCCGCCGTGCTGGCCAACAAGCTCAACGGCGCCCGCGAGGTGCCCGGCCGGCACCGGACCGTCAGCGGCCTCGACCACCTCGACAAGGCAGTCAGGGTCGACCAGTCGCCGATCGGGCGGACCCCGCGGTCCAACCCGGCCACCTACACCGGCGTGTTCGACCACATCCGCCGCCTGTTCGCCGAGACGACCGAGGCCAAGGTCCGCGGGTACCTGCCGGGCCGGTTCTCGTTCAACGTCAAGGGCGGCCGCTGCGAGGCGTGCTCCGGCGACGGCACCATCAAGATCGAGATGAACTTCCTGCCGGACGTGTACGTGCCGTGTGAGGTCTGTCACGGTGCCCGCTACAACCGGGAGACCCTCGAGGTCCACTACAAGGGGCGCAACATCGCCGAGGTCCTCGACATGCCGATCGAGGAGGCGGCCGAGTTCTTCGCCGCGGTGCCGGCGATCGCCCGTCACCTGCGCACGCTCAACGACGTCGGACTCGGCTACGTCCGCCTCGGCCAGTCGGCGCCGACGCTGTCCGGCGGCGAGGCGCAGCGGGTCAAGCTCGCCTCCGAGCTGCAGCGGCGCTCCACCGGCCGGACCGTCTACGTCCTCGACGAGCCGACGACCGGGCTGCACTTCGAGGACATCCGCAAGCTGCTCGGGGTGCTCGGCCGGCTCGTCGACGCCGGCAACACGGTGATCGTGATCGAGCACAACCTCGACGTCATCAAGACGGCGGACTGGATCATCGACATGGGGCCGGAGGGCGGCACCGGCGGCGGTCGGGTCGTCGCCCAGGGCTCGCCCGAGACCGTTGCCGCAGTCGAGGAGAGCCACACCGGGGTCTTCCTTCGGGAGATCCTCGGCGACCGGGTCCCGGCCGCCGGCGGGGCGGCGGCCGAGGCCGGTGGTGGGGGAGGCGCTCGGCGGCGCAGGCTCGCCGAAGCGGCGGCCCGCTGAGAGGCGCGCCGGCCGCCCGGCGGGCCACAGGGTGGCCGGCGCCGGGCGGGGATCCGTCGACCGCGCGGGTCCGCGGTGCGGCCGCCCGGGGCCGGGGAGATCAGGTCTGGAGCAGGTTCGCCAGGACGGTGTCCAGCTCCTGCTCGGTGTGCTCCTGGCCGGTCGGCACCAGCCGTTCGGTGCGGTCCAGGAAGCTGCGCAGCGACGCCGTCGCGAGGACCACGACGGAGTGGCGATCCCCGTCGACCAGGTCCAGCCGGACGCCGCCCTCCCCGGGGTCGGGGCCGATCCGCACATCGCCGTCGCCGACCGCCGCCTCCAGCCCGGCACGCAGGGCGTCGCGGGGGGCGACCCAGCTCCCCTGCGGCAGCGCGGGGTGCTCCGGCCTGGACACCAGGGTCATGGACACGGCCAGCGGATCGCACGCACGCCAGCAGATCTGGAACACCGTCACCCGCCCACGGCTGGCCNCGTCGTCCACGACGAACTCCGCCGTGACGTCCTCACCAAGCACGAGCTGNCTCCCTCGGTTCGCTTGCCCGATGTGTCGAGGGTCGCAGCCCCCCGCGCCGGACGCCAGTNGGGGCACCAGAAACAACGGAAAGTCCGGGATTAATCACGACCAGCTTCAGGATCTGTCGCCTGCTGTCATCCTTCTGCCACGCTTCGAGAGGGCCCGCCGATGAGGTTGCGCGCTATGCGTGATGAAATGGTTACGTGCAGGCGCTGCTCATGCGGGATGATGGTCGCCGTAGGCTCGGTTCATGGCTGATCCGGCGTCCTACCGACCCGCGCCGGGCTCGATTCCCGAGACCCCCGGCGTCTACCGCTTCCGCGACGAGCACGGCCGTGTGCTCTACGTGGGCAAGGCCAAGAACCTGCGGGCCCGGCTGGCCAACTACTTCGCCGATCTGCACACGCTCCACCCGCGTACCCAGCACATGGTCCAGGCCGCCAGCGCGGTCGACTGGACCNTGGTCTCCACGGAGGTCGAGGCCCTCCAGCTCGAGTACACGTGGATCAAGGAGTTCGATCCGCGCTTCAACGTCCGGTACCGCGACGACAAGAGCTACCCGAGCCTCGCGGTGACCCTCCACGAGGAGTTCCCGCGTCTGCAGGTCATGCGGGGACCGAAGCGCAAGGGTGTNCGGTACTTCGGTCCGTACGCCCACGCCTGGGCGATCCGGGAGACCCTCGACCTGCTGCTGCGCGTCTTCCCCGCGCGCACCTGCTCGGCGGGGGTGTTCAAGCGGGCCGGGCAGGTCGGCCGGCCGTGCCTGCTCGGCTACATCGACCGCTGCTCGGCGCCCTGCGTCGGCCGGGTGGATGCCGAGACCCACCGGGAGATCGTCGACGACTTCTGCGACTTCATGTCCGGTCAGACCGGCCGCTACCTGCGCCGGCTCGAGCAGGAGATGCAGCAGGCCGCCTCGGCCCAGGAGTACGAGCGGGCCGCGCGGCTGCGCGACGACGCCGGCGCCCTGCGGCGCGCCATCGAGAAGCAGGCCGTCGTGCTGCCCGACGGCACCGACGCCGACGTGATCGCCTTCGCCGAGGACGAGCTGGAGGCCGCGGTCGCGATCTTCTATGTTCGCGGTGGTCGCGTGCGCGGGCAACGCGGCTGGGTGGTCGACAAGCTCGACGAGGTGACCACGGCCGACCTCGTGGAGCAGTTCCTCACCCAGGAGTACCTGGAGGGCACCTCGCTCACCACCGCCGGCGCCGTTCCCCCCGTTCCCCCCGTTCCCCCCGGGCAGGCCGGGCAGGCCGGGCAGGCCGGCGCATCGGATGCCGCCGTCGTGGCTGCCGCTCGGGCCGCCGGGCCCACGCCGCCGGCCCGGTCGCCGCGCACGGACCCGCAGGGCGCGGGCATCCCGCGCGAGATTCTCGTGCCCGCCCTGCCCCCGGACGCGGACGCCGTGGCCGAGCTGCTCAGCGTCGCCCGCGGCGGCCGGGTCGAGGTCCGGGTGCCGCGCCGCGGCGACAAGCGCACCCTGCTGGAGACCGTGGAGCGCAACGCCCGCCAGGCGCTGACGCTGCACCGCACGAAGCGGGCCAGCGACCTGACCGCGCGCAGCCGGGCGCTCGCCGAGCTCCAGGAGGCCCTGGAGCTGCCGGACGCGCCGCTGCNCATCGAGTGCTACGACGTGTCGAACATCCAGGGCACCAACGTCGTCGCGAGCATGGTCGTCTTCGAGGACGGGTTGGCGCGCAAGTCGGAGTACCGCCGGTTCTCCATCCGCGGCGGCGCGGGCGCCGGCCGCGAGCACGGGCGGCCGGACGCCGGGCAGGACGACGTCGCCAGCATGTACGAGACCATCCACCGCCGGTTCTCCCGGTACCTCGCCGAGCGGTCCCGCACGGGGGAACTCGTCGACATCGTCGACCCCGTGGAGGATCTCGCCGTCGGCCCCACCGCCGCTTCCACCGCCGATCAGACTGGCGACCTCGCGGGCGACGTCCCTGCCGGTGCCGAGGCGGGCGTGCGGGACGGGCGGGGCCGGGCCGTCCCGACGGGCGCGGCGCAGTCGATCGACCCGGACACCGGCCGACCCCGCAAGTTCGCCTACCCGCCGAACCTCGTCGTCGTCGACGGTGGCCCCCCGCAGGTCGCCGCGGCCGCCCGAGCCCTCGACGAGCTCGGCATCGACACGGGGCCCGGCGGGGTGGCGCTGTGCGGGCTCGCGAAGCGGCTGGAGGAGGTCTGGCTGCCCGACTCCGCGGAGCCGGTGATCCTGCCGCGCGCCTCCGAGGCGCTGTACCTGTTGCAGCGGGTCCGGGACGAGGCGCATCGTTTCGCCATCACCTACCACCGGCAGAAGCGGTCCGCCGCGATGGTGACCTCCGCTCTCGACGACGTGCCCGGCCTCGGGGAGACCCGGCGCAAGGCGCTGTTGCGGCAGTTCGGCTCGGTGGCGAAGGTGCGGGCGGCGAGCGCCGAGGAGATCGCCCAGGTGCCCGGGATCGGGCCGCGCACCGCCGCGGCGATCCTCACGGCGCTCGGCCGGTCCGCGCCGGGCACCGCCGCCGCCCCCACCCCCGCCGTCGACCCTCGCACCGGTGAGATCCTCGACGAGGCGCCACCGGCGCCCGCGCCGGAACCCGACCCGGTGCGGACCGCACCGGCGCCCGCGGCGGACGATCCCGCCGCGGCGGCACGCGCCCTGCACCACGCCGACTCGGGAAGGCCGTCATGACCACCCCGACCCTCGACCTCGCCATCATCACCGGCCTGTCCGGCGCGGGGCGCAGCACCGCGGCCAAGTGCCTGGAGGACCTCGGCTGGTTCGTCGTCGACAACCTGCCGCCGGCCCTGCTGTCCACCATGGCGGAGCTCGGCCACCGCTCCGGGGGCGCGGTCAGCCGGATCGCCGTGGTCGTGGACGTCCGCGGCCGGGCGTTCTTCTCCGACCTGCGGGCAGCGGTCGCGGCGCTGGACGCCCGCGGCATGCATCCCCGGATGCTCTTCCTCGAAGCCAGCGACGACGCGCTCATCCGGCGGTTCGACCACGTCCGCCGGCCGCATCCGCTGCAGGGCGACGAGCGCGTGGTCGACGGCATCGGCCGGGAACGGGCGCTGCTCGCCGAGCTGCGTGGCGAGGCCGATCTCGTCCTCGACACCACGGACCTGAACGTCCACGAGCTGCGGTCGAAGATCGATGCGGCGTTCGGGCAGCCGGGCNCGAACCGGCTCAACGCCACCGTGGTGTCGTTCGGGTACAAGTACGGGCTGCCGCTGGACGCCGACCTCGTCGCCGACTGCCGATTCCTGCCCAATCCGCACTGGGTGGAGGAGCTGCGCCCCTACACCGGGCGGGATCCGCAGGTGCGTAGTTATGTCCTCGCCCAACCCGGGGCGCAGGAGTTCCTTGACCAGTACGCGGCCCTGCTGCGCCTGGTCGGGGAGGGCTATGCGCGGGAGGGCAAGCGGTACCTGACCCTCGCGGTCGGGTGTACCGGCGGCAAGCACCGCAGCGTGGCGATGGCCGAGCAGCTCGGCGCGCGACTGGCCGCCGACGGCGTCGGGGTCCGGGTCGTGCACCGCGATCTGGGACGGGAGTGAGCGTGCCGAAGCCCACCGGCCCCGGCCGTGACCCCCGGGCCGCTGAGGGCGCTGGGGCCACCGGGGGCGCTGAGGGCGCCGGGGTCACTGGGGTCGCCGTGGCCCCTGAGGCCGTCCAGGCCGTCGAGGACGCGGGCGCCGGGCTGGAGCCGGCGGTCGTCGCCTTCGGCGGCGGCCACGGGCTCGCCGCCTCGCTGGCCGCGCTGCGCCAGCTCACCTCGGCGCTGACGGCGGTGGTTACCGTCGGCGACGACGGCGGATCATCGGGGCGGTTGCGAGCGGAGCTCGGCGCGCTGCCCATGGGGGACCTGCGGATGGCGCTGGCCGCGCTCGCCGGCCCGGACGGCCCGCCGGCGACCTGGGCGGAGCTCTTCCAACACCGGTTCGCCGGCTCCGGCTCGCTGGCCGGGCACGCCGTGGGGAACCTGGTGCTGACCGGGCTGGCCGAGCACACCNGCTCCCCGGTTGCCGCCCTCGATCTCGCCGCCGGCCTGCTCGGGGCGCGGGGTCGGGTACTGCCGCTGTCCACCGCGGGCATCGACATCGTCGCCGACGTCCTCGGGTTGGACCCGGCCGTACCGGGGGCGGTGACCGAGGTACGCGGGCAGGCCGCAGTTGCCACCACGGCGGGACGGGTGGCCGGTGTCCGGCTCGCACCGGCGGAACCGGCGGCCTGCGCGGAGGCGGTGGCGGCGGCCCACGCGGCCGACTGGCTCGTGCTCGGCCCGGGCTCGCTTTACACGAGCATGCTGCCGCACCTGCTGGTGCCTGGGATGCGGCAGGCGATCACCACCTCGCGGGCGCGCACGCTGATGGTCCTCAACCTGGCCGCCCAGCCGGGGGAGACCGCCGGGTACACCCCGCAGGCCCACCTCGACGCCCTGCGCCGGCACGTGCCCGGGCTGCGCCTGGACGTCGTGATCGCCGATCCGAGTGCCGTGCCCGAGCCCGACCCGCTGGCGCGGGCTGCGGCGGATCTCGGCGCCCGGCTGCATCTCGCGCCGGTGCGGGTGCCCGGCGCACCCGTGCACGACCCGGCCCGCCTTGCCGAGGCCTTCCGTGCAGTGTTCGCACGGTCCGGAGCGGGCGCACGGTCCGAAGCGGGCGCACAGTCCGCGGCGGCGTCGCCGGCCGTCCGCACCGGGCCGTCCGGGCCGCCGGCCCCGTCGGTGCCGCGGGCGCCGTCCGCGGGGGTCAGCCGGCGGCCGGTCACGAAGTACCCATCGTCCGGCGGCGCCGTTCGCCGGACCCCATTCGGTGAAGCCAAGGAGTGATCGGTGTGGCGGCGATGACGGCCACCGTCAAGGACGAACTGAGCCGGCTACGGGTCGCGAAGCCCTGTTGCCGGCGGGCCGAGATGGCAGCCCTGCTGCGTTTCGGTGGGGGGCTGCACATCGTCGGGGGCCGCATCGTGGTGGAGGCGGAGCTGGATACGGGTGCGACCGCGCGTCGGCTGCGTCGGGAGGTCGCCGAGGTCTTCGGCTTCCCGTCCACGGTGGCGGTGCTCGCCGCCGGGGGGCTGCGCCGCTCGGTGCGCTACATCGTGCGGGTCGAACGCGACGGTGAACAACTCGCCCGCTCGACGGGGCTGCTCGACCAGCGTGGCCGGCCCGTCCGCGGGCTGCCGCCGCAGGTCGTCACCGGCTCGGCCTGCGACGCGGCGGCGGCATGGCGGGGTGCGTTCCTCGCCCATGGGTCGCTGACGGAACCTGGCCGGTCCTGCTCGCTCGAGGTGACCTCGCCCGGTCCGGAGGCGGCGCTCGCGCTGGTCGGGGCGGCGCGGCGGCTCGGTGTGCAGGCCAAGAGCCGCGACGTGCGTGGGGTCGACCGGGTGGTCATCCGGGACGGGGACGCCATCAGCGCGTTGCTGACCAAGATCGGTGCCCATGACAGCCTGATGGCCTGGGAGGAGCGGCGGATGCGCCGCGAGGTCCGGGCGACGGCGAACCGGCTGGCGAACTTCGACGACGCCAACCTGCGCCGCTCGGCCCGCGCCGCGGTCGCGGCCGGGGCGCGGGTGCAGGCGGCGATGCGCATCCTCGGTGACGACGCGCCCGAGCACCTGCTCGCCGCGGGCCGGCTGCGCCTGGAACACGCCCAGGCGTCCCTGGAGGAACTCGGCGCGCTCGCCGACCCGCCGCTGACCAAGGACGCCGTCGCCGGGCGGATCCGGCGGCTGCTGGCGCTCGCGGACAAGCGGGCGAACGCACTCGGCATCCCCAACACCGAGGCAAGCGTCTCGCCGGACCTGCTGGAGAACGCCTGAGTGTTGACAATGCGTCATCTGGTTGATTCCGGGCATTTCGCTAGCTGGATCAGCGCTATTCCTGATAAGGGCCCGTTGGTGGCGGAACGTGCCGAGGTCGGACCAACGATGCCCGAACGTCCGTGGAATAATCGCGGAGTAGCACCATCGGGATCGCACGCAGGGGACGGTGCAGGCCTCGCGCCGCGGGGGTGCCCGAACGGTGGAGCGGCTCGGACGGTGTGACAGGCAAGCGCGGGACGTGCCTGGCCCGGGGGTCCGGGTGGGGGAGCGGCGGGAACCTCCGGAGGCGGAGCATCGTCGTGACCGGGTGGGAGCAGGTAGCCCGACGGACGCGCGGTCCCGTGTGAGGAGACCAACACCGCACGGTTCGGATTACCGCCGATGATGTGCGAACTCGTTAGGCTCCTGCCTCGACAACGANATACCGAACTCCGGTCATGACGCAAGCGGCGTCGTGGCCGTCGAAACGACGAGACAAGACGGTAGGGAGTCCTGAACGTGGCTACGCGGGTGGGTGTCAACGGCTTCGGGCGGATCGGCCGTAACTTCTGGCGGGCGCTCGCGGCGAGCAAGCGGGACGACCTTGAGATCGTCGCCGTCAACGACCTGACCAACAACAAGACCCTCGCGCACCTTCTCAAGTACGACACCACCCTGGGCACGCTGGCCGCGCCGGTCAGCGTCGTCGACGAGGGCATCCGGGTCGGCGACACCCTGATCAAGGTGCTCGCCGAGCGCGACCCGGCCGCGCTGCCCTGGGGCGAGCTGGGCGTGGACATCGTCATCGAGTCCACCGGCCGGTTCACCAAGGCCGCCGACGCGGGCAAGCACCTCACGGCGGGTGCCAAGAAGGTCATCATCTCGGCCCCGGCCAAGGACGAGGACATCACCGTCGTCGTGGGCGTGAACGACGACGCCTACGACCCGGCGAAGCACCACATCCTGTCCAACGCCTCCTGCACCACGAACTGTGTGGCGCCGATGGCCAAGGTCCTCGACGAGGCGTTCGGCATCAGCCAGGGCCTCATGACCACCATCCACGCCTACACCAACGACCAGGTCATCCTGGACTTCCCGCACGAGGACCTGCGCCGGGCCCGGGCGGCGGCGCAGAACATCATCCCGACCACCACCGGTGCCGCCAAGGCCACCGCGCTGGTCCTGCCGCACCTCAAGGGCAAGCTCGACGGCATCGCCATGCGGGTGCCGGTGCTCGACGGCTCGGTCACCGACCTGGTCGCCACGCTGAACACGCCGGCGACCAAGGACGAGGTCAACGCGGCGTTCAGGGCGGCGGCCGACGGCCCGCTCAAGGGCTACCTGGTCTACACCGAGGACCCGATCGTCTCCTCCGACATCGTGAACACCCCGGCATCCTGCACCTTCGACTCGCTGCTGACGATGTCCGCCGGCAACCAGGTCAAGATCGTCGGCTGGTACGACAACGAGTGGGGCTACTCCAACCGGCTGGTCGACCTGACCGCCCTGGTCGGCGCCCGCCTCTAGGTTCGCCGTAGTACTGGTCTCGCTGTAGTACTGGTTTCGCTGTGGTGCAAGGCGCCGTTCCGGCCGGGGCCGCCGTCCGCGGTCCCGGCCGTCGTGGTTGCGTCCCNCACTCTTCCTCTCGCATCGCAACCGCAACGCCGCGGAGCGTGTCCGGCCAGGTTCCCGGTGGGGATCGCCGGAGGCGGTTCGCAGCATCGCCCGTCTCCCTTCCCCGGTCTCGAACCCAATGGAGTAACCAAGAGTGAGGACGATCGACGACCTACAGGTCGCCGGGCACCGCGTCCTGGTCCGCAGCGACCTGAACGTGCCGCTGGACCGTTCGGGCGACACCCCGCGCATCACCGACGACGGCCGGGTCCGCGCCAGTGTCCCGACGATCGCCGCGCTGCTGGACCGTGGCGCGCGGGTGATCGTGACCTCCCATCTCGGCCGTCCCAAGGGCGAGCCCGACCCCAAGTACTCGCTGGAGCCGGTCGCGGTCCGCCTCGGCGAGCTGCTCGGCCGGCCGGTGGCCTTCGCCGGCGACGGCACCGGCGACATCTCCGGCGCCCGCGCGCGTGAGGTCGTCGCCGGTCTCGGCGACGGCGAGGTGGCGCTGCTGGAGAACCTGCGCTTCTCGCCCGGCGAGACCAGCAAGGACGCCGTGACCCGGGCGTCGTTCGCGGACGCCCTGGCGGCCCTGGCCGAGTTCTACGTCGGCGACGCCTTCGGCGCGGTCCACCGGGCCCACGCCAGCGTCGTCGACGTGCCCAAGCGCCTGCCGCACGCGGCCGGCCGGCTGGTGCTCACCGAGCTCGACGTGCTGCGCCGGCTCAGCGCCGACCCGGCCCGCCCCTACGCGGTGGTCCTCGGTGGCTCGAAGGTGTCGGACAAGCTCGGGGTCATCCGCGCCCTGCTGCCCAAGGTCGACGCGCTGCTCGTCGGCGGTGGCATGTGCTTCACCTTCCTGGCGGCCCTCGGCCACGGCGTCGGGGGCTCGCTGCTCGAGTCCGAGATGATCGACACCTGCAAGGCCCTGCTCGCCGAGGGCGGCGACCGGATCGTGCTGCCGACCGACGTCGTCGTCGCCGACCGCTTCGCCGCCGACGCCCAGACGGCGGTCGTCGCCGCCGACGGGATCGAGGCGGGCTGGCTCGGCCTGGACATCGGCCCGGAGTCCACGGCGCAGTTCGCCGAGCGGCTCGCCGGCGCCGCGACCGTGTTCTGGAACGGCCCGATGGGCGTGTTCGAGCTCGCGCCGTTCGCCGCCGGCACCCGCGGGGTCGCCGAGGCGATCGCCGCCGGGGACGGCTTCTCCGTGGTGGGTGGCGGGGACTCCGCCGCCGCCGTGCGCACGCTCGGCATCCCCGACGACGCCTTCAGCCACATCTCCACCGGCGGCGGGGCGAGCCTGGAGTACCTCGAGGGCAAGACGCTGCCCGGCCTCGCGGCGCTCGATGTCTGAGACCGGGAGCCGGTGATGGCACCGCTGGGCCGGGGACGATCCGAACGGGGTACCGAGAAAGGTAAGAACCGCGTGAGCAAGGACAAGGGCACCGGGCGGCGGACACTGGTGGCCGGCAACTGGAAGATGAACCTCAACCACCTCGAGGCCATCGCGCTGGTGCAGAAGATCGCCTTCGATCTCAAGCCCGCGGAGCTCGAGACCGTCGAGGTCGTCGTCATCCCGCCGTTCACCGACCTGCGCAGCGTCCAGACGCTGATCGACGGCGACAAGCTCGCCCTGGGCTACGGCGGGCAGGACCTCTCTCCGCACGGCTCGGGCGCGCACACCGGCGACATCAGCGGGTCGATGCTGGCCAAGCTCGGCTGCTCCTACGTCGTCGTCGGCCATTCCGAGCGCCGCGCCGACCACCACGAGGACGACGCCCTGGTCGCCGCGAAGGCGAAGGCGGCCTACGCCGCCGGGATCACGCCGATCCTGTGCGTCGGCGAAGTGGAGGAGATCCGCGCGGCCGGCACCCACGTCGAGCACGTGCTGGGCCAGCTCACCGGGTCGCTTGCCGGGATCACCGCCGAGCAGGCCGCGACGATCGTCATCGCCTACGAGCCGGTGTGGGCGATCGGCACCGGCCGCACGGCGTCCGCCCAGGACGCCCAGGACATGTGCGCCGCCGTGCGCGGGCAGCTCGCCCGGCTCTACGGCGACGCGGTGGCCGCGGGCATCCGCGTGCTGTACGGCGGCTCGGTGAAGGCGGCGAACGCCGGCGAGCTGTTCACCATGCCCGACGTCGACGGCGGGCTCGTCGGCGGGGCCAGCCTCGTCGCCGAGGAGTTCGTCGGCATCGTGCGCAGCGGCCCGCCCGCCTGAGGCGGCCGAACCGAGAGCCCGGTGGGGGTGAACCCCGCCGGGCTCTCGCCGTTGTGGGCGCAGTGCCGTTGTGGGTGCGGTGCCAGATCTCGACGCACGCAACGCTCGCCCGCCGGCCGGACCCGGCTGCGCATCGCGCGCCCGGAGCGGGGTGCGTCACCGCGGTCCGGGCGACAGGGTGCGGTACCTTGGCGGAACCGTAGAGAAACGGCCGGCCGGGCCGGTCTGTATGCGGCTGCCCGCCGTGTACCCGGTCACGCACCCGGCCCTCGCGGTGCCGGTTCCNGCGGGGGCTCGCCGGTGCAAGCGGATACTGTTGCCTGGCGACGTGTGCCGATACCGCTTGCCCCCTGACGGTTGCCGGATCCACCGAGGTTGCTGCCAGGCGTGGGTTGCTTGGCAGGCGTGGGTTGCCTGCCGGGTGCAGGGTGCTTGGCAGGTGCAGGGTGCTTGGCAGGCGTGGGTCGCTTGGTAGGCGCAGGTTGCTGGAAGGCGCAGGAGGTGTGCAGGGCCGTGGAGCCTCCACTGTCGCGGAGGCGAGCCGGGCGCGGGTCTCCTGCCACCTCCCCGAGGAGCAGGAGCTGGTCTGAATGACGGTCGGTCTGTCGATCGCCTTGATCATCGCGAGTATTCTGATGATCCTGCTCGTCTTGTTGCACCGGGCCAAGGGCGGCGGTCTGTCCACCCTGTTCGGTGGGGGCGTGTCCTCGTCGCTCGGCGGTTCCTCCGTCGTGGAGAAGAACCTCGACCGGCTGACCATCCTGGTCGGGACCGTGTGGTTCGTCTGCATCATCGGTCTCGGTCTGCTGCTGAAGAATTGAACGCCCCGCGTGCGCGCCGCCGCCCCCGGAGGGCGGCGGCGTCTCGACTTGCGGCGCTCGCCGCCGTGCTCGCCGTCACCGTCGCGGCCTGCAGCGGCGGTTCCGGCGGCTCCGGCCGCCTCGCCGCCCCCAGCCCCACCCCGACGGCCATCGCCACGACCCCGCCGGCGGCCAAGCCCGGGGGCACCCTGCGCATCGTCACCCAGCAGATGCCCAGCGGAGACCCGGGCTGGGCCGACCAGCCCGGCGAGCAGGCCGTCGTCCGCCTCGTCGCCCGCCAGCTCTACAGCTATCCCGCCGACGCCGATGCGGCGAAGTCGACAGTCCCGCGGCCCGACCTGGCCGCCGGGGCGCCGATTGTCACCGAGGACGGGCTGGTCTACACCGTCCGGCTGCGGTCGGCGGCCCGCTGGGACACCCCGAACCAGCGGCGGATCACGGCCAACGACGTCGCCCGTGGCATCAAGCGGCTGTGCGTGCCGCCGGATCCCTCCCCGCTGCGCGGCTACTTCGCCGCGACGGTCGTCGGCTTCCGCGAATTCTGTACCGAGCTCGCGGCGACCCCGGCCGGGGACGCCGCCGCCTTCGTCGAGAGCAACACCATCGAGGGGGTGGAGATCGTCGGCGATGACACCGTCGCGTTCCACCTGCTCGCCCCGGTGAACGACTTCGTCGACGTACTGGCCCTGCCGGCGGCGTCGCCGGTGCCGCTGGAGGCGCTCGCCTATCCGCCCGACTCGCCGGAGTACCTGCACAACCTGGTCTCCGACGGGCCCTACCGGTTCACCATCGCCCCGGACGACGACGCCACGCCGGGCTACCGGCTGGCCCGAAACCCGTCGTGGAGCGCCTCCTCGGACGGCATCCGCCGGGCGCTACCCGACCACATCACGATCATCGACGGGCTGTCCCCCGAACAGATGCAGCAGCAGCTCGAACGCGGCGACGCGGACATGGCGCTCGACGGTGAACTCCCGGCCGGCCGGGCCGCGGAACTGGCGAAGGCCAAGGACCCGCGCCTCGTCGTCGCCCCGGTGGGTTCCACCCTGGCGCTCACGGTAGGCCTCGACGGGCCGTCCGCGGCAGCCCTGCGCGAACCGGCCATCCGCCAGGCGCTGCCCTACTGCATCGACCGGGTGAGCCTGGCCGCGGCTCTCGGCGGCCCCGAGTTCGCCGCCACCACGGGCGGGCTGCTGCAGGAGCCGATGACCGGCTACAACGACGCCGACCCGTTCCCGAGCCCCGCCGGCCTCGGCGACCCGGCCCGCTGTCGGGAGGCGCTCAGCCAGACCCCCGGCGGACCCGTCACGGCGCTGTCGCTGCTCACCACCGACAGCGCCACCGACGCGGCGGTCGCCGAGGCGCTGCGTACGGCGTTCGCCCGCGCTGGCGTCCGCCTTGACGTGCGGATCCGCACCGGTGCGCGCTGGACCGCCGCGGCGGTCCAGCCCACCGGCCAGTTCTGGGACCTGGCGCTGTCCACGATCACCCCGGCGTGGTTCGGCGACGCCGGGCGCACGGTCTTCCAGCCGCTGCTGGACGAGCAGTGGCTCGGCCCGCGGCCCGCCGACGGCGGCTACCGCGATCCGAACGCCTCCCGCCAGCTCGACGCCGCCCTGCGGGCCACCTCGGAGACCACCGCGGCCGCCTCGTGGGGCGCGCTGGAGCAGACCGTCGTCGGCAGCGCCGCGGTGATCCCGCTGGCGGTCGTGCACACCCCGGAGTTCCACAGCGCGGGGGTCACGACGTTCGCGATCGTGCCGTCCATCGGCACGGCCGATCCGTCCGCCGTGTCGCTCGGATCCGGATGACGCCCGACCCGTCCTTGATCGTCCCGGCTGTGCATGGCCGGGTTGGGGTGGTCGGTGCATCCACGTTGGGCCCTGGCGGCCTACACTCCCCCCAGGACGTACCCGGAGGGACAACCCGGGGGAGTGGCCGGGAACGTCATGCTTGCGGAACCGGCTGTCGGTTCCCGCGGTGGTGCACACCGCGGGGCCGCCGCAGCGGGTTCCGGGCTACCACCCATGGGACGAGACGAAGGAGCACGCGGGCCGTGGCAGGTGGCAACGCCATCCGGGGGAGCCGGGTCGGGGCAGGACCGATGGGAGAGGCGGAGCGCGGCGAGACCGCGCCCCGCCAGCGCATCTCCTTCTGGTGTGCCAACGCGCACGAGACGAGACCGTCGTTCGCCGCGGACGCGGCCATTCCCGACACGTGGGACTGTCCGAGCTGTGGCTTTCCGGCGGGGCGGGACCGGGACAACACCCCGGCCCCGCCGCGGACCGAGCCGTACAAGACCCATCTCGCCTACGTCCGGGAGCGGCGTAACGAGAAGGACGGCGAGGCGATCCTCGCGGAAGCCCTCGCCAAGCTGCGGGGCGCCCCCTAGGCTGATTCGAGGCCTGACATCCGGCCCGCGCCGCGCTCGCGCCCGCGGCCGGACAGGCGGGCCGTCGGTTGGTGCCCGGCGCGGGTGCGCGGGACGCTCCCGCCCGGCCCCGCCAGGCCCACCGCCGAGGATGATGCGCCGTGACCGTTGATGACGTCGGCGCCGGTCGGCTCGTCGCGGGGCGCTACCGGCTGGTCGAGTGGCTGGGCGCCGGCGGGATGGGCACCGTCTGGCGGGCGTACGACGAGGTGCTGCGGGTCGACGTCGCAGTCAAGGAGATCCGGTTCCCGGCCGACCTCGAGGACGCCGAGCGGGCCGGCCAGGTCGACACGGCGATGCGGGAGGCTCGCAACGCCGCCCGGCTACGGGGCAACCCGCACGTCGTGACCGTCCACGACGCCGTCGAGCAGGACGGGCTGCCGTGGATCGTGATGGACTACGTGCCCGCCGCCACCCTGGTCGCCACCGTCGAGCGCGGGGGCCCGCTGCCGGTGGAACGCGCGGCCCGGGTGGGCCTCGCCGTCCTTGACGCCCTCGTCGCCGGCAAGCGGCTCGGGGTGTTGCACCGCGACGTCAAGCCGTCCAACATCCTGCTGGCGCACGACGGCCGGGTGCTGCTCACCGACTTCGGCATCGCCACGCACGTCTCCGACCCGACGCTGACCGGGGGTCTCGGTAGCGGCGGGACCCCCGCCTACATGGCCCCCGAGCGGCTGCTCGGCGGTGCGGCGACCCTCGCCGGCGACCTGTTCGCGCTCGGCGCCACCCTCTACCTCGCCGTCGAGGGGGTCCCCCCGTTTCACCGGGAGACCCTGCCGCTGACGGTCGGCGCGGTGCTGCACGCCGACCCGCCCCCGTTCGCCCGCGCCGGCCCGCTGGCCCCCGCGATCGCCGGCCTGCTGGCCAAGAGCCCGGCGAGCCGGCTGCGCCCCGACGGCGCGCAGGCCCTGCTCACCCGGGCGTCATCCGGCTCCGCGCCGCTGCGCCCGGCCCCTGCAGCGCGCGGTCGAGTGCCGGGTGGCGCGACCGGAGCGGCTCCGGGTGGCGTGTCCGGGGTGGTCCCGGGTGGCGTGTCCGGAGCGGTCCCGGATGGCGTGACCGGAGTAGCCCCGGGGAGCGCGACGCCGGTGTCCCTGCGGGCCATGCCCGGCGCGGTGCCGGGGCGGCGCCCGGTGGCGGGCGGGTCGCCGCCGACGGGGCCGAGCGGGGGGCGGTGGGACTGGCGGCCNGTCGGCCTGCTGCTCGCCGCGCTGGTGGCGGTCGTGGCCGTGGCTGGCGGGATCCTTCTGCTCACCTCCGGCGGTGGCGGTGGTGGCGGCGAGATCGGCCCGTCCCGGTCGGCCGGGCCCGTCGCCGCGGTCGACGGGGACGGCGCGGCGCGGCCGGGGAACGGCGGCGACCTGCCCGCCGGCATGATCGGGCGGTGGCGGGGGACGGTCGCGCAGGACGAGGCCTCGTATCCGGCCGAGCTCATCCTGGCCGGCGGCCGGGTGGGCGAGACCCTGGGCAGTAACCGGAACACGCGCGACGGCTGCGCGGCCGACCTGGAGCTCCTGAGCGTCCGCNGCGCCGAGGCCCGGTTCGCCGAGCGTCTCACCGCGGGCGGCGTGGCGTGCGTCGCGAACGCGGTCGACGTCCTCGTGCTGCGCACCGACGGCACCCTGGACTACGACTATCCAGCGTCCTTGATTGTTCCGGGCGGGCATGCGGTGCTGCGTCGGGTGCCCGGGTGAGCCGACCCCGCCGGCGAATACCACGAGCATCCAGGGGAGGCAGGGGAGGCGTGGCGGGACTCGGGTTTCCACCCCGGACGGGTGACCGGGGGCGACGGCGGGGCGGCCGCGGGCGGGTATGACCCGGGTCTCGGCCCGCAGGCTCCGCGCGGACCGGCGACCGTCCCCCGGGTCCGGGGCGACGGTACTGACTGGAGGTGCCGCGGTGGATCCCGACTTCCCGTTGCTGAGCGTGTTCCTCTACATGGTCTGGTTCTTCGCCTTCGTCCTGTGGCTGTTCCTGCTCTTCGCGGTGATCACCGATGTCTTCCGCAGCCCGGACCTGTCTGGCTGGGCGAAGGCGGNCTGGACCGCCGCCATCGTCGTGCTGCCCTGTCTCGGTGTGCTCGCCTACCTCGTCGTCCGCGGCGGCANCATGCACGAGCGCAGCCGCGCCGCCGCGGACCGGGACGAGCGGGCGTGGCGGGCGTATCTCGAGCGGGCCGCCGCCCCGGCGAGCAGCGCCGACGAGCTCGGCAAGCTCGCGGACCTGCGCGATCAGGGCATCATCAGCGACGTCGAGTTCGAACGCGGCAAGACGCGGATCCTCGCCTGAGCACAGGCGGCGGTCCCGGAAAACCCGGCCCGCCGACCGCACCAACCCACCGCACCAACCCACCGGCGCCTCAGCCGGGGTCGGTGTCAGCCGTGGGTCGGTGTCAGGCGGGAGGCGGCCGCCCGGTCGACCAGCCAGAGGGTGCGTTCGCGGCCCACGGCTCCGGTTGCCGGGACGTCGATCGGCCCCGCTCCGGAGAACGACGCGGCCACGGCCCCGGCCTTCTCCTCACCCGCGACGATCACCCACACCTCGCGGGCCGACTGGATCGTCGGCAGGGTCAGGGAAATGCGTTCCGGCGGCGGCTTCGGGCAGTCGTGCACGGCCACCACCGGCTCCGTGGCCACGACCGCCGGCGAGTTCGGGAACAGGGACGCGACGTGCCCCTCCGGGCCGAGACCGAGCAGGACGACGTCGAACACGGGGACCGCGGCGCCCGGCGCCGCGCGGCCGGCGAGCAGGGCCGCGTACTCCGCCCCCGCCGACTCCGGGTCGGCGTAGCCGGATGCCGCGGTGCTGCCCTCGACGTCCCCGCCGGCCGTCTGGGCCGCGTGATGGCCCATCGGGAACACCCGCTTCGGGTCGACCGGGATGTGGTCGAGCAGCGCCTCGCGGGCCTGCCGGTCGTTGCGGTCGGGGGAGTCCGCGGGGACGAACCGCTCGTCGCCCCACCAGACGTCGACCCTGGACCAGTCGACCGCGTCGACCGCGGGGTTCGTCCGGACCGCTCGCAGCAGTGCGATGCCGATGCCACCGCCGGTGAGCACCACCGACGCCTCGCCGCGGGCGGCCTGCCCGTCGATCAGCCGGGTGATCAGCCGGGCGGCGGCGGCGCGGGCGAGGACGCCGGCGTCGCGGTGCGGGACGAGCTGCGGCTCGGCTGTCATGCGCCGCCCGCCTTCGGCTGGTCCGCCGTCGCAGATCCGGATGTGGACCCGGATGTGGACCCGGCGGCCGGGCCGCGCGCCGGCCGCTTCGCCTGGGCGGCGGAGCCCGACAGGCCGGCGGGCGGGGAGCTCCCGGCGGAGGACGCCGTTCCCGCCTGGGGTGCGCTCCCGGTCTGGGATGCGCTCCCGGTCTGGGGTGCGCTCCTGGCAGGGGATGTCGTTCCCGCCTGGGAGGTCGCCCCGGCCTGGGCGGCGCCGGCGGTCGGCGGAACCGTGCTGGTGACCGTCACGGACTTGTCCATCGGGTCGCGCCAGATGTGCTCGCGGTGCGGCGAGCGGTCGGCGAGGTGCGCCAGGCCGCTCCAGGTACCCAGCGCCTCAGCGAAGACCTCGTCGTCGTCGAGCCGGCGCAGCTCCTCGGCGAGCAGCTCGCCGACGCCGCGGCCCGGCAGCGGCAGGACGCGGTCCGGGTAGCCGGACCGGGAGATCCTCGCCGTGCGGGAGTCGGTCCGGGAGATCGCGAGCTCGGACCCGCCGAAGGACACGGTCACCTTCGTGATGTCGGGCCGGCTCCCGACCTCCTCGACGGACACCGGGATGCCGAGCTTGTTCTGCAACCAGCCGGCGAAGAGCTGGGCGCTCGGGTTGGCCCGCCCGGAGGTGATCACCGCCGCGTCGGGCCGGTCGCTGACGGTGTCGAACGCCGCGGCGAGCAGGGTCCGCCACGGCGTCAGGCGGGTCCACGACAGGTCCGTGTCGCCGGGCGCGAAGTCCGTCGCCCGCTGGGACAGCGCGGCCAGCGGGTCGGGGGCGGCGGTGACGTCGGTGACGCGGCGGTCGGCGAAGACGCCGAGCGGATCGTAGGCGATCCGGACCGGCGGCTCGTCGTGCCACCAGGTGACCACCGGGGCGTCCGGGGCGAGCAGCGGCAGCACGACCGACTCGGCGTGCAGCGCCAGGCGCCCCGACATCCGCATGACGACCGCCTCACCCGGGCCGAGCCGGCCGCCGATCGAGACCTCGGCGTCCAGCCGGGGGTGCGGCGACTCGATCTGACGGCGCACCACGATGAGCAGCCGGCACGGGTGGGCGGAGGCGGCGAGCGTCGCCGCGCCCTCGGCCTCGCTGACGTGCCTCTCGTCGACGACGGCGACGAGGGTGAGCGCCAGCCCGAAGGCCAGCGCCCCGGCCGCCCGCCGCTCGGCGGAGAGGGCCTTGACCACCTCAGAACCGGTGGTGTCCCACAGCGTGGTCACGAGGGGCTCCTATCCGTCCGCGGGAGTGGGCCGCCGGCCGACGGGAAGCCTCGGTCGACGGGAGGGTGCACGCCGTGATGGCCGGCCGGGCGCCGGTGGGCGGGCGCGCTCACGGCCGCCGCCACCGGCGGCCGTCCGCGGCGAGCATCTCGTCGGCCGCCGCCGGCCCCCAGCTTCCCGCGCGGTAGCGGTGCGGGGTCGTGTTCGCCCAGTACTCCTCCAGCGGGTCGACGATCCGCCAGGACTCCTCGACCTCGGCGTTGTTCGGGAACAGCGTCGCGTCGCCGAGCAGCACGTCGAGGATGAGCCGCTCGTAGGCCTCGGGCAGCGCCTCGGTGAACGCCTCGCCGAACAGGAAGTCCATCGCGACGTCGCGGACCTCCATCGCCGAGCCCGGCACCTTGGAACCGAACTTCAGGGTGACGCCCTCGTCGGGCTGCACCCGGATGACGAGCTGGTTGTTGCCGAGCTCGGCGGTGTCGGTGTGGTCGAAGGGCAGGTGCGGCGCCTTCTTGAACACGATCGCGATCTCGGTGACCCGTCGGGGTAGCCGCTTGCCGGTCCGCAGGTAGAACGGCACCCCGGCCCAGCGGCGGGTCTCGATGCCGAGCCGTACCGCGGCGAACGTCTCCGTTCGGGAGCCCGGCGGGATGTCCTTCTCGTCGAGATAGCCGGGAACCCGCTCCCCGGCGAGCCAGCCCTGCTCGTACTGGCCGCGCACGGCAAAGCGGGCAAGGTCGTCGGGCAGCGAGACGGCGCGCAGCACCTTGAGCTTCTCGGTGCGGATCGTCTCCGGGCCGAAGCTGACCGGCTCCTCCATCGCGGTGAGGGCGAGCAACTGGAGCAGGTGGTTCTGGAGCACGTCGCGGGCGGCGCCGGTCTCGTCGTAGAAGCCGGCGCGGGTGCCGATGCCGACGTCCTCGGCCATGGTGATCTGCACCGAGTCGACGAACTGCGAGTTCCAGATCGGCTCGTACAGGCTGTTCGCGAACCGCAGCGCGAACAGGTTCTGCACCGTCTCCTTGCCCAGGTAATGGTCGATCCGGTACACCCCCGACGGGGTGAACACGTCGTCGACCAGGGCGTTGAGGTCGCGAGCCGAGGCCAGATCGTGCCCGAACGGCTTCTCGATGACGACGCGGCGCCAGCCGCCCGAGTCCTGCGCCGAGGACAGGCCCGTGCGCTGCATCTGCTTGAGCACGACCGGGAACGCCGAGGGCGGGATGGACAGGTAGAACGCGGCGTTGCCCCCGATGCCGTGCGAGCGCTCCAGGTCCTCCAGCGTCGAGGCGAGCCGGTCGAAGGCCGCGTCGTCGTCGAAGGAGCCCTGCAGGAAGCGGACGGAGCCGGCCAGCCGGTCCCAGACCTCGTCCCGGAACGGGGTGCGCGCGCCCTTCTCGGCGGACTCGCGGGCGAAATCGACGAAATCGCCGTCCGACCAGTCCCTGCGCGCGAAACCGAGCAGCACGAAACCAGGCGGCAGCAGCCCGCGGCTGAACAGGTCGTAGACGGCGGGAATCAGCTTCTTGCGGGCCAGGTCACCGGTCGCACCGAACACCACGAGGGCGCTCGCGTCCGGCAGCCGGGGCAGTCTGCGGTCACGTGGATCCCGCAGCGGGTTGGATCTCACCGTGGGCGCCACCCGTTCCCCCTTCGTTCTCGCTTCGGTCTACCCGAGGTTGTTTCACCTGCGACCGTCGCCTGTCCACGACGGACGCTGAGACGATCACCACGGCCGCGGACCGGCCCGGTCACCCGGCCGATCGGGGTCATGCTCACGACGCGGGACGTGCCGGCTAGCCGTCCGAACCGGACCTGCCGAGCTGCTGCGCGATGGTGCCGAGCAGCTGGTTCCACGAGTCCTCGAACTTCTGTACCCCCTGGGTCTCCAGAGTCTCGATCACGTCGTCGAGGTCCACGCCGACGGCGGCCAGCGCGGCGAACACGCCACGGGCGTCGTCGTAGTACGGGCGGATGGTCTCCCCGCGGACCGTCCCGTGGTCGGCGAACGCCTGCAGGGTCGCCTCGGGCATGGTGTTGACGGTGCCGGGCGCGATCAGCTCGGAGACGTAGATCGTGTCCGGCAGGGACGGGTCCTTCGTCGAGGTGGACGCCCACAGCGGCCGCTGTGGCTTCGCGCCCTGCGCGGCCAGCGCCTGCCACCGAGGGGTGGCGAACGCCTTCTCGTACCGTTCGTAGGCCAACCGGGCATTCGCGATCGCCGTCTTCGCGTGCAGCGCCTTCGCCTCCGGCGTGCCGATCTTCTCCAGCCGGGCGTCGACCTCGGAGTCGACCCGGCTGACGAAGAACGACGCGACCGAGGCCAGGTCGCTGACGTCCCGGCCGGCCTCGATCGCCTGCTCGACACCTGCGATGAACGCCTCGATGACGGCGTCGTAGCGGTCCAGGCCGAAGATCAGCGTGACGTTCACGCTGATGCCCTGAGCGAGGGTCTCGGTGATCGCCGGCAGCCCGTCCTGGGTGGCCGGGATCTTGATGAACAGGTTGGGCCGGTCCACCAGCCACCACAGCGCGCGGGCCTCGGCGACGGTGCGCTCGGCCTCGTGGGCCAGGCGGGGGTCGACCTCGAGGGACACCCGCCCGTCGACCCCGCCGGAGGCGTCGTAGACGCCGCGCAGCACGTCGCAGGCGTCACGGACGTCCGCGGCGGTGATCGCGCGCACCGCCTCGCCGACGTCGACACCGCGGACCTTCAGGTCGCGTAGCTGCTCGTTGTACAGGTCGCTGGACGCAATCGCCTTCTGGAAGATCGTCGGATTGCTGGTGACACCGACGACGCTGCGGTTGGCGACCAGATCGGCGAGGTTGCCGGTGCGCAGCCGGTCCCGGCTGATGTCGTCCAACCAGACCGCCACTCCGGCGGCCGAGAGCTCGGACAGGGGGTTGCTCATCAGGCTTTGGTTCCTCTCCGCGGGCGGTGAACGTCCACAACAGGTCAAGCCGTTCTCGGTGCCGGTGATGCCCGTCGCCGGGAATCGGTTCCGGTGCGCCGCCGACCGGCGCGCGGCNCAGGCCGGCTCCGACCTGACGCCCGCCGGGTGCACCCCTGTGGGCACTACCCCGTCGCGCCGGCTCCATCCCAGTCTGGTTCCAGTCTGATCCCCATCTGTTCGGCTCTGTGACGCGCGGGTAGCGGTTGGAAGAACACCCGGCGTGAACTGGCAGGACGGCACTCGTGAGACACACCACGCCGGGCCTGGGCCGCGGGCGGGACGACCCCGTCCGGTGGCCCGGCCGGCTGGACGCGCGACCGGCGACGTGATCCAGACCGCACCGTCCGCTGCCCGGTGCGGGTGCGGCCGCCGCGCGTGCGCCCCAATCCGGCGGCTAGACTCCGACACGTCGTAGAACACCGTCCGCTCCGTCCCCGGGGCTCCGTACAGTGCGGGTCGTCCGCCGATCCCGCCGATCGCGAGGTCGCTCTGTCTACCGAGGCCGCCCTTCGTCGCCGGCACGTCACCACACGCGGACCGGTGCGGTCGGGCACCTCTCCGTCGGTGATCGCCGCAACCACGCTCCCGCCTGCCCCGGACCATGTCCCGGCCCAGGGTGCCCCCGACCCCGCGGACGCCCCGCGCCCCGAGACCGCACCGACCGAGGCAGCCATGCCGTCCCCCGCGAACGCGACACCCACCGGTAGCGCGATCTCCGGTGGGGTCGGACTCTCGAACGGTGTCGCGAAGCCCGCCGGAACCGGCCGCTCGAACGGGGTCGCGGTCTCGAATGGCACGGCGGTCTCGAACGGGGTCGCGGTCTCGAACGGCACCGCGAAGTCGAACGGCACCGCGAAGTCCAACGGCACGGCGGCCTCCCCGGTCGGCGCCGTCATGTCGAACGTGACGGTGATTCCCCACGGTTCGACCGCCGCGTCACGCGTCGGATCCGGCTCGAACGGCACGTCCGGCTCGAACGGCACGTCCGGCTCGAACGGAACCGCTTCCCCCACAGCGACCCACCGCTCCGGTTCTCCCACGGCGACCCATCGCTCCGGTTCCCCCACGGNGGCGTCGAACGGCACGGCGGCCGCCCACGCGGCGCCCGCCGCCGCGGTGCCGCCCGTCGCGAGTGGGTTCGCCGCGGTGAACGCGAAGATCCGCGCCTACGTCGCGCTCATGAAGCTGCGCGTGGTCGAGTTGCTGCTCATCACCACCGTGCCGGTGATGATGCTCGCGGACCGGGGGATGCCCTCGCTCTGGTTGATCGCCGTCACCCTCGTCGCCGGCACCCTGGCGGCCGGCAGCGCCAACACGATCAACTGTTACGTCGACCGGGACATCGACCAGGTCATGGCCCGCACCAAGCGGCGCCCCCTGGTCCGTGCCACCGTCACCCCGACCGAGGCGCTCGTCTTCGGCATCGCCATCGGCATCGTCTCGACGCTGATGTTCGGCCTGCTGGTGAACTGGCCGTCGGCGCTGCTCGCGGACGGCGCGATCGCCTTCTACGTCTTCGTCTACACCCTCGGGCTCAAGCGCCGTACCCCGTCGAACATCGTCATCGGCGGCGCGGCCGGCTGCTTCCCGGTCCTCATCGGCTGGTCCGCGGTCACCGGCACCGTGGGCTGGTCGGCGGTGCTGCTGTTCGCCGTGGTGTTCTTCTGGACCCCGCCGCACTTCTGGGCGCTGGCGATGAAGTTCCGCGACGACTACGCCGCGGCCGGCATCCCGATGCTGCCCGTCGTCGCCCCCGTCGAGGTGGTGACCCGGCGCATCCTCGGCTACTCGTACGCGATGGTGGCCGCCTCGCTCGCGCTGGTCCCGGTGGCCCACACCGGCCCGGTGTACCTGGTGTCCGCCGTGGTCGTCGGCGCCTGGTTCCTCGCCGAGGCGCACCGCATCGACCGCCGGACCCGCCGCGGCGACGATCCCCGCCCCATGCGTCTGTTCCACATGTCGATCACCTACCTGACGCTGCTGTTCGTCGCGATCGCGGTCACCGCCGTCGTCTGACCCCCGCTCCGCCTCGGATCCCACCGATCCGACTCCCCAGACGCGCCGACCGCACACCCGCGGCCGGCGCGTCTGGCCTTCGGGGGCGCTCGGGTTCCGCGGAACACTTCGCGGTCCCACCGGCAGCGTTTCCCGCAGAAATGATCAGCCGTCTCGCCGCAGACCAGGCCGCGGCGAACTGTTCGCTCGGGTTGCGACCTCTCCGGACGAGGCGCCAGAAAGCACAACGGCACGAGGCCACGGCTCGGCCGTTCTTACCGGACGGACGGCGCCGTCTGCGAGCTGTCAGCAGTCAGCAGTCAGCCGGTGCGTGCGGTTCGGGCGGCCGCCAGATTCTCCCGGATCGTTGCCGTGACTGGATGGTCCTGACCCAGGACACGCACGCTTTCGGTGAGGGTCTGTTCGTGCAGGGCGATGGCCTCATCGAGGCGTCCCACCGACCGGTAGGCGCCGGCGAGGTTGTGGCGGCTGGTCAGGGTGTCAGGGTGGTCGGGTCCCGGGTGAGGTTCTCGTCTGATCCGTCCTGGTCGGAGTGGCGGTCGAGGGCGGTGCGGAGGTGGGGAAGCACAGTGCGCCAGCGGGGCCAGTTCTCCGGGTGCCCGGCAATGCCTGCCGGCAGGGTCGCGCGCAGGAGGTGGATGAGGGTGGCGTCGGTGGTGGTGTGCTGGTCGGGGGTCATCGTGGTGCGGACGGCGGCGGAGGTGAGCCGGTGCACGGTGAGAGTGGGCCCGTCGCGGCGGGTGAGCCCGTAGTCGACGAGCGCGCCAACCGTGTCCGCCCAGGCCAGGGGATCGGCCGCCGCGTCGTGGAGGGGGCCGGCGGGTAGTTCGTCGATGTTGTCGCTGAAGAGGTCGAGGGGGATGGCCTCCGCGGCGCACGCCGCGCACAGTTCCAGCAGACCGACCGCGGCGGGCTGGTCGGCGCGCAGCCGTGCCAGGGAGAGGTCCCACAGGTTGGCGATCGTGATGCCGGGCCGGTCGGGCACCCACCCGCGGTGCAGCATGTCCCCGAGCCGCCCGCGCAGGAGCTGGGCGTAGTCGTCGGGCGGCATGCCGGTCTCGCCCAGGTAGCCGGCGGCCTGCTCCACGGCCAAGGGCAGGTCCCCGAGGAGTTGCGCGATCCGCCCGGCCGTCCCGGGGGCGAGCGCGGGGATCCGCCGGGTGAGCAGGTCGACCGCGTCGCGTCGGGGGNGCTCGGGCACGGCGATCTGGGTTCCGAAGCCGTCGAGGCCGGCGCGCCGCGAGGTGACGAGCAGCCGGCCGAAATGATCGGTCGGGCGGAACGGGCCGACCAGGGCCCGGTCCCCGATGTTGTCGAGGATGAGCAGCCAGCGCAGCCGTTCGCGCCGGAGCACGTCGAGGACGGCGGACCAGTCCGCGCCGTCGGGCAGGCCGAGGTGCACGCCGAGGTGCACGCCGAGGGTGGACACGTGCCCGGGGATGAGCTGTGGATCTTCGGTGGGTATCCACCAGACCAGGTCGTAGCTGTGTGAGTGGCGGTGGGCGTATTCGACGGCGAGGGCGGTTTTCCCGATCCCACCGAGGCCGTGCAGGGCGCAGACCGCGACCGTGCCCTCGTCGGTGAGTTGCTGGTCGAGCAGGTCGGCTCGGCCGGTGAAGTGGGCCAGCCGTGGGGGGACGTTCCACACGTCCGGCCGGCCGCCGGGGAACGACGGGCGGACCTGCACCGCCCGCCCGTCAGGCGGGAACGGTGGTGCGTCGCGTGGTTTCGCCCGGCCACCGGGGACCGGGCCAGTGCCGCCGCGCGGAGCAGTTCCGCCCGCGCCTGTCCCTCCGGGAGCGCGAACAGGTCTGTGGAGACCACCTGGGCGAGTAGTCCCGGCCGGTCGCAGTCGGCTACCCGCGTCACGAGAAGCTTGCGGGCCGCCCCGGACGGGTCCGCGGCCCACGCCGCCTGCCATTCGGCCTGGCCGTAGACCGAGCGGGTGTAGGCGTCGGAGAGCACCGCGATGGTCCGCGTCGCGCGCTGGGCCCCGTCGTGCATCCCGCCGACCCAGTTCGACCCGGGGCGAAGTCCCCCGCCTGGACCAGGACCCGGTAGGTGGCTTCTTCCAAGGTCCAGGCGATCCACTCGGCCCAGCCCCGGTCCGCCGCGGTGTAGGAGACGAAGAAGTCCCAACCGCCATCCCCGTCAGCCGACCCGCCCCCGCCGATCATCTGTTCAGTGTCCCATCGCACCCACACCGGACCATTCCAGTACGGGAACCGACACCTACAGTGCTCGACAGGAGGATGTACCTGGGTTGGCTCGACGAGGCACGAGAGAGGGCGACGACCTCTCCCACGATCGGAGTCGGGNCATGCCGGCGTGACGTGGGTTGGACGGTTCAGCGGTCCGGCCCGGCCGCACCGCCCTGCCCGAGGCGTCCGGNCTTCGGTCGACGGACCTGGGTTTCAGCCCAGCTTCTCGCCGTACACGTGGTCGACCGCCATTCTCATGAGCACCCGGCGGTCGGACACCATCACCGACCGGTACTCGTCCCAGTCCGGGTGCTCCCCGGCGGCGCTGCGGTAGTAGTGCACCAGCGCCTCGACCTCGGGGCCGCGGGGGTCCGTCCCCGGTCCGGTGAGCGTCGCCGTGCCCTCGGCGGTGNCCCAGGCGCGGCCGTCCGGGCTGGTGACCTCCAGGGTGGCGCGCGGATCCCGACGCAGGTTTGCCGTCTTGGCTCGCCCTTCGGTCATCGAGACGTAGAGGACCTCCGCCTCACGGTCGAAGTNGGGCTGGACGGGAGAAAGCTGAGGACGGCCGTCGGCCTTGATCGTGGCAAGGACACCGAGTCGACTCTCCGCGAGCAGCACCCGCGGGTCGAAGGGCGTGATGGTCATGTGCGTGCCCAACCTCCGCCCGTCCGCCCCCTATTCCTGACGGCGCGGGCCCCACACGGTCGGGGCGCGCTCCGTCGGCCGGTCAGTACCAGGCGCGTTCGGTCGGCCGGTCAGTACCCGGTGCGGTCCTCGGTCAGGGGCGGGGCGCGCCGACGGGCTGGCGGCCCGGCGTCCCTGGGGCCTCTGCCGGAGCGGGCTGGGCCCCTGCTCCGGGCACGGGCGCGGCGACCTGGGCCGGCGAGGCCGGCGCCACGAATGCCGGGGCCGCGTCGGTCGGTGTCGCCATGTCGGTCGGTGTCGCCGCGCCGGCGGTCGCCAGGGCCGGGCGGGTGACCATGGAGAGCCACAGGCGCAGCGCGACGACCCACATGATGGTGGCGCCGGTCATGTGCAGGGCGACGAGGCCGGAGGGGACGCCGAGGAAGTACTGGGCGAAGCCGATGCCGGCCTGCGCGACGACCACGGCGATCAGGACGAGCGAGTCGCGTCGGGCGGCCACGGGGGCGGCGGTGACCCGCACCGCGAACGCCATCGCCGCGACCAGGCCGGTCAGCAGCATCGCGCCGTCGGCGTGGAGCTGGGAGACGTTGACGATGTCGAAGCCGAAGCGGGCGGGGTGCTCGCTGTCGCCGCTGTGCGGGCCGGTCCCGGTCACCACCGTGCCGAGGACGAGGACGCCGGCCGAGACGACGACGAGCAGCCGGGCCAGCCACAGCAGCGCGGGGGCGACCGCCGGGGTCACCGCGCCGGCGCCCTGGCGGGCGCGGCGGTCGAGGACGACGGCGTTCCACAGCAGCACCATGGACAGCAGGAAGTGGCCGGCGACGGTCGTCGGGTTCAGCTTCGTCAGGACCGTGATGCCGCCCAGCACCGCCTGGCCGAGGTAGCCCAGCCACAGGCCGAACGACAGCAGGGTCAGGTCCCGGCGGCGGCCGTCGCGCAGGCGCAGCGCCATGATCGGGGTGATGAGCACCACCAGCCCGACGACCAGCCCGACGACCCGGTTGCCGAACTCGATCGCGCCGTGCAGGGCGTACTCGGAGTGCGGCGTGAACGANCCGTCGCCGCACTGCGGCCACGTCGGGCAGCCCAGGCCGGAGCCGCTGAGCCNGACGACTCCGCCGCTGACCACGATCAGGGACAGCGCGAAGACGTTGAGCGCGGTGACGACCTGGAACGCGCGCCGGCTGACGAGCGGCAATCTCCGACGCGTTGTAGAAGCTGGCACGGGTGCCATAGTAACGCCCGGTGCGCCCACGACTCGCCGGTCGGACGCCGGGCCGCCCGGTCGGGTCATACGCGGGGATCGGGTCATTCCCGGCAGTCGGTTATGCGCGGCGGCCGGGTCATGCGCGGCGGCCGGGTCATGCGCGGCGGTCGGTTATTCCCAGCGGAAGGTGCGGGCGGCCAGGCCCAGGGTCACCACGGCCCACACCGCGAGCACGACCAGGTTGCGGACCCCGGGGCCGGAACCGTCGGCGAGGACGTCGCGCAGCCCGTCCGACAGTGCGGCGGTGGGCAGCACCTCGGCGATCGCCCGCAGCCAGCCGGGCAGCTTCGACAGCGGGAAGACCACCCCGCCGATCAGCAGCAACAGCAGGTAGACGCCGTTGGCAGCGGCAAGCGTCGCCTCGGCGCGCAGGGTGCCGGCCATGAGCAGACCGAGCCCGGAGAAGGCGGCCGTGCCGAGCACGAGCAGCGCCAGCACGGACGGCACGGCGCCCGCCCCGCCGCTGGGATCCCAGCCGAGCGCGAAGCCGACCGCGACCAGCAGGACGAGCTGGATGACCTCGACGGCGAGCACCGCCGCGGTCTTGCCGGCGAGCAGGATCGAGCGGGGCAGGGGCGTCGCGCCGAGGCGCTTGAGCACCCCGTAGGAGCGTTCGAAGCCGGTGGCGATCGCCTGGCCGGTGAACGCGGTCGACATCACCGCGAGCGCCAGCACCCCGGGGACGAGGAAGTCCACCGACTTCTCGGTGTCGCTCGGGAGCACGTCCACGGCGGTGAAGAAGGCGAGCAGGCCGACCGGTATGATCATGGTCAGCAGCACGGACTCGCCGCGGCGCAGGGTGAGGATCAGTTCGAGTCGGGTCTGCGCGGCGAACATCCGGGCGCGGGTGGCCGCCGCCGGCGCCGGGCGCAGGTCGAGCAGGCCGGCGCGGCCCCGGCCAGCGGGTCCCCGGGTGCCGGGCCCGGCGGCGTCGGTGGCGGTCATGAGCCCAGCTCCGAACCGGTCAGCTCCACGAAGACGTCCTCCAGCGTTCGTTGCTCCACCCGGAGATCCTCCGCGAGCACGCCGTTGCCGGCGCACCAGGCGGTCACCGCGGCGAGCAGCTGCGGGTCGACCGTGCCCTGAACCAGGTAGTGCCCGGTCGGTCCCTCGTGGGCGGTGGTGCCGTCCGGCAGCGCGAGCAGCAGCTTGCCGAGCTCCAGGCCGGTGGGGGCACGGAAGCGCAACTGGCCCTCGGCGCCGCCGCGGGTGAGCTCCGCGGGCGAGCCGACGGCCACGACCCGACCGCGGTTGATGATGATCACCTGGTCGGCGAGGCGCTCGGCCTCGTCCATCGCGTGGGTGGTGAGCACGACGGTGACGCCGGCCGTGCGCAGCTCCTCGATGAGCTCCCAGGTGGTGCGCCGACCCGCGACGTCCAGCCCGGCCGTCGGCTCGTCGAGGAACACCAGCTCGGGGCGGCCGACCACGGCCATCGCCAGCGACAGCCGCTGCTGCTGGCCGCCGGACAGCCGGCGGAACGGGGTGCCGGCGGAGTCGGTCAGACCGAGCCGGTCCAGCAGCGCCGCGGGATCGAGCGGGTGGCGATGGTGCGCGGCGACCAGCCGCAGCATCTCCCCGGCCCGGGCGCCCNGGTACATCCCGCCGGCCTGGAGCATCACGCCGACCCGGGGCCGCAGGGCGACCGCGTCCACGATCGGGTCACGGCCCAGGATGCGGACCTCGCCCGCGTCGGCCCGGCGGAAGCCCTCGCAGATCTCCACCGTCGTCGTCTTGCCGGCGCCGTTGGGGCCCAGCAGCGCCGTCACCGAGCCGACCGGGACGCCCAGCGACAAGCCGTCGACCGCGCGGATCCGGCCATCGGGGGAGGCTGCCCGCCCCGCCGACGCCGCGAGCGTGGCGGGCGTCGTCGAGACCTCGGCGAACGGCGCGGGCCGCAGAGCCGGCGCGGCGGAGCTGCGGCGGCCACGTCGACCGGGGCCCCGGGAGCCCTCGCCGCGCGCGGTCCCGGACCGGGAGGGAATGGATCGCGCGGAGTAGGTCTTCACGAGGCCATTGACGCTGACTGCCAGGATCTCGGCCACCTGGCGATCCTACGGATCCGACCGGGGGGAAGGGGGGTCGGTACCTGCCACCTCGGAGCCGACCCGCCGGTCGGACACCCTCAACTTCGCTGCTGCGGCGGCCGGATGGGCAGGACGCGGCGCCGTGCGCCGACCGCCACCGGCTCGCCCGGCTCCACCAACGCGCCCCAGGCGCCGAGCCGTTCATAGAGCATCGACGGCGTCGTGCTGTACAGGCGCGACAGGGACTGCAGGTCGGAGCGGCGTAGCCGCAGGATGTCGCGGGAGCTGTCCGAGCGCAGGACCTGCACGATCGCGATCCAGCGTCGCAGCGGGCCGGTCCGGGTCGGCGGCAGTTTGCGCAGTCGGCGCAGATCGATGACGAGTGGGGGAAGGTGGTCGACGTCACGGCGGTCGGCTGCCGGCGGGACCAGCAGGGTCGCGGGAACGTCGTACAACTCGGCGAGCTCGACGAGCCGGTGCACCCGCAGGGTGCGGGAGCCTCGTTCGTAGGCCCCCAGAGTTCCCGCGGTCCACCGGCCGTGGGTGCGCTCCTGGACATCCAGCAGCGACATGCCACGCCGGTTGCGCGCCGCGCGAAGCCGGCGCCCGAGCTCCAGGGCGTAGTCCGCCTCGGTCACGGTCTCCGTCCGGGTCAGGTCGACAGGAGACGCCAACCGCCCCCAGTGACAGCCTGTCAGGCATCGGTGCGCCTGACAGCCGNTTCGACCAAGAAGGCGCGAGGGAATGTGGCCCTGGCGTGCTCCCGTGAATGCGGGGTGCAGCAGATCTCGGGGCCGCACCGCCGTAGAAGTGGCGCTAGGTGACCGACTTGCGCCCCTTGTCGTGATGGCAGTCGGGGGTGAAACCGGCGGCGCGGCGGCNGGCCCTGCGCCCGTTTGTCGATCGCTGAAGCAGGTCAGCGAGGTGCGTCGGGGTCGTCGAGGTCGTCGGTGTCGTCGAGGTCGTCGGCCCAGCCGCGGGCGCGGTCGACGGCGGAGCGCCACCGGCGGTAGGCACGGTCGCGCCGGGCGGCCGGCATCGCCGGGTGGTAGCGCCGCTCGCTGCGCCGGTGCGTGGCCAGCGCGGCGGGGTCGGTGAAGAAGCCGGTGGCCAGGCCCGCCAGGTACGCCGAGCCAAGCGCCGTGGTCTCGATGTTGTCGGGCACGTCGACGTCGACGCCGAGCATGTCGGCCTGGAACTGCATGAGCCACGGGTTGCGCGCGGCCCCGCCGTCCGCGCGCAGCTCCCGCACGGCGAAGCCGGCGGTGGCCATCGCCTCGACGACGTCGCGGGTCCGGTAGGCGATCCCCTCCAGCACCGCGCGGGCCAGGTGCGCCCGGCCGGTGCCGCGGGTGATCCCCAGCAGGGTGCCGCGGGCGCGTGGATCCCAGTGCGGCGCGCCGAGGCCGGTCAGCGCCGGGACGAAGTAGACGCCGTCGTTGCCGGACAGCGACGCGGCGAGGTGCGCCGTCTCGGCGGCGTCCCGGATGACCCCGAGGGAGTCGCGCAGCCAGCCGACGGCCGCGCCGGTGGACAGGATCGCGCCCTCCAGGGCGTAGCGCACGGGCTCGCCGTCGAGCTGGTAGGCGATGGTCCGCAGCAGCGACGACTGCGGCGGCGGCACCGCCGTCCCGGTGTTGACCAGGACGAACGAGCCGGTGCCGTAGGTGTTCTTGGCCTGCCCCGCCTCGACGCAGCCCTGGGCGAACAGGGCGGCCTGCTGGTCGCCGACGGCGGCGGCGACCGGGATCCGCACGCCGAGGAAGGCGTCCGGGTCGGTCTCGGCGTAGACCCGGGAGCTCGGCACCACCTCGGGCAGCACCTCGGCGGGCACGCCGAACAGGTCCAGCATGTCGGGAGCCCAGGCCGCGGCGGCGAGGTCGAGCAGCAGCGTCCGGGACGCGTTGGTGACGTCGGTGACGTGGACGGCGCCGGCGGTCAGCTTCCACACCAGCCAGGAGTCGACGGTGCCGAAGGCGATCTCGCCGCGGCCGGCCCGCCGGCGCAGCACCGGGTCCCGGTCCAGGATCCAGCCGATCTTCGTGGCGGAGAAGTACGGGTCGAGGACCAGGCCGGTGCNGGCGCCGACCACGCCCGCGTGCCCGTCGGCGGCCAGGCGCTCGCAGCGCGCGGCCGTGCGCCGGTCCTGCCAGACGATCGCCGGACCGACCGGGGCGGAGGAGGACCGCTCCCACAGCACGGTGGTCTCCCGCTGGTTGGTNATGCCCAGCGCGGCCAGGTCCGCGGGGCGGCGACCGGCGTCGACCAGCGCCGCGGCGACGGTGTCGACGACGCTGCGCCACAGCTCGTCGGGGTCCTGCTCGACCCAGCCGGGCCGGGGGAACCGGGGGTGGATCTCGGTGTAGCCGCGCCCGACGACCGTCCCGTCCCGGTCGAGCAGGCAGACGGTGGTCCCGGTGGTGCCCTGGTCGACCGCGGCGACCACGCTGCCCCGCGCCGGTGTGCCCATCGTCGCCTCCCGCCCTGTGTGCGCCGTCCCGCCGATCTTGCCGCAATCCGCGGGATCGGGCATGGCGCCATGCCCGGACGCCGGGCGGCGCGGACGACGGTCAGCCGAGGCGGGTGGTCAGCCGAGGCGGGTGGTCAGCGCAGACGGCGGTCAGTGCAGGCGGGTGGTCTGCCGGGGCGGCGGTCAGCCGAGGCTGGACAGGTCGACGGCGGAGCCGGGCGGGGTGACGGCGGCGGTCGGCCCGAAGTCGTCGAAGGTCATCTGGTTGGTGGAGCTGCCCGCGACGGTGATCCGCAGGGGGTAGGTGGGGCCGGTGTTCGCGACGACGAAGGCCGTGCCGTCGGGGGCCGCGGCCCGCACCGTCCGGGCGTCGCCGACCTTCTCCCGCCGCACGTCGCCGGTGAGCCCGACGAGGTAGCTGCCCAGGGAGTCGCTGAGCTTGCCGAGGGTGAAGTAGCTGTACTTGGCGGCGTCGGCGGGCGCGAGCCGGACCCACCGGTCGGCGAGCAGGTCCGCGGCGTCGCCGTCGCCCGTCGCCGTGTAGAAGGAGCGGCCGCGGCGGACGTAGGTGTCGTTGTTGATTTTGACGAGCTGGGTCCGCTGGCCGTACTCCTCGATGGTGCCCCGGGTCGTCGTGGCGGACATCACCAGGTCGTAGCGGCCGGGGGAGTCGGAGCTGGGATCCTCCTCGCTGCCCACCACGTGCACTCCGGGGGCGGAGCGCAGCGCCGTGAGCGCGCGGGAGCCGACCTCGGCGGCCGGCAGCTTCTCCAGGCCGTTGGTCTTCTCGCCCCCGCCGCCGCAGGCCGCGGCCGCGCCGAGCGCGAGCAGCAGGCCGAGCCCGAGCAGGGTCCGCCCGATCGCGCCGCACCGTGGTCGAGCCCGCATCCGTCCGCCGCCTCCCCGTCCGAGGTCCGCCGGGGGATGGGCGTCCGCAGGGACGACCCGCCCGGTGGTGNCGCAAGTCTGGCATCACGCCGCCAGCGGTGGCCGACCGCCTATCAGCCGTGGGTAGATGTTGTGCGGAGCCGGAGTGCGACCGGCACCGGCACGGCTCGGGACGGCACAGCTCGTGACGGAAGGCCCTGCGACGGAAGGTCCTGTGACGGAGATCGCCTCGGGGTGGACCTGATCGGGGGCCCTCGGTTCGACCTCGTCCCGTAAATAGGGCACACTAGCGTTGTGAAAAACGACCACGATGCCTCGGGCGGGACGGCCGACGGCCGCACCCGCGACCGGGTCGTGCGTCTGCTGCTGGAGGGCGGGTCGGCCACCGCGGCCGAGCTGTCCCGGCAGCTCGGCGTGTCCCCGGCGGGCATCCGCCGGCACCTGGACGCCATGGTCGGGGACGGCATCATCACCCCGACCGAGAGCCGGTCCCGCGAGCCGCGGGGCCGCGGCCGTCCGGCCAAGCGCTACGCCCTCACCGAGGCCGGCCACCGCGCCGGCCCGACGGCGTACTCCGATCTCGCGGCCGGCGCGCTGAGGTTCCTCGCGGAGGTCGTCGGGCCCTCGGCCGTGAGCCAGTTCGCCGAGGGCCGGGCCTCCGACCTGGAGCGTCGGGTGCGCTCCGCGGTCGTCGCGGCGGAGCCGGCCGATCGGCCGGCGGCGCTGGCCGAGGCGATGACGGCCGCCGGCTACACGGCCAGCGTCTCGGAGCTGCCGACCGGCCTGCAGATCTGCCAGCACCACTGCCCGGTCCAGTTCGTCGCGGAGCGCTTCCCCGCGCTGTGCGACGCCGAGACCGCGGCGCTCGCCCGGGTCCTCGACACCCACGTGCAGCGCCTGGCGACGATCGCCCACGGCGACGGCGTCTGCACGACGCACATTCCCGTGGGCGCGGCGCCGGGACCCGATCCGCATGGTCCGTCCGACCAGGACGTGTCCCGTGCTGGCGGGTTCCGTGCTGGCGGGTCCCGCGAAGGCGGGTTCCGCGTAGGCGGGTCGCAGCCGCCCGTGTCCGACCGGGACCCCGCACCCGCGCCCCCGACCTGTCCACCGTCCCCGTCTTCGGAGGGTTCCGCCCTATGACAACCTCTGCCGAGACCGCCCTCGAAGGCCTTGGTTCCTACAAGTTCGGCTGGGCTGACACCGACGCCTACGCCGACGACGTCCAGCGCGGCCTTTCCGAGGCGGTCGTCCGCGGCATCTCGGCGAAGAAGTCCGAGCCGTCGTGGATGACCGACCTACGCCTGAAGGGGCTGCGGCTGTTCGAGCGCAAGCCGATGCCGACCTGGGGCGCAGACCTCTCCGGCATCGACTTCGACAACATCAAGTACTTTGTCCGCTCGACGGAGAAGCAGGCCGCCGAGTGGGAGGACCTGCCCGAGGACATCAAGGCGACCTACGACAAGCTCGGTATCCCGGAGGCNGAGAAGCAGCGCCTCGTCTCGGGTGTCGCCGCGCAGTACGAGTCCGAGGTCGTCTACCACAAGATCCGTGAGGACCTCGAGGAGCAGGGCGTCATCTTCCTGGACACCGACTCCGGCCTGCGTGAGCACCCGGAGNTGTTCCAGGAGTACTTCGGCTCGGTGATCCCGGTCGGCGACAACAAGTTCGCCGCGCTGAACACGTCCGTGTGGTCGGGTGGGTCGTTCATCTACGTGCCGCCGGGCGTGCAGGTGGAGATCCCGCTGCAGGCCTACTTCCGGATCAACACCGAGAACATGGGCCAGTTCGAGCGGACCTTGATCATCGTCGACGAGGGTGCCTACGTGCACTACGTCGAGGGCTGCACCGCGCCGGTCTACTCCTCGGACTCGCTNCACTCGGCGGTCGTCGAGATCATCGTGAAGAAGAACGCGCGCTGCCGGTACACGACCATCCAGAACTGGTCGAACAACGTCTACAACCTGGTCACCAAGCGGGCCGCCTGCCACGAGGGCGCCACCATGGAGTGGGTCGACGGCAACATCGGCTCCAAGGTGACGATGAAGTACCCGGCCGTGTGGCTGCTCGGCGAGCACGCCAAGGGCGAGGTCCTCTCGATCGCCTTCGCCGGTGCCGGCCAGCACCAGGACGCCGGCGCCAAGATGGTGCACGCCGCGCCCCGCACGTCGTCGACGATCATCTCGAAGTCGGTGGCCCGCGGCGGCGGCCGCACCTCCTACCGCGGCCTCGTGCAGATCAACGAGGGCTCCGCGGCGTCGAGGTCGACGGTCAAGTGCGACGCGCTGCTCGTCGACACCGTCAGCCGCTCGGACACCTACCCCTACGTCGACGTGCGCGAGGACGACGCCTCCATCGGCCACGAGGCCAGCGTCTCCAAGGTCGGCGCGGACCAGCTCTTCTACCTGATGAGCCGCGGCCTGTCGGAGGAGGAGGCGATGGCGATGATCGTGCGCGGCTTCGTCGAGCCCATCGCCCGCGAACTGCCGATGGAGTACGCCCTCGAACTGAACCGGCTCATCGAGCTGCAGATGGAAGGTGCGGTCGGCTGATGGTCGTCATCGATGCCACCGGGCGCCCCCCGATGGCCTCCGGAGCCGTGCCCCGCCCGGTGCGATCGCGCAACCCGCTCGACCACGACGTGCCCACCGGCCGCGAGGAGGCGTGGCGGTTCACTCCGCTGCGCCGGCTGCGCGGCCTGCTCACCGGCCCGGACGCCGACGGGAAGGTCTCCGTGACCGTCTCCGCGCCGGCCGGGATCGCCGTGGAGCAGCTCGACGCCGCCGACCCGCGGATCGGCCGGTCGTACACGCCCGCCGACCGGGTCGCCGCGTTCGCGCTGGCCCGGGCGGGCGGTGCCACGGCCATCACCATCCCGGCCGAGGCCGCCACGGCCGAGCCCGTGGTCGTGCACCTGCACGGCGAGAGCCCCCGGGCCGCGGCCGGCACCGCCGCCGGGGTCGCCTACGGTCACCTGCTCGTCGAGATCGGCCCGTTCGCGTCGGCCACCGTCGTGCTCGACCACACCGGCAGCGCCACCTACGCCGGCAACGTCGAGGTCCACGTCGGCCACGGCGCCTCGCTGACCTTCGTGTCCCTGCAGGACTGGGACGCGGGCGCGGTGCACGTCGGTGCGCACGCCTACTCGATCGGCCGCGACGCGAAGCTGCGCTCGTTCACCGTCACCCTCGGCGGCGACCTGGTCCGGCTCAGCCCGACCGTCGACTACCGCGGCCCGGGTGGCGACGCCGAGCTCAACGGCGTGTTCTTCACCGACGCCGGCCAGCACCAGGAGCACCGGTTGCTCGTCANGCACACCCCGCGGTCGTGCNGCAGCCGGGTGACCTACAAGGGCGCTCTGCGCGGCGACGGGGCGCACTCGGTGTGGATCGGCGACGTCGTCATCAACGCCGACGCGGTCGACACCGACACCTACGAGCTCAACCGCAACCTGGTGCTCACCGACGGCGCCCGCGCCGACTCGGTGCCCAACCTGGAGATCCTCACCGGGGAGGTCGTCGGGGCCGGCCACGCCAGCGCCACCGGCCGCTTCGACGACGAGGCCCTGTTCTACCTGCAGTCCCGCGGCATCCCGCCGGCCGAGGCCCGCCGGCTCGTCGTGCACGGCTTCTTCGCCGAGGTCATCGACCGCATCGAGGTCGCCGACCTGCGTGACCGGATCATGGCGTCGGTCGCGGCCCGGCTGGGCGAGACGCCGGCCGAGGACGAGCCCGCGACGCCGGCCGGGGCCGAGACGGTGGGCGCATGAGCGCCGCCGCAGACTCCGCCGCCGACTCCGCGGCCGTGCCTCGCTGGCACCGGGTCTGCGCGCTGGCCGACCTGAAGGACGACACGGCGCTCGGCACCGAGATCGAGGGCGTGCCGGTGTGCGTCGTGCGCGCCGGGGAGCGCGTCTACGCGGTGCGCGACGAGTGCTCGCACGCCGACGTACAGCTCTCGCAGGGCGAGGTCGAGGACGGCAAGATCGAGTGCTGGCTGCACGGGTCCCAGTTCGACCTGGCCAGCGGCAAGGCGCTGACCCTGCCGGCGATCGACCCGGTGCCCACCTACGCAGTGACCATCGACGGCGACGACGTGCTCGTCGACGTCGCACATTCGAACCTGGAACGAGGGTGACGGCAGCGGTGTCGACCTTGGAGATTCGTAACCTGCACGTCTCGGTCGAGACGGAGGAGGGCCCGCGCGAGATCCTGCGCGGCGTCGACCTGACCGTCCGCACGGGCGAGACGCACGCGATCATGGGTCCGAACGGCTCGGGCAAGTCGACGCTGTCGTACTCGATCGCGGGCCACCCCAAGTACACCGTGACCGACGGCAGCATCACGCTCGACGGTGAGGACGTCCTCGCGCTGGGCGTCGACGCCCGCGCCCGCGCCGGGATCTTCCTGGCGATGCAGTACCCGGTGGAGATCCCCGGGGTGTCGGTGTCGAACTTCCTGCGCTCCTCGGCCACGGCCGTGCGCGGCGAGGCGCCGAAGCTGCGGACCTGGGTCAAGGAGGTCAAGGCCTCCATGGAGGCCCTGGAGATGGACCCGTCGTTCGCCGAGCGCGGCGTCAACGAGGGCTTCTCCGGTGGTGAGAAGAAGCGCCACGAGATCCTCCAGATGGCGCTGCTCAAGCCGAAGATCGCCGTGCTCGACGAGACCGACTCCGGCCTCGACGTCGACGCGCTGCGCATCGTCTCCGGCGGCATCGAGGCCGTGCGGGCCAAGGGGGAGACGGGCATCCTGCTCATCACCCACTACACCCGCATCCTGCGCTACATCAAGCCCGAGTTCGTGCACGTGATGGCGGCCGGGCGGATCGTCGACGAGGGCGNCCCGGAGCTCGCCGCCGNGCTGGAGGACTCCGGCTACGACCGTTACGTCAAGGGCGGCGGGGCCGCGGCGCCGGCGGGAGCGGGGGCGGTGTCATGACGCTCACCGAGTCGCTGATCGCCGGCGGCACACCGGGCGCCACAGGCTTCGACGTCGAGCAGGTCCGCAAGGACTTCCCGATCCTGGCCCGCACGGTGCACGACGACCTGCCGCTGGTCTACCTCGACAGCGCCGCCACCTCGCAGAAGCCGCTGGCCGTCCTGGACGCCGAGCGCGCCTACTACGAGCTGCACAACGCCAACGTGCACCGTGGCATCCACGTGCTCGCCGAGGAGGCCACCGGCCTGTACGAGGCGACGCGGGACAAGGTCGCCGCCTTCATCGGCGCGACCGACCGGCGCGAGGTCGTCTTCACGAAGAACTCCACCGAGGCGCTCAACCTCGTCGCCTACGCGATGAGCAACGCGGAGACCACCGGCGGGGAGGCGGAGCGGTTCCGGCTCGGCCCCGGCGACGAGATCGTCGTGACCGAGATGGAGCACCACTCCAACCTGGTGCCCTGGCAGATGCTCGCCCGGCGCACCGGCGCCACTCTGCGCTGGATCGGCCTGACCGACGACGGCCGGCTGAACCTCGACAACCTCGACGCGGTCATCACCGACCGGGCGAAGGTCGTCTCGATGGTCCACCAGTCGAACATCCTCGGCACGGTCAACCCGGTGGCGCGGATCGTCGCCCGGGCCCGCGAGGTCGGCGCGCTCACCGTCCTCGACGGNTCCCAGTCGGTGCCGCACATGCCGATCGACGTCGCCGAGCTCGGCGTGGACTTCCTGGCCTTCACCGGCCACAAGATGTGCGCGCCGACCGGCGTCGGGGTGCTCTGGGGGCGCTACGAGCTCCTGGAGGTCATGCCGCCCTTCCTCGGCGGCGGCGAGATGATCGAGATCGTCACGATGGAGGGGTCGACCTACGCGGCCCCGCCGCACCGCTTCGAGGCCGGCACCCCGATGATCAGCCAGGTCGTCGGGCTCGGCGCCGCCGTCGACTATCTGACGGCGCTGGGCATGCCGGCGATCGCCGCGCACGAGCACGCCGTCACCGCGTACGCCCTCGACGCGCTCGCCACCGTGCCCGGCACCCGGATCATCGGCCCGCCGACCGGCACCGACCGCGGCGGGGCGATCTCCTTCGTCCTGCACGACGACGCCGGCCGGGCGATTCACCCGCACGACGTCGGCCAGCTCCTCGACGAGCGCGGCATCGCCGTGCGCGTCGGCCACCACTGCGCCCGGCCGGTCTGCCTGCGTTTCGGCGTGCCGGCCACGACCCGGGCGTCGTTCCACCTGTACACGACGACCGGCGAGGTCGACGCGCTGGTGGAAGGTCTGCACGGGGTTCGGAGGTTCTTCTCGAGGTGAAGCTCGATTCCATGTACCAGGAGATCATCCTGGACCACTACCGCAATCCGCTGCACCGCGGCCTGCGCGACCCGTTCGACGCCGAGGTGCACCACGTCAACCCGACCTGCGGCGACGAGGTCACCCTGCGGGTGAAGGTCTCCGACGGGGTCGTCGAGGACGTCTCCTACGAGAGCGAGGGCTGCTCGATCAGCCAGGCCTCGGCGAGCGTCATGAGCGACCTGGTCATCGGCAAGAAGGTCGACGAGGCGCTGGAGCTCGAACGCGAGTTCCTCGCGCTGATGCAGTCGCGGGGCACCGCGGAGGGCAACGAGGACGTGCTGGAGGACGCCGTCGCGTTCGCCGGCGTCTCCAAGTACCCGGCGCGGGTCAAGTGCGCCCTGCTGTCCTGGATGGCCTGGAAGGACGCGACCGCCAAGGCCGTCGACCCGGCCGCCGCCGCCGCGCCCACCCCCGGCCTCGCGGCCCCGTCGCTGACGCCCGCCGCCGGTGCCGGCGCCGGCCCCGCCCTGGACGTACCCGAGCAGGAGAAGCCATGAGCGAAGTGGTAACCGACACCCGTGACGAGACGGCGGCGAGCGACGCCCCGGCGCAGCCGACCGGCGGCACCGAGACGCCCGCGCCAGCCACCGTCGCGGAGCGGGCCGCGGGCCTGGAACTCGCCGAGTTCGCCGACATCGAGGAGGCGATGCGCGACGTCGTCGACCCCGAGCTCGGCATCAACGTCGTCGACCTCGGGCTCGTCTACGGCATCCACGTCGCCGACGACAACACCGTCACCCTCGACATGACGCTGACCTCGGCGGCCTGCCCGCTGACCGACGTCATCGAGGACCAGACCCGCTCCGCGCTCGTCGACGGCCCGGACGGCCTCGTCGCCGGCGTGACGATCAACTGGGTCTGGATGCCCCCGTGGGGCCCTGACAAGATCACTGACGACGGCCGCGAGCAGCTGCGCGCCCTCGGCTTCAACGTCTGACCCGCCCAGCGAGCCGCCGCCGGTCTGGCCGGGATCGTCCTCCGGCCAGACCGGGCCGCCGCCCCGATCATCCGGGTTTCGCCGCAGCGCCTGCACGGCCCTGGGCGGCCGAATAAATGCCGGTGAACGGATTGACGTTCAGCCCCCGGCTTCGCTGAATATCGCCATCTCGATGTGAGCCTGGGCTGGAATCACCATGACCGCAGCCGACACCGTGGATATCGCTGTTCTGGCCGAGCGCATCATATGTGCCGCTGCGGCTCGTCCGAGGGTCCTCGTCGGGATCGACGGCCCAGGCGCCGCCGNCAAGAGCACGCTGGCCGGTCAGCTGGCGGCTGCCATCCCTTCCGCGCACGTCGTGCATGTCGACGACTTCTACCTGCCCTCCAGTCGGCGGACTGAACGGCGGGGCGCCGTTGGCCCACTGTTCGATCTGCCTCGGCTCGCCGACCAGGTCGCCATTCCAGGTGCGGCCGGCGCCGCACTGCGCTATCAGCGCTATGACTGGATCAAGGACGATCTTGCCGGATGGATTCAGGTCCCCGCCGGTGCATCCCTCATTGTCGAGGGCGTCTACTGNCTCGAGCGGAAGCTACGCGCTTGTTACACTTTCACCGTGTTCTGTCAGGCAGAACCAGCACTACGCCTCGCTCGCGGTCTACAACGCGACGGGGAGGAGTCGCGTGATCAATGGGTCAACGAATGGATGCCGGCCGAGAATGAGTATATGGCGCTACAACGGCCGGATCGCTTCGCCCAGATGGTCGTCGACAGCTCGGTCGTCGACGACGTAGAAACGGTGTTCCGCGTCGCCGGGGTTTAAACAGCTCACGGCGTCTCGTCTCAACAGCGAAGTCGCCTCAACAGCGAAGTTGAGTCCTCTCTGGCCGACACTAGCAGTGCCGTACACACCGCGGGCCGCGCCGACGACATGTCGGTCAACGCCTGACGGAAATTGCTGTTTCTGCGGGTAGGCCCGCACGCGTCTTCATTACGCACGTCGGTCGCCGCCTGCGTGGCCACGCGACTTCGCAGCCTTGGGTCCATCTCAAGAGCCGACTCATGCCGTCTCCGCGGCCGCCGAGCGAGGCGAGGGTCGTGAACCTGGCCCACCTCGCCAAGCCAGCCCCTCGGCCCCGGCCGGGGCCCCTGGCCCCGGCCAGGTGTTCCGCGGAACCGCGTGGCGATCAAGGTGTTCCGCGGAACCGCGTGGCGATCAAGGTGTTCCGCAACATCAAAGTTGCCGACGACCGGTACGACGACTGGCTACATGATGATCATGGCGACTGAATCGACAGGAGGCGGGGCCGTGGCGTCCACCTGGAACGAGNCGCGGTCCAGGCGACCNCCTCGCGAGGACAGGGTTGCCGAGCACCGGGCCCGGATCGATGCCGAGGTGCGTGCCTACCGGCTGCGGGAGATCCGCGAGGAGCAGGGACTCACGCAGGTCGAGCTCGCGGAGCGGATGCACGTCAGGNAGCCCCCTGTGTCCGATCTTGAGCGGGGAGCTCTCGATCGTGCTGGGCTGTCGACCATCCGGGCCTACGTGGAAGCCCTCGGCNGGAAAGTCGAGATCATCGCCGACTTCGGTGATCGCCGGGTCGTCCTGAGCTGACGGCCGGGCGGCCGACGCCCCGGCCGCTTTTAACCGGGCGGGCATCCCACCTTTCCCGCTGGCGGACTATGGCGTGCGTGGTCCGGGTGGTGCCTGCCTCGGTCCTGCCGCCTGGATCGCCGTCGATCGAATATAGCGTCAACGCTATGAACTGGGGTACCGTCGAGCTGGAACCGGAGGTCCGGGACTGGCTGGAGCGGTTGCCGACCGCGCAGTTTGCGACGGCCGCCTTCTAGGTGGACCTGCTCGCTGCGCAGGGGCCGTTGCTGGGTGAGCCGTACACACGGCAGCTCGACGGCAAGCTGCGGGAGCTGCGGTTCCATCTGGAAGGTCGGGCTGTCCGGGTGACCTACTGGATAGCGTCGGGCAGGCGGATGGTGCTGCTGACGGTGTTCGCCAAGACGCGGATGCGAGAGGCCGCCGGGGTGTCCCGAGCGAGGCGTGCGCTGGCGCGGTNCCTGGCCGCCGAGCACACGGCAGACGAGGATGCGAGGGATGGCGGCGATGGCTGAACGGTCGGACTGGGCGCAGCTGCGGGAACGGCGGATGGGCGAGCTGGGTGCGCGGGATGCTTACCAGTCGGCCAGGCTGGCGTTCGAGCTGGGCCGGTCGGTGCGGGAGCTGCGCCAGCGGCGCGCCTGGAGCCAGGCCGAGCTGGCCGCTGCGGCGGGCATGACGCAGTCGGCGGTGGCACGGTTCGAGGCCGGTGGCACCGTACCGACACTGCCGGTGCTGGAACGGCTCGCCGAGGCTCTCGATGCCGACCTCGACGTCCGCGTCATCCCTCGCCCCGCGGCTTAGGAGACGTGGGCGGTCGCGTGGCTCGGTCGATCGGCGTGGCCCGACCGGGCCGGTTCGAGGCCGGGGACGACCCCGTTCGGGGCAGTCGTCCGGCGGCGGTTCCGAGCCTTCCAGGCCCAGCTTGTAGGGTCGCAACAGGCGATCGGCGGCGTCATCGGTCCTTCCCGGCAGTGGCTCTCATTCAGCGGAATCTCCCTTCGTGCTCGGTGCGGCTCGGCGTGTCGGTCGGGACCTCGGGTCTGGTGGGAAACCCGCTGGGGGACAGGGCGTATCGGCCCGCGGATCGCCCCGCAGACCACGCCATGAGACGGGAGCAAGTCTGTGCCGAGCCCGCGGGTCCTCGGCCTGGTGCTGGCCGGGGGGGCCGGACGGCGGCTGGCGCCGCTGACGGCTGACCGGGCCAAGCCCGCCGTTCCCTTCGGTGGGTTGTACCGGCTGATCGACTTCGTGTTGTCCAACCTCGTGAACGCCGGCTATCTGCGGATCGCCGTGCTTACTCAGTACAAGAGCCACAGCCTCGACCGGCACATCACCACGACGTGGCGGATGAGCAACCTGGTGGGGAACTACGTCACCCCGGTGCCGGCGCAGCAGCGCCTCGGCCCGCGGTGGTTCGCCGGCAGCGCCGACGCGATCCACCAGTCGCTGAACCTCGTCCACGACGACAATCCGGACATCGTCGTCGTCTTCGGCGCCGATCACGTCTACCGGATGGATCCCCGGCAGATGGTCGCCCAGCATCTCGAGTCCGGTGCCGGGGTGACCGTCGCCGGGCTGCGGGTGCCGCGCGCGGACGGCCGGTCGTTCGGGGTGATCCAGACCGGCCGGGACGGTCGGACCATCGAGGCGTTCCTGGAGAAGCCCGCCGACCCGCCCGGCCTGCCGGACAGCCCCGAGGAGACGTTCGCGTCCATGGGCAACTACGTCTTCTCCACCGACGTGCTCATCGAGGCGCTGCGGAAGGACGCCGCCGACGAGGACAGCCCGCACGACATGGGCGGCGACATCATCCCGATGCTCGTCTCGCAGCGGGCCGCGGCCGTCTACGACTTCAGCGACAACGTCGTGCCCGGCACGACCGACCGGGACCGCGGCTACTGGCGTGACGTCGGCACGCTCGACTCCTACTTCGACGCGCAGATGGACCTGTGCGCGCTCGACCCGGTGTTCAACCTGTACAACCGCGAGTGGCCGATCCTGACCAGCGTGCCGTCGCTGCCGCCGGCCAAGTTCGTCCACGACGATCCGCGGCGTACCGGCATGGCGATCAACAGCATCGTCAGCAACGGCGTGATCGTCTCCGGGGGCACCGTGCGTTCCTCTGTGCTCTCGCCAGGCGTGCGGGTCAACTCCTGGGCCGAGGTCGACCGCGCGGTCGTCCTCGACAACGCCGTCGTCGGGCGCGGCGCCGTCGTCCGCGACGCGATCCTCGACAAGAACGTCCACGTCCCGCCGGGCGCTCAGGTCGGCGTCGACAAGGACCGCGACCGCGCCCGCGGCTACACCGTCAGCGAACGCGGCATCACCGTGGTCGGCAAGGGCGTCACCGTCACCGACTGACTCCCCGCCGCCCGCTCCGGCGCGCCCCCGCACCACCGCACCAGCACCACCGCACCAGCACCACCGGCCCCTGCAACACCACCAACCCGTCGATGGAGAGACAGTCCATGCGCGTCGCGCTGCTCACCCGCGAGTTTCCCCCGGACGTCTATGGCGGGGCGGGTGTGCACGTCGAGTACCTGGCCCGCGAGCTCGCCCGGCTGGTCGACCTCACCGTGCACCGGGAGGCCGGCGGGCATCGGGAGGCGGCCGCCGGCGGCGACCGGGCCGTGGTGGAGGCGTCCGGCGGGCCGGGCGTCGCCGCGGTGCGCGCCCACCCGAGCTGGGCGGCGCTCGCCGGCACCGACGACGTGCTGCGCACCCTGTCGATGGACCTGTCGATGGCCGCGGCGGCCGTCGGCGCGGACGTGATCCACTCCCACACCTGGTACACCAACCTCGGCGGCCACCTCGCCGCCCTGCTCGGCGGCGTCCCGCACGTGATGACGTCGCACTCGCTGGAGCCGCGCCGGCCGTGGAAGGCCGAGCAGCTCGGCGGCGGCTACCGGCTGTCGTCGTGGTCCGAGCGGATCGCCATCGAGTCCGCGGCGGCGGTGGTCGCGGTGAGCGCCGGGATGCGTGCCGACATCCTCGACGCCTACCCGGCGGTCGACCCGGCGCGGGTGCACGTGATCCGCAACGGCATCGACACCGACGAGTACCGGCCCGACCCGGCAACCGACGTGCTGGAACGGCACGGGGTCGACCCGGAGCGGCCCACGGTGATCTTCGTGGGGCGGATCGCCCGGCAGAAGGGGCTGCCGGTGCTGCTGCGCGCCGCGTCGGCGATCGACCCGCGGGCGCAGCTCGTGCTCTGTGNCGGCGCCCCGGACACCCCGGAGCTGCTCGCGGAGACCACCGCCCTGGTCGACGGGCTGCGCGTCGAGCGCGGCGGCGTCGTCTGGCTGAACGGGATGCTGACCAAGCCCGAGGTCATCCAGCTCCTCAGCCACGCCACCGTGTTCGTCTGCCCGTCGGTGTACGAGCCGCTGGGCATCGTCAACCTGGAGGCGATGGCCTGCGGCACCGCCGTCGTCGCCTCCCGCGTCGGCGGCATCCCGGAGGTCGTCGACGACGGCGTCACCGGGCTGCTCGTGCCGCCCGACGAGCCGAAGGCGCTCGCCGACGCCGTCAACACCGTGCTCGCCGACCCGGCGCGGGCCGCGGCGATGGGCCGCGCTGGGCGGGAGCGGGCGGTCGGCGAGTTCGGCTGGGCGGCCGTCGCCGAGCGCACCGCGGCCCTGTACGACTCCGTGGCCAGCCGCTAGCTGGCCGAACGACGCCACGGGGCACCGGCCCGCCCGGCGGGATCCCTCAGGCCTGGCCGGTGTGGCCGCGGATGACGTCGTCGACGGTGTCCGCCGTGGCTGCGCGCCGTAGCCACAGATCCAGCAGGTCGATGTCGACGCACTCCAGGATCCGCTGGCGAATCGCCTCGGGCACGGGGACCCCGCGGCTGTCCAGCACGAGCAGTACCGCCTTCGCCTCGCCGCGAGCCTCGCCGCGAGCCTCGCCACGGGCTTCTCCGCGAGCCTCTCCGCGTGCGTCGATCTCGTTGTAGCGTTCGTAGTGGTAACGCCGTCCGACGGCAGTCGTCATGAGGAAAGCCTCCCATCGGTCGCGGGCCGCCTGGGGCAGCCGACCCACGGTCACATCATCGTAAAAGATCTTCTTCTCGGGTTCCAGTGCGTCCAGCGCCGCGAGCAGTGCCGGGAACATCACGTCGATGTCGGCGTCGTCGAGATGGCACGTCGCCGCGAACAGCGCGGACGCCGGCCGCGCCGTCGCCTGCTCGACGTCCGGGAGCAGCGGAACATCGTCGGCGGTGAACATCCGCGGAGACAACCGCGCCCCGCTGTGGGTGTCCGCGGCGATCTGGTCGCGGTACCAGCGGGCGACCGCCGGATCCGGCACGAACACCACCAGCGAAGCCGTCACCCGGAACTCGGTCTCCAGATGTCCGACATACAGCTTCCACGACCCCAGCTTGCGCGGGTCACGGCCGCGCTGAACCTCGTAGACGGTGCCCCGTACCGGGGTGTCCTCCGAGTCGCAGTACAGCACCATCGCGTCGGCGAGAAAGGTCTGCGGACGCACATGGGGGTCATGCAACCGGGCGTGATCGAACGCCGGCGCGTCCTCACCGCCGAGCAGCTCCGTCTGGACCCAGTCGGGCAGGGCGGGGTCGAGCCGGAGGAGCTCAAGCGGTATCTCGTGGGCGGAAGTGGGCATGCCGCCACCATGCCAGGAAGGTGTGACAGATCTGGCGCGTCGCGTCACTGTCGACCACATCGCCGTAAGGTGCGCTGCCAGTATGTGTGCTGGCAGTAACGCTGCCGACTCGTGGCGGGTGGTCAGTTCTTCCAGGCGGTCTCGGTGACCGGGGAGCGGCCCAGCAGCGGGCGCCACCAGGACTCGTTCTCCTTGTACCAGGCGATGGTGGAGCGCATCCCCTCGCTGAAGTCGATCAGTGGCGACCAGCCGAGCTCCGTGCGCAGCTTGGTGGAGTCCAGCAGGTAGCGGCGGTCGTGGGAGGGCCGGTCCGGCACGATCGTCTTCAGTGACGCGGGCAGGCCGAGCTCGGCGAGGACGGTGTCGGCGATCGTGGAGATGTCGGCCTCGACCCCGGAGCCCACGTGGTAGGTCTCGCCGACGCGGCCGCGGTCGAGTACGGCGTCGATCGCCCGGCAGTGGTCCATCACGTGCAGCCACTCGCGCCGGTTCGTCGTCGACGCGTACAGCGGGAGCTGCTCGCCCTGCAGCGCCCGGGTCACGAACAGCGGGATGACCTTCTCCGGGAACTGGTACGGCCCGTAGTTGTTCGAGCAGTTGGTGATCGTGACCGGCAGGTCGTAGGTGTAGCCGTAGGCGCGCACGGCGTGGTCGCTGCCGGCCTTCGCCGCGTTGTACGGGGTGCGCGGCAGGTAGGGGGCGTCCTCGGTGAAGGCGCCCGGGTCGTTGAGGTCCATGTCGCCGTAGACCTCGCAGGTGGAGATCTGGTGGAAGCGGGCGATCCCGACCGTGCGGGCCGCCTCCAGCAGCGCCTGGGTGCCCATCACGTTCGTCGAGAAGAAGTCTCCCGGCCGGATGATCGCCAGGCTGTTGTGCGACTCCGCGGCGAAGTTCACGATCACGTCGACCGAGTGCTCGCGCAGCGTGGACTCGACGAGCTCGCGGTTGCGGATGTCGCCGTGGACGAAGGTGATGCGCTCGGCGAGGTCGGCCAGGTTCTCCCGGCAGCCCGCGTAGGTCAGGGCGTCGAACGCCACGACGGCGTCCGCGGGGTGCCGCTCGCGCCAGTAGCGGACGAAGTTCGATCCGATGAACCCGGCGGCTCCGGTCACCAGCAGCGTCGACATCGTTCGGCCTTTCGGTCGGCCCGCATGCTTCGGCGCACGCGGTGGGATGGGCGGTCGGCGGCCATGGTCTCGCGGCCCGGGCCAAGCGGGTTCAAGTCTGCCTGGTGCGCGTCGAGGCGGTCCGCGCCGGGTTGGCAGGGAGGGCCGGGGCCCCCACCCCACCATCCGGTGAGGGTGACCAGCCCGGTCCAGGTCGGCGACGTCACGCGGAGGTAACACGCGCAAATTACGCTCCGGGCTGTGGCGGACCTGTTCGAGGGTTATCCGGCAGAGGCGGCGGCCACGGCGGCCTGGGACGAGGTGTTCGAGGCGTCGAACACCCCCCGGGACGTGTACGCCGCCCTCTACGACGCGTTGCAACCCCTCAGCAGCGCAGATCTCGCGGCCCGCAAGGTCGCCCTGGACCGGGCGTTTCGGGACGCGGGCATCACCTTCAACCTCTTCGGTGAGGAGCGGCCGTTTCCCCTGGACCTCGTGCCGCGGCTGCTCGCCGGCGACGAGTGGGACGTCATCGAACGCGGCGTCACCCAGCGTGTCCAGGCGCTGGAGGCGTTCCTGGCGGACNTCTACGGGCCGGCCGAGGTGCTCGCCGACGGCATCGTGCCACGCCGGCTCGTGCTGACCAGTGCCCACTTCCACCGCGCGGCGCACGGCATCGACCCGCCGAACGGGGTGCGGGCGCACGTGTCCGGCATCGACCTCATCCGCGACGAGCAGGGCGGCTTCCGCGTCCTGGAGGACAACGTCCGGGTGCCGTCCGGGGTCAGCTACGTGATCGAGAACCGCCGGGCGATGACCCGGGTGTTCCCGGAGCTCTTCGCCACCCACCGGGTGCGGCCGGTCGCCGACTACGCCACCCACCTGCTGCACGCGCTGCGCGCCGCCGCGCCGCCGGAGGTCGCCGACCCGACGGTGGTCGTGCTCACCCCGGGCGTGTACAACTCCGCCTACTTCGAGCACGCGCTGCTGGCCCGGCAGATGGGCGTGGAGCTGGTCGAGGGCCGCGACCTGTCGGTGCGCGACAACAAGGTCACCATGCGGACCACCGAGGGCGAGCAGCCGGTGCACGTCGTCTACCGCCGGGTGGACGACGACTGGCTCGACCCGCTGCACTTCCGGCCGGAGTCGATGGTCGGCTGCGCCGGCCTGGTCAACGCCGCCCGCGGCGGGCACGTGACGATCGCCAACGCGGTCGGCAACGGGGTCGCCGACGACAAGCTGATGTACACCTACGTCCCCGAGCTCATCCGGTACTACCTCGGCGAGGAGCCGATCCTGCCGAACGTCGACACCTACCGGCTGGAGGATCCCGACCAGCGGGCCTACGTCCTTGACCACCTGGACTCCCTCGTCGTCAAGCCGGTCGACGGCTCCGGCGGCAAGGGCATCGTCATCGGGCCCCAGGCCAGCGACGCCGAACTCGCCGAGCTGCGGGTGCGGGTCAGCGAGGACCCCCGCGGCTGGATCGCCCAGCGGGTCGTGAAGCTCTCGACGTCGCCGACGCTGACCGATGACCGCCTCGGCCCCCGGCACGTGGACCTGCGCCCGTTCGCCGTCAACGACGGCAACAAGGTGTGGGTGCTGCCCGGGGGGCTCACCCGGGTCGCGCTGCCGCGGGGCAGCCTGGTCGTCAACTCCAGTCAGGGCGGCGGCTCCAAGGACACCTGGGTGCTCGCCGCCGAGCGCAACCCGCGCGAACCGGCGCTGCCGATGGCCCGCCCGCCCGGTGCCGCCGTCCGCCCCGCCAGCGGCCCGGACCACGGCCCGGTCTCCTCCGACCAGCAGCAACAACAGCAGCAGAACCAGGCCGGGATCGCCGCGGGGAGCCGGGGATGCTGAGCCGGATCGCCGAGTCGCTGTTCTGGATCGGCCGCTACGTGGAGCGGGCCGAGTCCACCGCCCGCATCCTCGACGTCCACGTCCACCGGGTGCTGGAGGACCCGTGGCTCGACGCGAGCTCCGCCGGCCGCGAGCTGCTCGCCGTCATGGGCCAGCCCGCCACGTTCGACCAGCAGGTCGACTCCCGCACGGTGACCGAGACCCTCGCCTACGACCCGGCGCGGCCGTTCAGCATCACCGGGGCGCTCTCGGCGGCCCGGGAGAACGCCCGCAGNGCGCGCGTGGTCGTCTCCAGCGACGTCTGGGAATGCCTCAACGCCACCTGGAACGACCTGCCGCACACCGAGGAGCTGGCCCGCCGCCTCGGCCCGCACGTGTTCTTCCGCTACGTCCGCGAGCGCACCGCGATGCTCGCCGGGCTGGTCGACGCCACCCTCGCCCGTGACGACGGCTGGCGCTTCCTGGTGCTCGGCCGCAGCCTGGAACGCGTCGACATGACCTCCCGGCTGCTGTCGTCGAGCATCAGCGACGACCCGCACTCGCAGAGCTGGATCAGTCTGCTGCGCTCCTGCGGCGCGCACGAGGCGTACCTGCGGACCTACCGGCGCGCCGTCGACGCCGCCCGGGTCGCCGAGTTCCTGCTGCTCGACCGNCTGTTCCCGCGCTCGGTGTACTGGTCGCTGGCGCTGGCCGAGGACATCCTCGCCGAACTCGACGGCGGCCGCGGCCGGCCTCGGTCCACCGTCGACGACGCCGCCCGGCGGACGGTCGGGCGGACCCGCACGGAGCTGGAGTTCCACAGCGTCGCCGAACTCGTCGAGAACATGCCGGACCTGCTCGCCTCCCTGCAGAGCACCTGCTCGTCGGTCAGCGGCGAGGTGACGGCTCGCTACTTCGCCCGGGAGGCGCCGCGGTCCTGGGCGATGGAGGTGCCGGCATGAGCCGGCCGTCGCGGCTGACTCGCCCGGCCAGCCCCACCCGGGTGGTCCACCCGGCTCGGGGCGACGCCGCGGTCCGGTGGACGCGGCGGGCCCCGGCGCTGCGCCGGGGGCGGCCGGCGAGCCCGACCCGCTCGGTGGGCCCGACCCGGCCCACCCGACCCATCCGAGGGGACTCCTGGTGAGCTGGCAGATCCGCATCGAGCACTCGACGGGCTACCGCTACGCCAGCCCCGTGCTGTCCTCCTACAACGAGGTCAGGATCATCCCGCAGACCGCCGCGTCCCAGCTCACGCTGGAGGCCACGGTCCGCACCGAGCCGGCGGCGACCACCTACCGCTACTGGGACTACTGGGGCACCCAGGTCACCGCGTTCGACCTGCACACCCCGCACACCGAGCTCGTCGTCACGGGCCGGTCGATCGTGCAGACCGCCGCGGCGCCGCAGCCCCCAACCGACGTCCCCACCTGGGAGCGGCTGGGCGCCGACCCGGTCGCGGACGAGTTCGTCGAGTACCTGCGCCCGTCGGCGTCCACCCCGGAGCACCCCGAGCTCTCCGCCGCCGCCCGCGACCTCGCCGCCCGCCACGGGCCGCGGGAGTTCATCCCCGCCGTCGGCGACTGGGTGCGCGAACGCCTCGCCTACCGCCGCGGCACCACCGGCGTGCACACCTCCGCGGTGGAGGCGTGGCGGCGCCGGGAGGGCGTCTGCCAGGACTTCGCCCACCTCGCGCTGGTCCTGATGCGGGCGGCGGGCATGCCGGCGCGCTACGTCTCCGGCTACCAGCACCCCTCCGCCGCCGCGGAGGTCGGCGAGACCGTCGAGGGGCAGTCGCACGCCTGGGTGGAGGGCTGGCTCGGCCAGTGGTGGGGCTTCGACCCGACCAACGCGGTCCCCGCCGGCGAGCAGCACGTGGTCGTCGCCCGCGGCCGTGACTACAACGACGTCCCGCCCGTGCGCGGCGTCTTCTCCGGCGGCACCTCCACCTCCCTCGGCGTCACCGTCGCCGTGACGCGCCTGGCCTGACCTCGCGGGCGGCGACGTCGCGACCGGAGGGCGTCGCCACCCGAAGACGGCACCGTAGTCTGGACGGCATGAGCATCGCCGTGTCGTGATCGGATGATGTCCCGCCCCGGTGGCGTTTCCACCGTCGTCCGTAGCCGTCTGACGTCACCACGGCGTCGCCAGGAAGCCCGAAAGAGGCCCAACCTCAATGATCATCGTGTCCGAGCTCGAACTGCGCGCCGGAGCCCGCACCNTGATCGAGCCCGTCTCCTTCCGGGTGCAGCAGGGCGACCGGATCGGTCTGGTCGGGCGCAACGGCGCGGGTAAGACGACGCTGCTGAAGGTGCTGGCGCGCGAGGGCCTTCCGTTCGCCGGTGGCGTCGATGTCCGCGGCGAGCTGGGCTACCTGCCGCAGGATCCGCGCGCCGGCGACCCGACCGACACCGCCCGCGACCGGGTGCTGTCGGCCCGCGGCCTCGACGTCCTGCTGCGCGAGATGGAGAAGCTGCAGCTCGAGATGGCCGAGCTGGTCGACGCGAAGGCCCGGGACGCGGCGATCCGCCGCTACGGCAGTCTGGAGGAGCGCTTCGGCACGCTCGGCGGGTACGCCGCCGAGGCGGAGGCGGCCCGGATCTGCTCGTCGCTGGGCCTGGCCGACCGGGTGCTCGCCCAGCCCATCGGCACGCTGTCCNGCGGACAGCGCCGCCGGGTGGAGCTGGCCCGGATCCTGTTCGCCGGGTCCGGCAGCTCGGATGCGACGCTGCTGCTCGACGAGCCGACGAACCACCTCGACGCCGACTCCATCGTCTGGCTGCGCGACTTCCTGCGCGCGCACAACGGCGGCCTCGTCGTCGTCAGCCACGACGTCGACCTGCTCGACCGGTGCGTCAACAAGGTCTTCCACCTCGACGCCAACCGCGCCGCCCTCGACGTCTACAACGTCAACTGGAAGACGTACCTCAGCCAGCGGGAGCTCGACGAGCGGCGCCGCAAGCGGGAGCGCGCCAACGCCGAGAAGAAGATCGACTCACTGAAGGCGCAGGCCGACAAGATGCGGGCGAAGGCGACCAAGGCCCGCGCCGCCCACCAGATGGACCGCCGTGCCGAGCGGCTGGNCGCCGGCCTCGCCGAGGTCCGCGTCGCCGACCGGGTGGCGAAGCTGCGCTTCCCGGACCCGGCACCCTGCGGGCGCACCCCGCTGACCGCCACCGGCCTGTCGAAGTCCTACGGTTCGCTGGAGGTGTTCACCGACGTCGACCTGGCGATCGACCGCGGGTCCCGGGTGGTCGTCCTCGGGCTCAACGGCGCCGGCAAGACGACGCTGCTGCNCATTCTCGCCGGGCAGGAGCGGCCGGACACCGGCGAGGTGCATCCGGGGCACGGCCTGCGGCTGGGCTACTACGCGCAGGAACACGAGACGCTGGACACCGACCGCTCCGTGCTCGACAACATGCGGGCCGCCGCGCCGGGCACCTCCGACGTGGAGCTGCGGCGCATCCTCGGCGCGTTCCTGTTCAGCGGTGACACCGTGGAGCAGCGCGCGCAGACCCTCTCCGGTGGCGAGAAGACCCGCCTGGCGTTGGCCGGACTGGTGTGCAGCTCGGCGAACGTGCTGCTGCTCGACGAGCCGACGAACAACCTCGACCCCGCCTCCCGGGACGAGGTGCTCGCCGCGCTGAGCACCTACAAGGGGTCGGTGGTGCTCGTCACGCACGACCCGGGTGCGGTCGAGGCGCTCGACCCGCAGAAGGTGCTGATGCTGCCCGACGGCGTCGAGGACAACTGGTCACCCGATCTCATGGAGCTGATCACCCTGGCGTGACGCCCGCCGGGGGCGGTCCGTCGCCCCGTCGGGACGCCCGCGCCCCGGGACGCTCGCGACACCGAGACGCTCGCGCCACCGGGCGCGCCCGTACCCGCCGCAGGACCGGCGGGGCGGACTTGCCAGACTGGGGCGTCAGGTCGGAGGGGACACCGGCCTGACCCGAAGTGGAGAGTCTTTGTGAGTACGCAGGGCGGCACCAAGGCGGTTCTGGCGGCGCTGGCCGCCAACCTGGGCATCGCGGTGACGAAGTTCGTGGCGTTCCTGCTCACGCAGTCGTCGTCGATGCTCGCCGAATCCATTCACTCGGTCGCCGACTCCGGCAACCAGGGTCTGCTGCTGCTCGGCCAGCGCAAGTCGGCCAGCCCGCCCGACGAGGAGCATCCCTTCGGGTACGGCCGCGCGCGGTACATCGCCGCCTTCCTCGTCGCCATCGTGCTGTTCAGTGTCGGCGGGCTGTTCTCCGTCTACGAGGGCGTCGAGAAACTCCGCCACCCGCATGAGCTGGACAGCGGCCTCATCGCGATCGTCATCCTGGTGATCGCCGTCGGGCTGGAGTCGTACTCGCTGTCCACCGCGGTCCGCGAGTCGAGCAAGACCCGGGGGGACCGCTCCTGGTGGCAGTTCATCCGGGAGGCGCGCGCACCGGAGCTGCCGATCGTGCTGCTCGAGGACCTGGCCGCCGAGCTGGGGCTGATCTTCGCCCTGCTTGGCGTCGGGCTGACCCTGCTGCTCGACGATCCGATCTGGGACGGGGCCGGCACTCTGGCCATCGNCATCCTGCTGCTTGTCGTCGCCGTGCTCGTCGCGACCGAGGCGTACGGCATGCTTGTNGGGGAGGCGGCGACCCCGCAGGCCGTCGCGACGATCCGCGGCACGCTCGCCGCCGCGCCCGGGGTGACGAAGGTCATCCACCTGCGGACCCTGCACCTGGGCCCGGACGAGCTGCTCGTCGCCGCCAAGATCGGGATTGCGCCGACGGCGACGATGCGGGAGGTCGCCGCGACCATCGACGGCGCCGAGGAGGCGCTGCGGGCGTCCCTGACGGTCCCGATGCGAATCTTCCTGGAGCCGGACATCCCCCGCGACTCGCTGCCCCGACCGTCCGCGGGCGGCACCGAGGCGACCTCCGCGCCCGCCGTCTGACGCGCGGCCGCCGACGCGCCTCGTTCGGAGCGGTTCCGGGCCTTCTCCGGGGCGGGTCAGGCCGGGGGGCCGCCGAGGCAGAGCCGCAGGGCGAGGGCTCCGATCGCAGTCAGTGACACGAGGATGACGGGCAGGCTGCCGGCCTGCAACCGGTCGCCCGGCCGGGCTGGTCGGGGCCGGGGTGCCACCGCCGCGACCAGCAGCCAGGGGAACACCGGCAGCCAGCTCCGTTCCACCCCGCCCTCGGCGAGGCCCAGGGCCACCGCGAACAGCACGGTGGCGGTGGCACCGACCAGGAACGGCCAGCCCGGCGTCAGCCGCAGCCGGCGCGCGGCCCGGACGGCGACGGGACCGGTGGCGAGAACCAGGACGGTCAGGTCCAGGAAGATCCAGGCCAGCGCGGCTCCCGCCGACGGTCGCGGCGCGCTGGCCAGGGCCAGCCCGTCCGGCCAGGAGAAGCCCCAGGCGTAGAACAGCCACAGCGGCAGCAGCGCGCCGAGCCCGGTGATGACGTTGAGCAGCGGCCGGCGCCGCACGAAGTAGGCGGCCGCGACCGCCACCCCCAACCACACCGGGGCATAGCCGAACAGCGCCGCCAGGCCCAGCAGCAGCCCGCTCGCCAGCGCCCACCAGACCGACCGGCGCTCTGGTTCGCAGCCGACCACGCCGACGGCGACCGCCAGCGCGGCAAGCGTGGCGGTGACGGCGTCCGGAGAGGCTGCCAGCCAGCCGCTCCACGGCGCCAGGACGAGGACGGGAACCAGCCGGCGGGCCGCGGTCTCGTGGCACAGCGAGCGCATGGCGACGCACACCACCGGAACGGTCAGCGCGCCGAGCGCGGTGAACAGGACGCCGATCGCCACGGCGCCGTGCAGCCCCGCCCGGGTGAGCAGCCAGGTGGCGAGCACCGGACCCGGCGGGTGCGCCGGCAGCACGGCGACTGCGCCGGCGGCCGCGTGTGGCGTCGTCGTCGTGTAGGCGGCGAGCAGGCCGAGCGGGTCGTCGCCGACCGCGCCGGCCGCCGCGAGCAGGTCCGCCGGTGCCCGCAGGCCGGCGGTGAGATCCCCGGGGGCGACCAGGGCGAGTGCGAGGCTCCATGCCAACGAACCGAGATAGCCCAGCAGCAGCAGAACGCTCCAGGGCAACCGGAACACCACCGACCGCGCGGCCGGGGTGGTCGGTGGCGCTGTGTGGGTGGTGGTGGTGGTGGAGCTGTCGGTCGGCGCGGTCGAGGCGGCCGATGGCGCTGTGTCCGGGGCGGTGGCGGCCCCCGGAACGACGTCGGCGGTCGGGGTTGTGTCGCCGGGCTGGGCCGGCGGCCGGATCGTCGAGGCCCACCAGGCCGTGAGCGCGATCACGACCGCGGCGACCGCGAGCGGGACCACGACGAGCGGGTCCAGCCGCGGCTCCCAGCCGTCGTGCCACGGGGGGCGCGTCAGGCCGAGATCGACGTCGGTGCTTGCCAGCAGGGCGGTGCCGGCGAGCCCAAAGGCGACCAGGGCCAGCCAGATCCCGGCCTCGGCGAGCTCCGCGCGCACCGCCGGCCCGAGCGCCGCCGTGGGCGCGCCGGCCCGCCGATCCGCCGATCCCCGCGCGGCCGTCGGGACGCCCGCCCGCTCCGACGCGCTGCCGGTGACGCTCACGGCCTCGCCCCGCCGGCCGTCGCGTCCCGGGACGTACCCGGCGCCGAACCGGCGATCATCACTTCACGGGCCACCCCTGCACGGTAACGAGTCTCCTGCCGGCTGAGGTCCAGGGCCGATCGGCGCGCGGGTTCCGGGTGCGCGAGCCCAGGCCGGACCGGCGCCACGGGGGGCGGGCACGCACCGTGCGGCGGTGGTCTTCCCGCCGGCCACGGCCCTGCACGGGCCGGTGCCGGGTGTGAGTAATCAGTCGGTTTGATCTGCGGCGTTCGCGGTCCGTCGGCGGGCTCTGTACAGTGATCGACTGTTGGTTGTACCTGCGGTATTGCGTTGAGGGAAGATCGCCGATCATGCTGGTGACGATGTTCGCGGCGACGCGCCGTTGCCGTTGTTAGGCCGTGCGTAGGGGATTGGGGACACTGGTCACCGTGCATGGTCGGCCGTGGACGCCCGGCGTGCGTGNGGGCGGGTGCGACCCGGGCCATGTCGGCGCTGGCGTCGGCGTGGAGATGGAAGCGCGAGGGCACGGTCACGCACCGGCGCGCCGCGTGTGATGGATCACATCTGCTTCGAGTGGCGCGTTCACTCGAGCTGAGTGAAGATCGGTTCGCAGATCATCGAACACGGAGGGGGCCACGTTGGCCGAGCTTAGGAAAGGAACCCGGATCACCGGCGCCGAGCGGGACAAGCTCGCTGCCGAACTTCGGAAGAAGTACGAAGGTGGGCAGAGCATCCGTCTGCTCGCCGAGTCCTCTGGCCGTTCGTACGGTTTCGTCCACCGGATCCTGTCGGAGTCCGGCACGACCCTGCGCGGCCGTGGCGGTGCGACCCGGGGCACCAAGAAGAAGAGCGCCTGATCATGGCGGTGCCGGCCGCCGCCGAATCGGCGGCGGCCGGACTGCGGGTGGAGGTCGTCGGACCTGTCGCGACCATCCGGCTGTCCGGATCCGGTGATCCCGGATCCCTGGAGGGTCTCGGCTCCGCCCTTGATGACGCCCAGCGGCGCATGGGCGGCGACGTCCGGGTCGCCGTCCTCCGCGTGGGCGATCAGGTTCCGCCGGCCGCGGACACCGCGGCGTGTCCGCCGGGCGGCGCCAGGAACGCACCATTCCCCTCGTCGCCCGCGCGAGTGGATCCGGCCTCTCTGATCGAGGGGTACCGGGTCTGGCGGGAGGCACTCGACCGGCTGACCATGCGAGCCGACCTCATCAGCATCGCCGCGGTGGCGGAGGTCACCGAGGACGTGGGCACCGCCCTCGTGGTCGCCTGCGACCTACGGATCTTCGCCGTCGACGCGGGGCTGCGCCCCGTCTGGGCGCGCGGCGGCCTGCTGCCCGCGGCGGGTGCGCTGACCCGGCTGGCCGACCTCATCGGCTGGTCTCGTGCCCTCGACCTGTGCCTGGCCGGGGGGCAGCCGCTTGGTGCGGCGGAGGCGGCCCGTCTCGGGCTGGCCCAGCGGCTGGTACCCCGCCCGCGCCTGGACGACGAGGTCGACACGGTGGTCGCGGGCCTGCTCGCCGCATCCCGTGCCGTCACCGTCGAGGTCAAGGCGCTTCTGCGCGGCGCCCGACCGGTCGGCCGATCCGTGGTCCCGACGCGGGCCGGGGCCGCTGCCGACCATCGCGATCTTCCCGACGCCGAGGGTGAGGCGTGGGCGCGTACGCTTTTCGACCTGCTGGACGCCTCGCGGGGCATCGCCGCGGGCTGATCCGCCCGGGGACGGCGCCCGATCGCGGCCCGCGCCCCGACTGGCGCGGTCCGAGGCCGCCCTGACCGCGACCGATTCGACCGAGGCCGCCCTGGTCGCGGGCCCGCCACGCGATCACCACCGTCCGAGCCCGCCACCGTCCGAGCCCGCCACCGGTCGGCGGGAATTACCGCGAACCACGTGTGCTTACTTGCTTACAGTGCAAGCAGTGGAAGTAGGAGGCGTGATGAGACCGGGTTCGGACAGTGGGGCTTTCATGCGATCCGTCACCCGCGACCGCACGGCGGCGAGGACCTCGCTGCGGCCGGGGACGCTGCGCCGCATCGCGGCCTTCGCGCGGCCCTGGCGTGGCCATCTGGTCTGGTTTCTCCTCCTCATCGTGGTGAGCGCCGCGCTCGGCGCGGTCGTCCCGCTGATCCTCAAGGAGATCATTGACGGCGGGATCGGGCGTCACCGGGTGGGCTACGTCGAGGTACTGGCGGCGGTCGTCGCCGCGCTGGCCCTCCTCGACGCCGGCCTGTCCCTCGCCCAGCGCTGGTTCTCAGCCCGTATCGGCGAAGGCCTGATCTACGAGATGCGCAGCCAGATCTTCCGGCACGTGCAACGCCAACCGCTGGCGTTCTTCACCCGCACCCAGACCGGGGCGCTCATCAGTCGGTTGAACAACGACGTGCTCGGCGCGCAGTCGGCGTTCACCAACACGTTGTCCTCAGTGCTGTCGAATGTGCTCTCGGCCGGGTTCGTGCTTGCCGCGATGCTCGTACTGTCCTGGCAGATCACTGTTGTGTCACTGGTGTTACTTCCGGTTTTCATCTTTCCCGCTCGCGCGTTCGCGCCCCGGCTCGCCCGGCTGACCCGGGAACGGTACGGGCTGAACGCGGACATGAACAACACCATGACCGAGCGATTTAACGTGTCGGGCGCGATGCTGGCCCAGCTCTACGGGTCCCCGGAACGTGAGGAGGTCAACTTCCGCGGCCGGGCCCGGCGGGTACGAGACATCGGGGTCACCCAGGCCATGTACGGCCGAATATTCTTCGTCTCGCTCAGCCTCGTCGCATCGCTGGCGACCGCGATCGTCTACGGCGTCGGCGGCCGTCTCGCGGCCCGGGGAGATCTCGAGGTCGGCACTCTGGTTGCGCTCACCGCGTATCTCGGCCGGCTCTACGGGCCGCTCACCCAGTTGTCGAACGTGCACGTCGACGTCATGACCGCACTCGTGTCGTTCGAGCGCGTCTTCGAGGTTCTCGACCTCGAACCGGCGATCGTCGACCGGCCTGATGCCGTCGATCTGCCGGCGGGCGCGGCGGCCGTCGAGTTCGATCACGTCGGATTCCGATACCCCGCCGCGGACGAGGTTTCCCTGGCCTCACTGGAGTCCGTCGCGGTCCTCGACACCAGGATCCCCGCGCCGGTGCTGCACGACATCACGTTCCGGGCGGATCCCGGTCAGATGATCGCACTGGTCGGACCGTCCGGTGCCGGGAAGACGACGATCAGNCAACTGATCCCACGGATGTACGACGCCCGGTCCGGCGTGGTCCGGGTCGGTGGGCACGACGTGCGCGACCTGAGCCTGCAGTCGCTGCGCTCCGCGGTCGGTGTGGTCACTCAGGACGCCCACCTGTTTCACGACACGGTGCGGGCCAACCTGACCTTCGCTCGGCCGGACGCCACCGACGAGCAGATGTGGTCCGCGCTGGACGCCGCCCGGATCGGGGAGCTGGTGCGCACGCTGCCGGACGGGCTGGACACCGTCGTCGGCGACCGCGGGCACCGGCTGTCCGGCGGGGAGAAGCAGCGGCTGGCGATCGCCCGGCTGCTGCTGCGCGCGCCGGGCATCGTCGTACTGGACGAGGCGACCGCGCATCTCGACAGCGAGTCCGAGGCCGCGGTGCAACAGGCGCTGAGCGCGGCGCTGGCCGGCCGTACCTCGCTGGTGATCGCGCACCGGCTGTCCACCGTGCGGGAGGCCGACCGCATCCTCGTCGTCGACGGCGGCCGCATCGTGCAGAGCGGCACCCACGACGAGTTGCTGGCGCGTGGCGGCCTGTACGCCGAGCTGTACCGGACCCAGTTCCGCCCCGCCACGGAGTCCACAGAGCCCGCGNGGTCCACGGAGCCCACCGTCGACCCCGCGGCCGCGGTCCCCGCCTGAGCCGACCCGGGACCCGGCCGCGCCGCAGACGCGGGCACCGCCGTTCGGGGGAGGCGCCGGGGTAACCCGTTCGGTCAGGTACCGGGTTCCACCGAACGTGGCGGTGCTGCGGCGAGCGCGGCGGACTGCGCGGGCGCCGGCCCGGGACGCGGATCCGCGGCGGCGGGGCCGGGTTCGGGTGCGGTGGTGATCTCGACCACGGCGATGTCGATGTCACCGGACGGCTGACGGTGAATAGCGGGATTTCGATTCATGTCCGACTCCGGGGGTGCTCGACCGTGTCATACCGACTTCCGCGTCCGGGTGGAGCGGCTCCCAGGAACGTCGGCACCCTTGCCGTCTTTCCCGTATCACGCGCGCCGACGGACGGGGGTGGCGCGGGGGACGAGACGGACGGTACGCCGCCGGGCGACCACGCGCAGCATGTACCTGATCGACCTGATCTGACTACTGCCGGGAGCGCGACGCGCGTCTCTCGGCGGCCCCCGTGTGCAATGACCGACGATCAGTACTTAGGCTTTGTCTGTGCCACGTAGAGCCAAGATTGTTTGTACCCTCGGCCCGGCCACCAGCTCGCCAGAGAAGGTCCGGGCCCTCGTCGACGCCGGAATGGACATTGCCCGCCTAAACTTCTCCCACGGAACACACGAACAGCACGCCGTCACCTACGCCCGGGTGCGGGAGGCGGCCGAGGCTGCCGAGCGCAGNGTCGGCATCCTCGCCGACCTGCAGGGCCCGAAGATCCGCCTCGGCACCTTCGCCGACGGCGGCGTCACCCTGCTGCCGGGCCAGCGCTTCACCGTCACCATCCGGGACGTGCCCGGAGACCAGCACCAGGTCGGCACCACGTACTCCGGTCTGCCCGCCGACGTCTCGGCCGGCGACCGCATCCTGGTCGACGACGGCCGCCTCGTCCTGCAGATCGACGGCGTCACCGACACCGACGTCCACACCACAGTCGTCATCGGTGGCCCGGTCAGCGACCACAAGGGGATGAACATCCCCGGGGCCGCGCTCACCGTGCCGGCGCTGAGCGAGAAGGACGCCGACGACCTGCGCTACGCCCTCGAACTCGGGGTCGACATGATCGCGCTGTCCTTCGTGCGCAGCGCCGCCGACGCCAAGGCCGTGCACACGATCATGGACGAGGTCGGCACCCGGGTCCCGGTCCACGCCAAGATCGAGAAGCCGCAGGCGGTCGCCGCCCTCGACGGCATCATCGAGGCGTTCGACGGTCTGATGATCGCCCGTGGCGACCTCGGCGTCGAGCTGCCCCTCGAGGACGTGCCGCTGGTGCAGAAGCGGGCCGTCAGCCAGGCCCGGGAGCGGGCGAAGCCCGTGATCGTCGCCACCCAGGTACTCGAGTCCATGGTCAGCGCGCCGCGGCCGACCCGCGCCGAGGCCAGCGACTGCGCGAACGCGGTCCTCGACGGGGCCGACGCGATCATGCTCTCCGCGGAGACGAGCGTCGGGGCCTACCCGATCGAGTCGGTGTCCACCATGGCGCGGATCATCGAGACCGCCGAGGCCGACCTCGGACGGATCCCGCCGCTGCGCACCGAGCCACGGACCCTCGGTGGGGCGATCGCCCAGGCGGCCGCCTCCGTCGGGCACGCCGTCGGCGCCCGCTACCTGGTCGCCCACACCCTCAGCGGCGACACGGCCCGGCGCCTGGCCCGGTACCGCAGCGAGGTCCCGGTGCTGGCCTTCACCCCGATCCCCGCCGTGCGCAACCAGATGGCACTGTTCTGGGGCGTGGAAACCTTCCTCGTGCCGTTCGCGGAGAGCACCGACGAGATGGTCCGCCAGGTCGACTCCGCCCTGCTCCAGATCGGCCGCTGCCGGCCCGGTGAGCTCGTGGTCGTCGTCGCCGGAACCCCACCCGGCGTGGCCGGCATGACCAACATGATGCGGGTCCACCGCATCGGCGAGGCGGTCTGACGGCCGCACCGTGCAGTCGTGACGATGCGACGTCGCGTCGTCGCGTCGTCGTTCTCCACCCGACTTCACGTGTCTTCCCTGACCTGACCTGACCTGACGCCTGACCGGCGGGCGGTTGCCGCGGGGCCCCACCCGCGCCGACCGACGGTCGGGCGCCCCGCCACCTCGAGCGGACGCCGACCCCCGGACCACCGCACCTCCCTCGCTCGGATGCGATGGCGGGCCCGGCGTCCGCGCCCGCCCCGTCGCCCCGCCGCCACGGCGACGGAGTCGGGGACGCGTTCGCGATCCTTGGACCTCCCACGCGTAATGGGATGGAGTCCCGCGCGGGCACCTGTCGCCTCGGTTGCGGGCGACGACCCCGCCGTGCAGCGATTCGCCGTGCCCGTCCGACGGACGCCTGGCGGCTGTCATGATGATGCCGGCCGCGTCCCAACCCGCCGACCGGGATCGCGGCGGATCCCGCGACGCGGGTCCGGATCGGATCGGGCGGCAGCCTGTCGGGCAAGGGCGCATGGTCAGGGAGTGGTTGCATGGTCGAGCAGGGGAGCGGGCCGGACGATCAGGCACCAGCGGGCACGCCGACGGCCGACCCCGGCCCGCCCGGCCACGGGCCGCAGTCCCGCCCCGCCGGCCAGTCTTCGTCCGCCGGCCAGTCGCGGCCCGCCGCGGCCGCCGACCACCCGGGCGCCGGCGTCCCGGCTTCCCCGGCTTCCCGTACCCCGCCACGTGCCGCGCCCGCGGGCCGAGCCGTCTCCGGACCAGCCGCTCGTCCTGCCTCGCCCGCCGGCGCCCGCGCCTCCGTCGCCGGCGGCTTGCCCCTTCCGCCGGACAACGCGATCGCGGCGAGCGCCTCCTCGACCGGCGCTTCGCCCGGACGGTCTGGTTCGGGGGCCTCGCCTGGGCCGTCGGGGTCATCGGGTTCGGCCGGGTCGTCGGGTTCGGCCGGGTCTCCTGGCGGCCGGTCCGGCGCCGGTGGCGGGCCCGGCGCGTCCCGTCCTCCGGGGGCGGCCGCGCGTTCAGCCGAGGGTGACCGTAGCCCGATCCGTCCGCCGCTCGCCCCAGGCCGGTCCCAGCCCACCGGCGCCCCGCCGACGCGGCAGGATTCGTCCTCCGTTCGCGACAACCGCGGACCGGGCGGAGGCCCCGTCCGCGAGACACCCGACCCCGTCGCACGCGGGGGTCGGCCGGCGGCCGGTGCGCCCGCCGGCCCCGCCGGCCCCCCCGGCCAGGGCCGGGCCGGGCTCCCGCCGGATGCCAAGGGGCAGCCGGCGGGGAACGCCGGCGCACGTCCAAGCGCCGCCGGCACGCCACGGGGCGGATCTGCCAGTGAGCGGCCGGCCGCCCGGCCCGGCGCGCCGCGTCCGGCCTCCGGGCAGCCCACCGCCCGGGTGGCGCCCGCGGCCGGGCCGTGGCCCGGGCGGTCACCGGTCCCGCCGAGCGGGGACGCGGACGGTGGGGCTGGCGGGCGTGGCGCCGACGGTGGGCGACAGGGCGCTGCCGGTGGCGTCGGCGCCGCCGGGGGTGCTGGTTCCGCCGGGGGTGCTGGTGCTGTCGGCGGTGGTGGTGCTGTCGGCGGTGGTGGTGCTTCCGGTGACGCTGGAGGTGTTGGCGCTGGGGGTGCCTTCGGCGGCGGGCGCGAGGACGAGGGCGCCGGATCCCGCGCACCGGCGCGCCCGTCCCGGGCGGCTGGGGCGTCGTCGGGCGCGTCCGGTGCCTCGGCCGGGTCGGCCGAGGCACCCGCGTCGTCCGGGGCTCCCGGCAGAGCATCGTCGCCGGGGTCGGCGACCCGTACTGGCCGGACCGATGCGGGCGGCGCGGCCAGACCAGCGGGAAACGGTGCGGTCGAACCGGCAGGAAGCGCGGGTGACGGATCTCGGGCGCGGTCGGCGGCCGCGGGTCAGGCTGGCTCGGCCGACAACGGCGCGCCGGACGGGTCGCCTGCCGCGGCCGGCGCTGCTCCGCGGCCGCAGGGCGCCGGCGACCGGGCCCCGAAGTCACCGCGCGTCGACCGGGACCTCTCTGCGCCACCCCCCGCGCCCGGCCGGTCCGCTCCGGGCGCGTCGCCGGGATCCGCCGCGCAGACGCGGGCGTCGGCCCCGCCGGCCCCCCAGGCCGGCTCTCGAACTGGCCGACCGGGGCTCGGCCCAGCACCCGCGCCGGGCCGACACCAGCTGCCGCGTCCCCCCGATCAGCAGCCGTGGACGCCGCAGATCCGACCGGCCGCCGGCCAGCAGGCGGACCCGCCCCGCGCCGCCGCGCCGCCGCCGCCTGCCGCGCAGCCGCCGCCTGCCGCCGCCGTGGGGGGAGACCAGGGGCGGTCGAACGTCGTCGCGCCCGGGCCGCCAACGCCGCCCGCATCGCCCGTGCCGCCGGCGAGGACCGATGTCGCTTCGCCCGCCGCGGCCCCGCCATCGCCGCCTCAGTCCGCCTCCGCACCGGCGGACGCCGCACCTCGGCCCACGTGGTTCGAGCGCGAGGCGCCACGATCGCCCGTCCGGTCCGCCGACGCGGGGACGAACCGGCCGTCCGGGGAACGCGACGTCGCAGATCGCCAGTCGGCCGGCCGGACGGACGGGCTGTCCCGAGGCCGCGGGCCCGAGCAGACCCCGGCCGCTCCCAGGGTCCCCGATCCGCTGCCGAGGCGCGGGGACGAACGCGGGGGTGAGCTGCCCGTGGCACGGCCGCCCGCCCGGGAGGCCTCGGCCCGCGCCGGCGCCCCGGATGTCGTCCGGCCCGGTCGCCCGGGCACTGCGGATCCACAACGCGCACCCGCCCCCGGCATCGGCGACGCGACTGAACCGGCAGCCGGAAACGCCGCCGGGAGCCGTGCCGGCGCCGGCACGGCCCGGCTGCCGACCGCACACTCGGCGCTCGACCCGCCGACCATGCGCGTCGGACTGCGTCGAGATCGCGGGAGTGATGATCACGGCGCGGCCGCGAAGCGGTTCGCGGCGACCGACGACGGCTGGCGTCTCACGGACCCGGGGCAGCACCCGGAGCCGGACGCCTCCAAGGTGTCTGCAGCGTCCGAGGCGTCTGCAGCGTCCGAGGCGTCTGCAGCGTTCGAGGGCGGCCGCGCCGGCTCCGTCGCGCCGTCCCGCCTACGCGATCACGACTCGGCGGCTGAGCCGGGCGTGGTGCCGGAGCACGAGGTGCCCCGGCCTGGCGAGCCCGTGACCGGGTCCGCGACGGCGCCGGGCCGGACCCGACCGGCGGCCGCGCTGGCCATGATCGTCGGCGCGGTGGGCTGCGTCATCGGCAGCGTCCTGCCCTGGAGCGAGATGTCCAGCGCGGACGAGACTCGCACCTTCAACGGCCTCGTCGTCGGGGACGGCCGGCTTGTCCTCGTCCTGGCCGTCATCCTGGGGGCTCTGGGTGCGGCGCGGCTCGCGCGCCGGCCGATCGGCGGTGGAGCCGCAGATGTCCTGGTCGCCCGCGTGGTCGCCATCCTGATCGTGGTGATTGCCGGGCTCGATCGGGCCTACGGACCGCCGACACTCGCGTCCTTTCGGGCCATCTCGGCAGACGTGATCTCCATCCATCCGCAGAACGGGATCATGTTCACGCTCGGGTCCGNCATCCTCGCCCTGATCGGCGCCGTACTGCTGCAGCGGCGCTCGGCACCGACCGGAGGCGGTGCCCGGCGGTAATCCNCCCGGTTTGGGTGGTTCTGTCTCGCGACCATGCGGGCGGCTTCCGCGCGTGATACGACCGTGNGGGGCGGTCGTCAGGCCCCTCCCGGGGTGTCGGACGGTGGTGGCGTGGGTGACCGGTCAACAGCAGAGTCCGTGGGCCCGCCCGGGGGGCGGTGGTTCACCTGTGGCCGCCGGGGGCGGCACCCGGGGCGACGCGGGGGACGGCGGGACGCCACCACCCGCGGCCGGCCCACGCCCACCCGGGGATGACGACCGTGAGGCCATTGTCGCCGCGGAGCTGCGGGCGTGGCGGGCACGGGCCGCGGCGACGGCTGATCCTGCCTGGTCCCTGGCGGGATCCGGCCCGGTCTCCCTGGCGGCGCCGCAGGTCGGCGCGGCGGCTGGCGGCGCCGCGCCGGACGGGTGGTCATCCCCCACAGCGTCCCGCGCACATCCGTGGGACCTGCCCTCGGCGCCCGCTGTGTCGACGTCTGCGTCTGCGTCGGCGCGGACGGCGGCTTCGGCCGAGCGCTCGTGGTCGCACCGGTTCGCGTCCCACTGCGCCTGGCTACCCGGCCCGCTGGCCGTCTGCGCCGGCGTCGCCGTGATCATCGCGTCGGGGATGCGGTGGGCGACGGTGCGGGCCTACGGGTTCGTAGAGTTCACCGTGCGGGGAACCGATCCCGACCAGCACGGGCGGTTGACGGTGCTGCTCGGCATCCTCGCCGTGGTCGCGGGCCTTCTCCTCGCCGCCGGACGCAGGGAGTGGGGGCGCCTGCTCGCCACCATGGCGGGGCTGATGATCTTGCTGGCCGCCGCGGTCGACCTCGTCCAGCTTTACCGGGGAGGTCCGTTCGTCAACAGCGGGCTGCGCACGGCGATCACGGTCGGCCCCGGCTTGTGGGTGATTGCCTGTTGTGGTTTCGTTGTTCTTCTGGTCGGCCTGGCTGCGCGCTTCGCGCATCGGCCTGCGGCCGGCGGCGACGAGCCGCGGCGCTGATCGGCGACCGGCGTCCCGTCCGGCCTGATGTCAGGGCTGGCGGTGGCCCGATCGTGGGGCGGGTGACCCCCAACAGGGGGACGCCCGGTTCGGTCGATTTGGGGTCATGACGGCAACCACGACATCAGGCACTCTGACAGAGGTCAAGGGCACACGGGGGGAGCAGCGAGGCTCGGTCGGGGGACGTGCCGGAGATGTTCCGCACTTGACCGGATCGCGCGCCCTCACGCCACGCGGGGGGTGGCGCGAGGGCGCGCGCAGCATACGGGGATTCGTGCGCGCCGGGGTGGTGGGCGCTGACATGGGGGTGTCGGCGCCCACTGCACCTTTTCAAACCGATCGAAGCCTTGTCGGGCTCGGCGCGGCGGGCGGGCGCCGCCCCACGATCGGCTGGTTCCAGTGGTCCGACGCCTCNGTCAGGCCATCCCCTCGGCGCGGCGGTCGAGATGACCATCCTCGATCGCCCGCTTGAACAGGTCGACCTTTGTCGCCGCGTCTCGGCCGACCCGTCGGTACTTCTGGCGGACCCGATCGATGTACTGCTTGGCGGTCTCCGGGGAGACGTTCATCTTGCGTGCCACGGTCTTCAGCGGCATCCCCGTCGCATACAGGCGCAGCGCCTCGATCTCCTTCGGGGACAGGTCCGGCTTGTCGGGAGAGTCGTCGGTGAGGAGCAGGAAGGCAAGCTGTGGCGAGATCCATCCGGTGCCGGCGGCGGCCGCCCGGATCGCGGTTGCCAGGTCCTCGACGTCGTCGGTCTTCGGAACGAAGCCCGAGGCGCCGGCGCGCATCGCGTCCCGGACGGTGGCCGGCGCCGCCGCGGCACTGAACACCACCACGGCCCGTTCGTCGGAGAGCAGCCGCCGGAGGTTGTCCGGGGGCTCGGTGCCGTCGCCCAGGTCGAGATCGAGCAGGACCACCTGTGCGTGTCGCCCGGGCCCCGCGAGCAGTGCGTCGAGCGAACAGGCCGTGTCGATCAGGTCGAAGTCCTTGACGTCGTGCAGCAGGTCCGCGAGACCGCGCAGCACGATCGGATGATCGTCGACCGCCGCAACCGTGATGATGTCGGAAACCGTCGTGTCGTCCTCTGCGTTCATGGTGGTCCAGTCGTTCTCCCGGACTTGCGGCCATGACAGACCTCGACACGGCCGTACGGGCGTCGGTGCCCGCCAGTGGGGACGTGGGGGCGTCCCCGGCCGCGAGGAGCGTCGGGGACTCCGCTCGCGCGACGTCCACCATTTCAGCAGATCCCCACCCGATGTCACGACCAGGTTCCGCTTTGCGCAACGAGGCCGAAACATCGGACTCGCTCAGCAGCCGCAGTCGCATCCGCCGCAGTCGCACTCCGCGCACTCGCCGCAGGACCCACAGCAGTCACAGCAGTCGCAGTCGAGGTCGCCGCACCGGCTGCACAGACCCTCCTTTCGCCGCCCGTCCAGCGGCGACGTGTATTCGCCGCACATCTGGCAGGTCAGGAACATGCCGGCGGCGACCAGGCAGGCCGAGCCCGTCCGCCGGCGGTGTGGCGGCCGGCCGTCGGGACGACCGTCCGGCCGCTGGCCGGGGCGGCCCGGCCCAGGTGACGGTCCGGTGGCCGCGAAGGCCCGGTCGACGGCGTGGTCGAGCCCGAAGCCGAAGAGGAGACGGGCGAGCCGGGCATCGACCGTGTCGGTGAACCGAACCTCGGCCAACGCATGCCCCAGGTCCCGCCGGCTGTCCTCGCACAGGCGGCGGGCCTCGGTCGGGCTGGTTCCCGTCGCCGTCAGCGGGTTCCACGATCCCGACCGGGCGTCGTCGGCCTGATCGGTGACGGCGTCGAGCAGATGAACGACGCGGCCGAAGTGTCGCCCCACCGCCGCGAGGGGCGCGCGGTTGTCGTCGCACCCGGCCACGACGGCGGTGTGCGCGAGGACGGCGGACACCGCGCCTTCGGTCGGAGCCAGCGCGTCCAACAGCGCCGCCCTGCCCCGGCCGCTGGCGCCCTCACGGGCGCGTTGCTCCACCGCCGCGTGTTCCAGCAGGGCGACACCGAGTCCGACCCCGGAGCCGGTGCGCTCGGCGGCTGCGACGGCCCGGCTGGCCACCCGCTGCGCGATCGCGGCCGCGGGGCGGCGGCGCAGGAGACCGTCGCCGTCCGCAACGTGGTCGCCTACGGCGGTCGCGCCGGCGGCAAGGGACACCGCGGCCGCCAGCCGCGGGCCCGCCTCGGTGGAGGCTGGCACCTCGATCCGGCGCATCGCGCGGAACGGACACGGCCCGGCCCTGCGGCGCTCTGCCGGCGCGCCGGCCTGCGCGGCGACGAGCACCGACACGACAACCGCGTCCACGTTCGTGGCGACCCGGGCCCACTGGCCGTGATGGTCGCGGAGGGTCAGGCACAGCCCGCAGAGATGCGACATCCACGCCGCGTGCAGGTCCTCGGACAACTGCCGCCGGCAGGGGCGAACCACTCCGAACATGGTCGCACCTTCTCAGAAGGGCGGGTGGCGGTACGTGCACGCGGGCCACGTCGCCCTGTCTGGCTTGCGACAGTGCAACCGCCGGGGCGGGATCACGTCCGTCTCAGGCGTGCGACGGGGAGTTTCCAGGATCACGGCTGAGTGCCGCCGCGAGCCGATCGAACTCGACCGGATCGTTGTACACGTGGGCGCTCACCCGCAGCACCGGTCCCTCGAGATCGCGGCTTCGCTGGACCGGGATGGCGCTGGTGAGGATCGCCTCCTGCCGGTAGAGACGATCGCGGACGGCCACCGGGTCCACGCCGGGTGGTGGTTCCAGCGTGACGATGCCGGTCGGCGAGTCCGGCTGCTCGCGCACCCGCCATGCGCCGGCACCGTCCAGGACGCGTCGCCCATAGGAGGCGAGGTACACGATGCGGGCGAACACGAGCGGGGGATCGCTGGCGAGCAGCTCGGAAAGCGCGTGGGCGAGACCGACCCGGGACGCTATCGAGGCTTCACCGATGCCCAGCCGGGCCAGGCCGGGCAGGGGAATCGGCCGGCCGTCCTCGCCCCGACCCATGCTGTAAAGACTCGGAACCGCGACGCTGATGCGCTCGGCCAGGTCCCCCCGCACGGCGAGGAAGCCGGTGCCCCGCGGGCCGCACAGCCATTTGCGTGACGTTCCCACGTAGGCGCTGGCGTGGACGTGCGAGACATCGAGCTGGCCGAGCGACTGGGCGACGTCGAGGATGAGCGGCACCCCGGCGGCGGCGCAGCGCCGGCCGATCTCGACGGCCGGCTGCACGATGCCGCGTTGGCTGGGGACATGCGGCAGGACGACGAGATCCAGCTCGTCGAGCCCGAGCGGACGGGCCGCCCCGGGGGTGGGCATTCCCACCCTGTCGAGGGCGTCGAGGTCGATCACGCCCTGCGGGTCGACGGGCAGATTGATCAGCTCGAGTGGAGCCTGTCGCGCTCGGGCCTCGAGCACGAGCGTGTTGGAGCCGTACTCGCTCGGGAGAATCCCGACTCTGCCTCTCGGGGGCAGCGGCCAGGCGGTGAGCAGTGCGGCGAAGGCGGTGCTGGCCGAATGGTGAAAGGCGACCTCGTCGGGGCCGAGCCCGGGCCCCAGGAGGTCGGCGAGTGCCGCCCGCGCGGAGTGCAGGACCTCGCCGACCTCCATCTCGGCGACGTACGCGCCGCGTTCGCCTTCACGCCGCAGGTGGGCGATCTGAGCGTCGAGAGTCGCCTGGCTGGGCCGGGCGGCGGCGGCCGAGTCCAGGTGAGTCACCGCTGAGGCCGGTCGCGCGGCACGCCAACGTCGGGACAGCTCGGTTCCTGCCCGGTGAGTGGCCGACATCAGCTCGCCCGCTCGGGCACGACCTTGCTGACGATGTGCTCCGCGATCGCGAGCGAGGCGGTCGCCCCCGGCGACGGGGCGTTGCGCACGTGGACGACCCGACCGGTGTGCGACAGGACGAAGTCGTCGACGAGGCTGCCGTCCCGGGCCACGGCCTGGGCCCGCACCCCTGCCGGACCGCGTACCACGTCCGTGGTCCGCAGTTCGGGCACGTAGCGCCGGGCCTCCGCGACGAATGCCCGCTTGCTGACGGTGTGCAGGATCTCCTTCGCGCCGGTCTTCCAGTGCGTCCTGGCCATCTTGTGGAAGCCCGGCCAGGTGAGGGTCCGACGCAGATCGCTGCCCTGGACGGTGCCGACCGTGTAGCCCTCGCGGGCGGTGGCGAGCACCGCGTTGGGCCCGACCAGGACCTCCCCGTCGATCCGCTTGGTGAGGTGGATGCCGAGGAAGGGGTAGCGCGGATCCGGCACCGGATAGATGAGCCCGCGGACGAGGTCCCGCCGCTGCGGGCGCAGCAGCCAGTAGTCACCTCGGAAGGGAACGATCTGCGGGGACGGGTCCTCGCCGGTGAAGGTCGCCACCAGGTCGGACTGCAGCCCCGCGCAGGCGATCAGCAGATCGAACGGACCGACGCGCTCGGAGACGACCGAGACCCGCCCGCCGTCCTGGGCGGCCACCTCGTGATTGCCGTTGGGTCGGGCGCTGGCGGAGCCGGCGACGGTCAGGCGCAGGTGCACCCCGTCCGGCCGCTCGTCGACGCCGATCACCTCGGCCCCGGTGCGCACCGTGCCGCCCGCGGCGATGATCTCCTTGCGGAGCGCCTGCGCGACCCCGGGATAGTCGACGATCGCGGTGGTGGGGGAGTGCAGGGCGGCGACCCCCCGGGCATGCGGTTCGATCGTCCGCAGCTCGGCGGCGTCGAGCATGCGGGTCCGGGGGACTCCGTTGGCCTCCGCGCGCTTCTCGATCGCGGCCAACCGCTCCAGTTCGCTGTCGTCGACCGCGACGACGACCTTGCCGCACTCGTCGTAGCGGAGGTCGTGGGTGTCGCAGAACTCGCGCAGCAGGCCGACGCCGCGCCGGCACAGGGTGGCCTTCAGCGAGCCCGGGACGTAGTAGAGGCCGGCGTGGACGACGCCGCTGTTGCGTCCGGTCTGGTGCCGGGCGACGTCGGGCTCCTTCTCGAACACGGTCACCGTCGCTCCCGGTTCGACCTGGCCAAGACGCCGGGCCACCGCCAGTCCGAGAATGCCGCCGCCGATCACCGCGATCCGACCTGCCACGCCCCGCCCCCTGCTCCTCGTCGATCGGCTGGAGTCCTCCGCCACGCCGACAGTACGGAACAAGTATCGGCATGCACGCTGTGTGACGAACTGGTAGTCCGGCCGGCGGCCGTGCGGCGAACCCGGGGCGGCACGACCCGCAGGACCACCCCACCGCCGTGCCACCACCCCACCGCCGTGCCACCACCCCACCGCCGTGCCGCCGCCGGGCGGCTCAGCCGAAGAAGTGGCCCGGCGGGTGCGCGCGGTCGGTGCGCGAGCGGGGCACCCCGCGCAGCGCGTCGGTGAGCGTGCGCGCCGTGTTGACCAGCGGCACGTGGCTGAACGCCTGCGGGAAGTTGCCGGTCATCCGCCCGAGCCGGGGGTCGTACTCCTCGGCGAGCAGGCCGACGTCGTTGCGCAGTGACAGCAGGCGTTCGAACAGCTCCTGGGCCTCGTGCACCCGTCCGGACAGCGCGTAGTTGTCGGCGAGCCAGAAGGTGCAGGCGAGGAAGGCGCCCTCGCCGGCGGGCAGCCCGTCGACCGCGCCGTCCTCGGCGGTCGGGTAACGCAGGACGAAGCCGTCCTCCATCAGTTCCCGTTCGATCGACGCGACCGTGCCGACGACCCGGGGATCGGTCGCCGGCAGGAAGCCGACCAGCGGCATGTACAGCAGCGCCGCGTCGAGCTCGCGGGAGCCGTAGAACTGGGTGAAGGTGTTGCGGTCGGAGTCGAAGCCCCGCGCGCAGACCTCGGTGTGGATCTCGTCGCGCAGCGCGGACCAGCGTTCCACGGGGCCGGGCAGTCCGGACTCGACGATGCCGCGCACGGCCCGGTCGGCCGCGACCCAGGCCATCACCTTCGAGTGGACGAAGTGCCGGCGTGGCCCGCGGACCTCCCAGATGCCCTCGTCGGTCTTGCGCCAGCCGGTCTCCAGGAAGTCCATCAGCTTGGTCTGCAGCGGCCAGGAGTCGTCGCCGTGGTGGTCGGCGAGCGCCTGCCCGCCGGGCAGGACGAGTCCGGGCACGGACGGCCGCCGGTTGGCGACCGCGACCCGCGCGACGTGCAGGGCGTCGAGGACCTCGCCGTAGACGTCGAGCTGGAACTGGTCGACGGCGGCGTTGCCGACCCGGACGGGGGAGGAGTTCTCGTAGCCGGCGAGCCAGGGCACCTCGTACTCGGGCAGTCGGCGTTCCCCCCCGACGCCGTACATGATCTGCACCCGGGACGGGTCGCCCGCGACCGCGCGCAGCAGCCATTCCCGCCAGGCGGTCGCCTCGCTGGTGAACCCGGCGTCGAGCAGGGCGAGCAGGGTGATGGTCGCGTCGCGCAGCCAGCAGTACCGGTAGTCCCAGTTGCGCNCCCCGCCGATGTGCTCCGGCAGGGAGGTGGTGACGGCCGCGACGATGCCGCCGGTCGGGGCGTAGGTCAGGGCCTTGAGGGTGATCAGCGAGNGGCGCACGGCGGGCTGCCACTGGCCGTCGTAGGTGCAGCCGGCCATCCAGTCCGACCACCACGCCTCGGTGAGGGTGATCATGCGGCGGACGTCGTGGACCGGCGGTGGCGTCTGGTGCGACGGCGTCCAGGTCAGCGAGAAGGGCACCGACTGGCCGGCCGCGACGTGGAAGTCGGCGTAGGTGGCCATGTCGTGCCCCTCCATCGGGGCGGTGGTGCGCAGGGTGACGGCGTCGGGACCGGCGACGGCGGACATGGTGTGCTCGTCGACGCGGCGCACCCACGGCACGATCGAGCCGTAGTCGAACCGGAACCGGGTCTCCGAGCGCATGTGGACGGCGCCCTCGAGACACTCGACGAGGCGCAGCACCGTGTGGGTGCCGGCGTGGGGAAACATCGCGTCGACGATGCGCACGGTGCCGGAGGCGGTGGTCATGTCCGTCTCCAGTACCAGGGTGTCGCCGCGGTAGCGGCGGCTGACGCCGAGGACCGGCTCGACCGGGGCGATCTGCCAGTGCCCGTCGTCGGCGTCACCGAGCAACGCGGCGAAGCAGGACGGTGAGTCGAACCGGGGCAGGCACAGCCAGTCGATCGAGCCCGTGCGCGCCACGAGTGCCGCGGAGTGGGTGTCGCCGATCAGCGCGTAGTCCTCGATCAGGGATGGCACGACCTGTTCCTCGCTCCCATGGTTTCGCTGGTCGCGATCATCGGACGGTGATGATCGCCGGATGTGGGATGAACGCCGTTGCCGGCGTCATCGGATGTGGCCCATCGCGGGTGGCCCGTCGTTGGACCCGATCGTGGGCGGGCGCCGCCGGTCGACGGTGTGCCGATGCGCGCGCCCGGGGCGGGCTCGCGCCCCCCGCCCGGCAGATGGGCCGGACAGAGGAGGCGGTCACACGTGGCGGAGGTCGCCGAGCCTCACAAAGGCGTTCACCTTACGGACTGCGCCGGCCGGCTAGTTTGGGGGTCCGGACTTCGTGGTGGTCCACCCGTAATCCGGACCAGAATTCCTTCCCCGATGTGACAGGACTCACGACGTGGCCTCTTCGCCGCCCACCGCCGCCACCCGCGCCGCGCGGTATCTGGTCGATCCCCGGCGCCGCACGGCGGTGGTGGCGATCACCCTTGCGGCCGTCGGTCTGATCGTGTTCGGGATCTACGCGACGCTGAGCGGGCCACCCCCCAAGCAGGAGGCCGTGGTCTACTTCACCCCGGAGGCGACGGCGGCGCAGAAGGAGGCCGTGCGCGCCGCGTGTCCCTCGGTGGGGCGCGCGATCCAGGAACCGAAGGACCGCAACAACCTCGCCGTCAGCAGGGCGTATCCGCTGCGCTACGACGTCGCGAAGGCGTCGACGGCCGACCGTGCGGCGGTGTACAAGTGCGTGCACGACCAGCCGGGCGTGGTCGGCATCAGCCAGGAGACCCAGGGCCAGTGACGGGCTCGGTGGCCGCCCACTCCTCCTCCTGATCCCGCTGCTCCTGGTCGTGCTGCTCGAGGAGTTCGGCGGGGGNGGGTAGACCGGCGTCCCGCGCCTGCTTGGCCTGCCAGAGGCTGACGATCATCGTCGCCAGCACGACGAGCCCGCTGAAGATCAGGCTCCCGCCGCTCCAGGGCGACGAGGCGGGCAGGGTGTCGACGACGATCCACACGATGCCCGCGGCGATCATGCCGAGCCCGAACAGGATCGTGAACGCCGACGAGAACCGGTTGGCGGCCGCCTGGTCGGCGAGGTCGGCGGCCTTGCGCCGGGCCCGCTCGAAGCGGCTGCGCGCCCACTCGTACTCCAGGCTCAGGACGAAGAACCCGAGGGCGACGACGAGGAAGCCCGGACCGGGCAGGACGAGCATCGCGATGCCGACGCCGAGGACCACGATCCCCAGCACGGTGAGGGCGATCCTGCGCAGCAGTCGGGCGCTTTGGGTCAGCACAGGCGGCGACTCTCCCTGTACGGGGTGGGACGGGGTGGGGCGGGTGGGACGGGATGCGCGCCGGTCCCCACGGGTCCATGGTGGTTGCTGGTGGCGGTGGTTCCTGGCGCCGGTTCCGGCCGTGGCGTCCGGGCGGATGCCGTTCGGGCGTCATCGACCTCGTCGTCGCTACCCCGTTGCAACGCGCCGCGCACCACAATCGTGGCCCGAATCGCCGAGTCCGGCTCCGTGAGCTGAGCCGCGTTCCCGCCCGCGGCGCGAACCAGGAGCGTCCCCGGATCGTTGGTTAGGGTGGCAAAGGCGGCTCACCAGGAGCTTCCTGCGGACGAGCGGGTCAACAAGGCGCGGAAAGGGTTGTTGTGGAGATCGAGGAGACCGCGCTCCCCGGCATCGGGTTGCGGCATGACTTCCAGACGCGCAGTGGCCGTCGGCTGGGGGTCGTGTCCCATCATTACGGGCGGCGTGATCTTGTCATCTACGATCCCGACGATCCCGACTCCTCCCGGGACTCCATCCCGCTCACGGCGGAGGAGAGCGACGCGCTCTCGGAGCTGCTGGGTGCGCCGCACATCGTCGAGAAGCTGGCCGACATCAGCAGCGCGTTCGCCGGGCTGGTCGGCGAGCAGATCGCGATCCTGCCCGATTCGCCCTTCGCGGGCCGCCCGCTGGGCGACACCCAGGCCCGCACCCGCACCGGCGCCTCCATCGTCGCCGTCGTCCGTGACCAGATCGTCCACGCCTCCCCCCGGCCGGACTTCCGGTTCGAGGCCGGGGACATCGTGGTCGTCGTCGGGACCCCGGAGAACACGGCGTCCGTCGCCGCGTTGCTCCACTCCGGCTGACGAGCGGGTTGGCCGGATCGAGTGCATTCCACCGCGACGACCTTCCTCGAGCTCGGGGGAGTTCTGTTCTCCCTCGGCATCCTCGGACATCTGGCGCTGCGCGTCGGAATCTCCCCCATCCCGCTCTATCTCGTCGGTGGCCTGGCGTTCGGTCACGGCGGGCTGCTGCCGCTCGGCGCCAGTGAGGAGTTCATCAGCGTCGGCGCCGAGATCGGCGTCGTCCTGCTGCTGCTCACCCTCGGGCTGGAGTACACCGCCGGCGAGCTGCTGTCCGGCCTGCGTAAACAGGCCCGCGCCGGGGTCTTCGACCTCGTCCTGAACGCCACCCCGGGCGTCGTGGCGGCGTTCGTGCTGGGCTGGGGTCCGACGGCGGCGGTGGTCCTCGGCGGGGTGACGGCGATCTCCTCGTCCGGGATCATCGCGAAGGTCCTCGGCGACCTCGGTCGGCTCGGTAACCGGGAGACGCCGGTCGTGCTGTCCGTCCTCGTGCTCGAGGACCTGGCGATGGCCGTGTACCTGCCGATCCTGACCGCGCTGCTGGCCCACCACAGCTTCGCCCGTGGGTCGCTGACGGTGGCGATCGCCCTCGGCCTGCTCGTCGCCGTCCTCTATGTCGCGCTGCGGCACAGCGACAAGGTGACCCGTCTGGTGTTCAACCCGTCGGCGGACCGCGACGACGAGGTCCTGCTGCTGCGGGCGCTGGGGCTGGCGCTGCTCGTGGCCGGCCTCGCCCAGCGGATGCAGGTGTCCTCCGCCGTCGGCGCGTTTCTCGTCGGCATCGCTCTGTCCGGTCCCGTGGCCGAGGGGGCGCAGGAGGTGCTCCGGCCGCTGCGGGATCTGTTCGCGGCCGTCTTCTTCGTCTTCTTCGGCATGCAGACGGNCCCCGCCGACATTCCCCCGGCGCTGCTTGCCGGGTCGCTGCTGGCGCTTGCCGGCGTCGTGACAAAGGTCATGACGGGGTGGTGGGCGGCCCGCTCCGCCGGGATCGGGACGATGGGTCGGTTCCGGGCGGGCGCGGCCCTCGTCGCGCGCGGCGAGTTCTCGATCGTGATCGCCGGCCTCGCCGTGGCGGCCGGCATCGAACCGAAACTGGGGCCCCTCGCCGCCTGCTATGTGCTGCTCATGGCGATTATCGGCCCGCTGGCCGCCCGCTTCGTCGAGCCGGTGACCCGCACCACCCGCCGTCGGCTGGGCCGCTCCTGATCACCGGACCGCGGCGCCGCATCGACGAGCCCGCAACGGTTGGTCCACGTTCCCTCGATATCGGGTGGGGCCCTCCGTGTGCCGTGCGCCGGCCGCGGCGTCGTCCAACCGGAACGGGGGCAGACTTCCGGGCCCGGGTGTGCCCACTCGGGCGGCCATGTTTGGCAGGATGCGGCCCATGAGCGGACTTCTCGAAGGTAAGCGCGTTCTCGTCACCGGTGTTCTCACGGAAGCATCGATCGCGTTCAGCGTTGCCCGTATCGCGCAGGAACAGGGCGCGCAGGTGGTTCTCTCCGGATTCGGACGTGGCCTGTCGCTGACGCGGCGCATTGCCAAGCGCCTGCCCAGCGAGGCGCCGGTCGTCGAGCTGGACGTCACCGACGAGGAGCAGTTGGCCGGTCTCGCCGGGCGGGTGCTCGAACACGTCGACGGTCTGGACGGGGTGCTGCACGCGATCGGTTTCGCCCCCGAGTCGGTCCTCGGCGGCAAACCGTTCGTCGAGGCCGCCTGGTCCGAGGTCGGCACTGCCCTGCAGGTGTCGACCTGGTCGCTGGCCTCCCTGACCCGGGCGGCCCTGCCCCTGTTCGGGGACCGGGCGTCGGTGGTGGGCCTCGACTTCGACGCCTCCGTCGCCTGGCCGTCCTACGACTGGATGGGCGTCGCCAAGGCGGGCCTGGCGTCCACGGCCCGTTACCTCGCCCGCGACCTCGGCCCGCGCGGCGTCCGGGTGAACCTGGTGGCGGCCGGCCCGCTGCGCACGATGGCAGCCAAGAGCATCCCGGGTTTCAGCCAGTTCGAGGATGTCTGGGACGGTCGGGCGCCACTGGGCTGGAGCGTCCACGACACGACACCCGCGGCCCAGGCGTGCGTGGCGCTGCTGTCGGACTGGTTCCCGGCGACCACCGGCGAGATCGTCCACGTCGACGGCGGCGTCCACGCGGTCGGCGTCTGACGCGGTCGGCGTCTGACGCGCGGCCGCCCGCGCCGGGCCGCGCCGGGCCGTGGTGGGCCGACCGGCGGGCGTTGTGGCCGAGGTCGGCCCGCCGCCGATCAGCCGGCGGTCGCCGTCTCGTCGAGCAGGTCCAACGCCGTTCCGACGATCACGTCCACGGTGACGGGTACGGTCCCCGGCCGGACCGCCGCCCCGGCGGCGTCCGGCGGCGGCGTGGCTGAGCCGAGCGTCGAGATCGGATCGCCGTGCACGCCCGCCAGGAAACTCAGCGCCCGCGGATCGCCGTCGACAACGGTGACCATCGGACACCGCCGGTCGGCCGGGAAGAGCTCGGCGAGCAGCGCGTCCGACCCCTCGGCCAACCCGCGGCGGGCCTGCAGCGCCTGGAAGACGGCTCCCGGCGAGGTCAGGCAGACCACGGTCACCTCGTGGCCGAGCCCGGAGCGCAACTCCGCCGCGGCGCGCAGCACCTCCGGCATGACCGGGCCGACACCGACCAGGGTGATCGCGGCTGCCGGCCCGCCCTCGTGCAGCCGGTAGCCGCCGGCGAGCACCAGGGCGCGACGGCGGCGCCAGCCGTCCGCGTCCACCGGGAGCTCGGCGAGCCGCTGGTCCACCGGGCGGGCGGAGAGCTGGATCAGGCTGGAGGCACCGTCGAGTCGGGCCAGCCGGCCGAGCCCCGCCAGCAGGCACCAGGCGAGATCGTGGGCGAACGCCGGCACCCAGGTCGTCGCGATCCCGGCCGGGGCGCCGTCGCCGCCGTTCCAGGCCAGAGCGCGGGTGATCGGGTCGAGTCCGGTGTCGGCCACCGCCAGCACCGAGCGGGCGTCGGCGCTGCCGGCGGCGAGCCAGCCGGGCAGCACCCGACCTGCCGACACCTCGTCGGCGACCCCGATGGGCAGCAGCGGCAGACCCTGCCGGCTCCACGCCACCCCCAGCGAGCCGAGAACCCCGCCGAAGGCCGCCGCCGACAGTCCGCCGGCCACATGCCGCCCCGCCGGGGCATCGCCCTCGCCGTCATCCGCGCCGCCCGGCCGCATCAGGTCGGTCGCGCCCCCCACACCGCCCACCGCGTCGATGATTGCCGGTTCCGCCCTGGAGGCGGGGTCGGTGGTGCTGCCGGGCGACGCCGTGCCGCCGCCGGAAGGCCCGCCGGCGGCGGCCAGCCAGCCGGCGAGCACGGGATCGGCGGCCCGAGTGCTGATCGTGACCACCGCGGCCGCCGCCTGCGGGGCGAGCCGCGGCAGATCTCGCAGCAGGTCCCCGAACGCCTCCTGGGTGGAGATCCGCTCCGGGAAGCGGCGGNCAGCCGCGTGTGCGGGCACCGGGGCGGGACTGCGCAGCGGCACCGGAGCACGGTCGAGATAACGCGCGACGTGGCGGGCGAGCCGCCGCGCTGCCGGATCCTGGGACAGGGCGACAACCGCCCCGTCGACGTCGGTCGCCGCACCGGCCCCGTTGCGGGAGGCGAGGTTGCGGGAGGCGAGCTGCGCGGCTGCCGGCGCGGGTGGGTCGCGGCGGCTGGTGTCCGCGGCCGGGTACGGGCCGTCCTCCGGCGCGAGCCGGTCGCCGGTGTAGGCGAACAGCACCGTGGGCCGGTCCGCGGCCACCTCGTCGAAGGCGTCGATCAGCAGCGGGATGTCGTGCCCGCCCAGATCGCCCAGGCAGGCGAGGATCTGCTCGTCGGTGAGGGTATCCAGCAACCGGCTGATGCCGGCGCCGGCCGTGCCCGGCCCGGCGAGGCGGCGGCGCAGGTCCGCCCCGCGGGCGTGCAGCAGGTCCCGGAACTCGGCCGGAGTGAGCAGGTCGAGTCGGGACCGCAGCGCGTGGCCGCCGGGCGCCCGGAACAGCGCCTCGAGCCGACGGCCGTACCGCACGGTCAGGACCTGCCAGCCGGCCGCCTCGAACAGCCGCGCCGCACGGCCCGGCCCGCCGATCCCGCCGGGGCCGCCGGTGGCGGCGGACACGCTGGTCCCGGTCACCATCACCACCCAGAGCAGCTCGCCGAGATGGGCGGCCCGCTCGTCGGCGATCGTCTCCCAGACGGCCGGGTCGCGTAGCTCGGCGTAGTCGATCAGGCAGATCTGGCGTCCCCGCGGGGTGCGGTCGAAGCGCTCGCCGGCGTACCGGCGGGCCAGCGCCGCCCACACCGTTCCACTCGGCCCGACGTTGCCGGCGCCCAGCACGCGCAGGGGGCGGGAGTCCGCCAGAGGCGGCGCGCCGTCGGGCCGCAGCCAACCGGCCGGCGGGTCGCCCGCCGCCGGCCCGCCGATCGGGTCGCCGGCCACCCGCGCGTCCTCGAGCACGTGATGGACGGCGTGGACCAGCGCGGCGGCCCGGGGCGTCACGCTGACCCGATCCTCGGCGCGCAGCGAGTCGAACCACAGGACGGTGGCGATGCTCGAGGCCGCGGCCACCCCAGCCCGCTCGCTGCGGGCGGCGGCCGGGGAGCGCCGCCCGGAGCGCACGCCGTCCTCGACGGCCGCGGTGGCGGTGGCACGCAGCCGACGCTCCACCGCGGCCAGCGCGGCGAGATCGAGTACCCCACCGGGCGGGCCCGGCGTGACCGGTTCCGGTGCGCTACCGGCGATCAGGTCCGGTCTGCCAGGCGTGGCCGGCCCGTGGGGCGCGGCCGGCACCACGGCGCCCGGCGCCGCCGGTGGTCCCGCGGGCTCCCCGGCGTCGGCGGGCCAGGGGCGGCGAGCGGCGGCCGGCGACATCACCATGGAGTCCTCGTCTCGATCTTGCTGGATGTCCGCGCCGGATCGCAGGGGCGGGCGGGCCGGGGCCATCGCGCCGTCCTCCTGGCCCGGTCGAGGGGTGGCGTCCGGCGCGGCGGTGTCCGGGGCGTCTGCGGCGTCTGCGGCGTCCGCGGCGTCGGGGACGTCGGGGACGTCGGGAGCATCCGGGATGTCTGGTCCCATGGTCAGCTCCCCCCGACCCGCATGCGCCCGCAGGGCGTCCGCCGGTCTGACTTCCGGCCTGCGCATGACCGGCCTTCGTCCCACGACACCGACCTCCCAATGTCCGGACGTGCGGTGCGGGCCGGAGGTTGTGCCGCCGGCCGGATCGGCGACACACGTCCACTACGCGCGGCGGGCCCGCGTCCGGCGTCCCGTTTCGTGGTGGTCGCACCATTTCAGCATCCGTGNGCGGTTGCGGTGCCGCGGGCTGAACTCCGCCGACCCCGCGTCGCCGGTGCGCGCCCCACCGGCGACGCCCCGGCTCTGCCGTGCGGCCGGGCGAGACCCGTCAGTCCGTCGTGGTGCTGGCCGTCCCCTTGAGGTCGTCGGCGGCGAGCAGACGGTCGAGGCGGGCGCGCAGCGCCGGTTCGTCCGCCTCGGGCGCTGTGAGCTCGACGGTCTTGACCCGGCTCGTGGCCCCGCGGACGAGCCGCACCTGCGGATGGCGCAGACCGAGCGCGCCGGCCAGGGCGCGCAGGGCGGCCTCGGTCGCCCGGCCGTCGACGGCCCGCTCGGTCACCCGGACGATCAACATCGCACCCGCCCGCGGATCCGTCCAGCGCCCGCCCACGCCGGCTCGCCCGGCGCCCGGTTGGACCCGGATCGTCACCCGCATGACTGCTATCGTGCCGCACCGCCGCACCGCCGCACCGCCGCACCGCCGCACCGCGCGAGCTCGTGTCGCGGCGTGAGGACGAGGGTGATCTGGACACCGCACGTCTGCGGCGCCGACGCGGGCACGATGCCACCAAGGGGTGACCACGGGGGTGATGGTTCCCCGCGGTCCTCCGGGATGTGTGTGTCGTCGGCCGGGACGGTCCGGAGACGGTGGATCGGCCGGCTACTATCCGGCCATGGTCGAAAACGAGGGTCGCGTGGCCCTGGTGACGGGTGGTAACCGCGGCATCGGCGCCGCCTGCGCGGTCGCGCTCGCCGCCGCGGGAGACCGGGTTGCGGTCGCCAGCCGCGGCGGCTCCGCCCCCGAGGGCATGCTCGGCGTCCGGATGGACGTCGCCAACACCGAGAGCGTCGACAAGGCATTCGCGGAGGTCGAGGCCGAGTTCGGCCCGGTCGAGATCGTCGTGTCGAACGCGGGCATCGTGCGCGACACCCTGTTGGCCACGATGAGCGAGGACGCCTTCCAGGAGGTCGTCGACACGAACCTGCTCGGCGCGTACCGGGTGGCCAAGCGGGCNGCGCGGCCGATGATGCGGATGCGCCGCGGGCGGCTCATCTTCGTCTCCTCCGTCGTCGCGTCCACCGGCGGGCCCGGGCAGTCCAACTACGCCGCCTCCAAGGCCGGCCTGATCGGTTTCGCCCGGTCCCTCGCCCGGGAGCTGGCACCCCGCAACATCACCGCCAACGTCGTCGCCCCCGGCCCGATCCGTACGGACATGACCGACGCGCTGACCGAGGCCCAGCGGGCGGCGCTCACCGCCCAGGTGCCCGGCGGGCGGATGGGCGAGCCGGCGGACGTCGCCGCCCTCGTCGCCTTCCTGGCCTCGCCCCAGGCCGGGTACATCAGCGGTGCGTTGATTCCGGTCGACGGCGGACTGAGCATGGGGCACTGATTCCCAGCCCGGTTGACCGCGGCCGAGCGCCACGGCCGGCCGCACCCTCGCGCCGCGCGGACAGTTCCGACGGCCGCCGCGCGGACGGGTCCGACGGCCGATAGGACCAGTTCGTCAAGCCGGTCACCGACCCGCGCGGCCGCACATCACGGCGCCGGCCCGCGGGCCGGGCTGCGCCGGCGCACGCCGGCCGGGCCCGCGGGTGGGTGAGGGACGTCGCCGACGGATATCGTGGGCGGCGAAGCCTTGCTGCGCGCCGTCGAGCCGTGGCCGTGCGCGGCGGCCGGCGTCACCCGGCGTCGGTCCTGGCCCACCGCTCTCGTCCTGGGCGGTGGCGCCGAGGCCGCCGCAGCCACAGCCACGAAGGGGTGGGTCCGATGAGCGTGATCCGGGTGGAACCGCGTGGTGGCCGCGACTTCGACGTGGAGGCCGCCGAGGAGACCTCGCCCGGCGTGCCCGGTCTCTCCTTTTCGTTCCGGGTCACCGTCGACGACGCGGTGCTCGCCGCGAGCGGGACGGACGTCGGCGACGAGCCGGGGATGATTGCCCTGGTCCGCGCGTCGTTCGAGTACCTGCTGGCCCGGGAACCGGCGGGAGCGATCCTGCCGGAGTTCGAGCTGTCGACCATCGGCCGCTACTTCCCGACCTACCCGGCCGACCTCGCCAACCGCGTGCCGCGATGACCGTGACGCCCGCGACGCCCGGGACGCTGGGGGTCGCCAGCGACGTCGACGCGCTGCTGCTGGTCTCCTTCGGCGGCCCCGAGGGCCCCGACGACGTGCTGCCGTTTCTACGCAACGTCACGGCCGGGCGGGATGTCCCGCAGTCGCGGCTCGAGGTCGTCGCCGAGCAGTACCGGATGTTCGGCGGACGCAGCCCGCTCAACGACCAGAACCGTGCGCTGGCCGAGGCCCTGCGGGCGGAGCTGCCCGGCCTGCCCGTCTACTGGGGCAACCGCAACTGGGCGCCCTACCTGACCGACACGGTCGCCGAGATGGCCGCCGCCGGGGTCCGCCGGGCGGCCTGCTTCGTCACCTCGGCGTTCTCGTCGTACTCGGGCTGCCGCCAGTACCGGGAGAACCTGGCCGCGGCGCTTGCCGCACTCCCGCCGGCCCTCGCCGCCCCGGAGCTGATCAAGCTGCGCCTGTTCTTCGACCATCCCGGCTTCGTGGAGCCGATGGTCGACCGGTGCGTCGCCGCGCTGGCCGAGCTGCCCGAGAAGGCGCAGGCCGACGCCCACCTGCTGTTCACCGCGCATTCCCTGCCGCTGTCGCAGGCGTGGGCCAGCGGTCCCCACGGCGACGCCTACCCGCGCCAGCTACGCGCCGTGGCGGGAGTGATCGCCGCCGGGGTCGAGCGTGTCACCGGGGTCCGCCATCCCGTCGAGCTGGCCTACTGCAGCCGCAGCGGACCGCCGGCGGTGCCCTGGCTGGAGCCGGACGTGGGCGATCGGCTGGTCGAGCTCGCCGGCGCCGGGGCGGTGGGCGCCGTCGTCGTGCCGCTCGGCTTCGTCAGCGATCACATGGAGGTCGCCTACGATCTCGACGTGCTCGCCGCGCAGCGGGCGGCGCAGGTCGGGCTGCCGGTGGCGCGCGCCGGCACGGTGGGCACCGACCCGCGGTTCGTCGCGATGGTGCGGGAGCTCGTCGAGGAGATCCGGCATCCGGACCTGCCCCGCCGGGCGCTGACCGAGTTCGGACCATGGCCGCAGAGGTGCGCCGCGCACTGCTGCCTGCCGCCGCGGCGGTCACCTGGCGCCATCCAGGACGCCNCGAAGGGTGGACNGCATGCGGATGCGGCGATACTGATGGGGAACGACGCAACCAGCACCGGACGACGAGGCGAACGAAGGTAACGGAGCGATCGGAGATATGCAGCGCTACGTGTTCGAATCCCCGGAGCGGTTCGTGGTGGGAACGGTGGGCCAGCCCGGTGACAGGGTCTTCTTCCTGCAGGCCGCCGGCCGGGGGCAGGTCGTGACCGTGGGCTTGGAGAAAACCNAGGTCACGGCGCTCGCCGAGGGGCTGAACACGCTGCTCGGCCAGGTCGGTCAGACCCANGGGATACCGCTTCCGGCCGCCTCGGACGTCGAGATCGATCTCGCCCCGCTGGACGCGCCGTTCCAGGAGGACTTCCACCTGGGGCAGCTCACCGTCTCCTGGGACGGCCACCGGGTGTTCGTCGAGGCGGCCGGGATCTCGCCCGGGGAGATCCGGCTGCCCGAGAGCGAGGACGAGCTCGACTCGCTGCGGGTCGGCCTGTCCATCCGGCAGGCCCGGGCCTTCATCGAACGGGCCCGCACGATCGTCGCCGCCGGTCGCCCGGCGTGCGTCCTGTGCGGTCGCCCCGACGACCCCGCGGGCCACTTCTGCCCCCGGCTGAACTGACCGGCCCCACCGGTTCACCCGGCGCCGGTCCTTGCGGCGCCGGTCCTCCCGGCCCGGTTCACCTGAGGCCGTGTTACCTCGGGACCGCGCTGCCCGCGCCCGCGCCCGAGCCGGTTCAGTGCGGCGGCGGCACCGTCGCGCAGGACGGGTCGAACGCGTCGTAGGCGGCCTCGTAGGCGCGCCGCACCGCCGCGGACAGGCTGCGCAGGGCCGCGGACCGCCGCGCGATCTCGTGGGCCGTCACCGCGGCACCGTCGTCGCGGGCCGCCAGGTCCAGCAGGGTCGACAGCCGCTCCGCCCGGGCGAGCAGGGCGTGGGCGGCAGACGGGTGGCCCGGGCCCAGCCCCGGCCCCGGTTCCTCCTCGCCGCGGTCGCGCAGCAGGGCGAGTACCTCGGGGCGGGCGCTGGCGATGTCCAGATGCACCAGGGCGGCCGTGGTCGTGCGGATCGCGTCGCTGAGGTCGTGCTCGGCGGCGCGCAGCCCGGCGCCGGGCGGCGGCACCCTGGCCGCGGGCAGCACCCGCCAGTGCACCGACTCCAGCCGGCCCTCCAGCGCCGGACCGTGCACGACGACGCTGGGGACGAGCAGCAGCGGCGGGGTCGGCCCGACGACGAGGACGGCCTCACCCGCGGTGATCGCGTCGCGGTTCACCTCCGGCGGGCCGGGCAGGCCGGCGACGTCACCCGGGGCGGGCAGGACGAGGCGCAGCCGCTGCGCGCCGGCTGTGCGCAGGGCGCCGAGACCGAGGACAAGCGGCTCGTCGCCGAGGGTGTGCGGCGCCGCCTCGCCGCCGAGCGCGCGGTGCACCTGCGTGATGACGTCGTCCAGTCCGACGAGCCCGGCAAGCCATGCGTTGCCCCAGCCGGTGAGGACGCCGGACCGGGGCGAGGCTGACAGGGCGGGAAGCACATTGCCTACCGTAGGCAATCGAGGGGGTCTCAGGCGCGCCGAGGGTGGCTCACGAGCCGATTTTCCGTGTGATAGGCGTGCCGGTCGCCGCCGGCCAGGCACCGACCGGCGAGCCAGGGCAGGCCGACGCTGAGCAGCCAGTAGGAGTGCCGGAGCGCACCCGGGGCCGTGACCTCGGCGTCCGCGCCGCCCGCGGCATCCGGCCCGGACGGCGCGCCGACAAGTGGTACCCCGGCCTGGGCGAGCCGGTGGGCGAACGCCTGCGCGATCAGCCGGTGCCCGTGCGGCCCCGGATGGACCCGGTCGACGTCGAAGCTGGACCGGTGGCGCACGGCCGGATGACGGCCGAGGTCGACGACGAGCACCCCGGGATCGGCCCGGGCGGTGGCGCGCACGGCGGCGTTGAGGCGTCCGACCCGGTAGGCGAGAACGCGGGCCAGCGGCGCCGGCAGCGGAAGCAGCCGGCCGGGGTCGGGCAGGGTCGCGGTAAGCACGACCGCCCCACCGGCGCGCAGCCGGCTCACCGTCCAGACCAGGTCCTGACGCACGCGCAGCGGGTCGAACGTCCGCTTGAGCACATCGTTCATGCCCGCGATCACGGTGGCCACCTGCGGGTCGCAGGTGAGCGCGACCGGTAGCTGGCGGGTGCGCACGTCGCGGGCCGTCGCGCCGGTCGTGGCGAGGTTGGTGTAGTCGACGGCGTCGGGCGGGCCGAGGCGTTCGGCGAGCCGGGCGGCGAAGCCACGGCCGTGGGTGGCGGTGCGGCGGTGCTCGCGGCCCATGGTGACTCCGTCACCCAGCCCGACGGTGATGCTGTCGCCCAGTGCGACGAAGCGTGTCGCCGGTGGGGGGCGCCGGCCTGACCGGGCCGCGGCCATCGGTGGGCCGCCTTCAGGCGGCCATGGGCGGTGCCGGCGGCACCGGGGCCGGCGCGGCGACCGTGGCGGTGTCGGCCGTCGGCGACCCGGCGTGGCAGGTGAGGAAGCCGGCGACAGCGGCCGACCAGGTGAACTGCTCGGCCCGGGCCCGCGCCGCCGCGCGCCGGTCGGCCTCCCCGGCCGGCGGCACCGACAGCAGGTCGACGACCGCGTCGGCGAACGTGAACCCGCTGCCGGCGGCGATCGCGCCCACCCCCGGCACCACCAGCTCGGCCAGCGCGCTGGCATGGTTGACCACCACCGGCGTGCCGCTGGCGAGGGCCTCCAGGGCGGCCAGTCCGAACGTCTCCACCGGTCCCGGGGCGAGCGCGAGGTCAGCGGTGGCGAGCAGGCCGGCGAGCCGTTCGCGGTCGGCGACGAAGCCGAGGAAGGTCACGGGCAGCCCGGCGGCCCGCCGTTCCAACCGGCCGCGGTGGGCCCCGTCGCCGGCGATCACCAGGCGGACCGGAACCCGCCGGCGGACGAGCTCGGCGACGGCGTCGACGGCGGTGTCCACCCGCTTCTCCGGCGCCAGCCGGCTGGCCACGACCAGCAGCGCCTCCCGGTCCCGGGCGAACGCCCGGCGCAGCGTGCGGTCGCGGTGATCGGGGTGGAACCGGTCGAGTTCCACGCCGAGCGGGATGTGGCACAGATTCGGCGTGCCGAGCCGGACGAACTCGGCCGCGGCCCAGGCCGTCGTCGTGACGACCGTGTCGAACCCGGCGGCGAGCGAGGCGTTCGCCCGGTCCGCCGCCGCCGTCACCGGCAGCACGCCCCGCAGCGCCGGCGGCGTCCAGGTGCCGAGCAGCCGGTCGAGCCGTTCGTGGCTGACGACCAGGGACGGCACGCCGTGCCGGCGCGCCCAGCCGCCCAGCGGACGCAGGGTCGCCCGGTCGTGGACCTCCAACCGGTCGGGCTGCTCCCGGTCGAGCAGGGCCGCCACCCGCCACGGCTGGGTGATGACCCGGTAGCCGGTGCCGGGCAGGCGGGGGGCCCGAACCCGCAGCACCAGCGCGTCGGGGCGCTGCTCGACCTCGTCATGCTCCCCGGGCACGATCTGGACGACCTCGTGACCGGCCGCCGTGTAGCCCGCGGCGAGGTGGCGCAGCGTCGTCCGGATGCCGCCGGAGGCCGGCGCGACGAAGTTCGCCGCCTGCACGATCTTCATGGTGACCGCCTGTCGTCTCGTCGGGCCGCGTCCCGGCCGCCCGCCCCCGTTGCCGGCGGCCACCCGGCCGCCCCCGATCCCCGCCGGGCACCACCGCCGGACCCTGCCTGCAGGTGCCGGGCCGCCCACCCACCCGGGCCGGGCCGTCCGGGCGTCCCGGCCCGGCCGTCCGGCCCCCCGCGCGCGCCGATCTCCCGATGCCCCCCGTGCGCCCCGCGCCCCCCGTGCGCCCCGTGCGCGCCTGGCCCGGCGCGATGGCCGGCCTGTCCGCCGCGACGCGCGGTCTGTCCGCCGCCGGTGCCGAGGACGTCGCGGTAGTGGCCGAGCAGCTCGTCGCCGACCGCGCTCCAGCCGCATCCGGCGACGGAGTCCCGCGCGGCCAGCGCCATGGTGGCCCGCCGCTGCGGGTCGCTGACCAGCGCGGCGACCTGGGCGCGCAGCGCCGCCGGATCCCCCGGGGCGTAGTGCAGGCCGGTGCGGCCGTGCTCGACGACGTCGAGCAGCCCACCGGCCGCCGGGGCGACCACCGGTACCCCGCTGGCCTTGGCCTCCTGGGCGGCCTGGCAGAACGTCTCGTGCACGCCGGTGTGCACGAACACGTCCAGGCTCGCCACCGCGGCGGACAGCTCGCGGCCACTGCGGAAGCCCAGGAAGGCGGCGTCCGGCAGCGTCCGGGTGAGGGCCAGTCGGGACGGGCCATCACCGACGACGACGAGCCGGGTGCCCGGCAGGTCGGCGACCGCACCCAGCAGGTCCACCCGCTTCTCCCGGGCGAGCCGGCCGACGTAGCCGACGAGCAGCTCGCCGCCCGGGGCGAGTTGGCGGCGCAGGTCGGCGTCGCGGTGCCCCGGATCGAAACGTTCGAGATCCACGCCCCGGCTCCAGCGGGCGACCCGCTGCACCCCCTGGCGCAGCAGGGCGTCGACCGAGTCCCAGGACGGCGCGAGCGTGCGCGCCGCCAGCCGGTGCACGGTGGCGAGCCAGCGCCAGATCGTGCGCTCGGCGGTGGCCAGGCCGTAGCGGGCCGCGAACGCCGCGATGTCGGTCTGGTAGACGGCGACGCTCGGCACGTCGAGCCGCCGGGCCGCGAACACCGCCTGCGCGCCGAGCCCGGCCGGCGCCGCGAGATGAACGATGTCCGGGTCGAACTCGCGCAGCGCCGCGGGCAGGGCGGGCCACGGGACGGCGAAGCGGAACGCCGGGTAGCCGGGCATCGGCGCCGACGGCGCCCACAGCACGGGCGCGCCGGCGTGTGCGCGGGGGGCGGTGCGCCGGGCGGCCGGTGCCGGGGCCGGCGCGACGACCATCGCCTCGTGCCCGCGGTCGCGTAGATGCTCCAGGACTCGGCACACCGTGTTCGTCACCCCGTCCACGTGGGGGAGGAACGACTCGGTGATCACGGCTACGCGCACACCGAGCACGGTGGCAGGGCACGGAGCCGTCCCGCGGACGGCCAGCCGACCGCTACGTGAACGTTCCCGCACAGCTTCGTGCCGGAAAGCGTCGCCCAGGCCGGGTGGCCGAAGTTCGGGTGGCCGCGGGCCGGGTGGCCGCGGTCCGGGTGGTCCGGGGCCCCTGGCGCAGTGCGGTGCCCGATCGTGGCCGTTTTCCCCGCGACCCGGTGAGGAGGATATTGGGAGGGGCAGGGCAGGCGCGGGCGGGGACGAACCGGACAGGGAGAACCATCGAGGTGCACAGATGATGTTCAAACGCCGGGAGACGGTTCTCATCACGTCCGCCGGCCGGTCGCGGCAGTCCGACATCCACCGCCGGGAGCGGCGTTACCTGGCCTCGATGCTGTTCCGGGTCATCTGCTTCGTGCTCGCCGTGGTCGCCTTCCAGGGCTGGCTGCGGTTCATCGCCGTCGCGATCGCCGTCATCCTGCCCTGGGTCGCGGTCGTCGTCGCCAACGGTGGCCCGCCCCCCGAGCGGGACCGACCCGCCACCTTCGATCCGGTGCGGGCGGTGCAGGACGCGCCGGCGGCGCTGACCGCCGATCCCCACCGCGTGGTCGACAGCGAGGGCTGGGTCGACGACGCGGGCTGGGTCCACGGCCGGCCCTCGGCGGCGCCGGGCGGCGCGTGGTCCGCGACTGCGGACGCGGCCTCCGAGTATCCGGCGGACGCGTCGACCCCCGGCTCGTCGTCCTCGGGCTCGTCGTCCTCGGGCTCGTCGACACCCGGCAACGAGCCGCCGGGGCCCGCCGAAGCCTCCGCGCGGGCTGATCCCGTGGCCGACGCCCCGTCACGGTGACCTTCATCAGCTTCACCACGGACTATGGGCTCGCGGATGGTTTCGTCGCGGCGTGCCACGGGGTGATCCTGCGGGCAGTGCCGACGGCCCGCATCATCGACGTTACCCACCTCGTGCCGCGGGGCGACGTGCGCCGCGCGGCGGCGGTGCTCGCCCAGACCGTCGGCTCGCTGCCGCGCGGGGTGCACCTCGCGGTGGTGGACCCGGGGGTGGGCACGGCGCGCCGGGCGGTGGCGGTGCGCGCGGCCGGCGGCGACCTCGTCGGGCCCGACAACGGCCTGCTGATCGCGGCGGCCGAGCGGCTCGGCGGCGTCGAGGCGGCGGTGACGCTGCCGGTGCCGGCCGCAGTGCCCGCCACGTTCCACGGCCGCGACGTGTTCGCGCCCGCCGCCGCCGAGCTCGCCCGGGGGACGGAGCTGACCGCGCTCGGCGCGCCGCTCGACCCGGCGACGCTCGTCCGCCTGCCCGCCCTGCACGCCCGGCTGCGGTCGGACGGGGCGCTCGAGGCCGAGGTGCTGCTCGTCGACACCTTCGGCAACGTGCAGCTCGCGGCCGAGGGGGCGTTGCTCGCCGATGCCGGGCTGCGGCCGCCCGGCCGGGCGCTGGTCTGGGCCGCCGCCCCCGGCACCGGCCCATCCCTCGGCGCGGCCGGTGGAACACCCGTGACGGAGCTGGCGGTCGGGGTGACGTTCGGGTCGGTGGCGCCCGGCGAGCTGGTGCTCTACGTGGACGCCGCGGGCATGGCCGCGATCGCGGTCCGCGACGGCGACGCGGCCCGCACCCTGGCCGTCGCCCCGGCGGACCGGCTCGCNCTGTGTCGGGCGGGCACCGGGGTCTGAGCGGGCACCGGGGTCTGAGCGGGCGTCGAGCCTGAGCGGGCGTCGAGCCTGGGTGGGCGTCAGGGCCAGTCCGGGCCGTTCGCGGGTCAGCAGAAGCCGGGGACGGCCTGCCAGCTCGGGCCCGGGTCGGGCGCGTCGTCGCGCAGCACCGTCGCCTCGATCCGCCCGTAGGGACGGTCCGGTGCCTGGTAGACGACGTCCGGGTTGTCCAGACCGAACGGTTCGAGGTCGACCAGGAAGTGATGCTTGTTCGGCATCGACATCCGTACCTCGGCGACCTGCGGGAAGGCGGTCAGGGCCGCCTCGCCCATCCGGTAGAGCGTCTGCTGCAGCGCCAGGCTGTGGACGTCGGCGAACGTGCTGACCAGAGTTTCGCGGACGCCGTCGAACAGCGGCCCGAAGTCATGACCGGCCCCGATGTAACGCCAGCGGGCCGTCACCTCGGTCGCGAGGATGNGGTCGGTGGTCTCGGCCAGCGTCGTGTAGTCGTCGCGGGGAAATCCCCAGAACTCCGAACCGGTCGACTTGAGCAGGACCAGCCCGGCGAGTCCGGAAACGACGAATGCGGCGTCGCCGTCCACCGTGACGACCGTCGTCCGTCTTTCCCCGCCGGCCCGGCTGAACGCATGGTCGTGCGGCGTCCCGCCTACCAGGATTCGATTCCAGTGGTATTTCTCGATCTCTATCCGGGCGCCGTCGATCCACGGGAAGGAATCGACGAAATGCCGGCCGAGCCGGATCGCGAAATCCTCGATCTGGCCGATGCCATGCTTCCGCGCGAAGGCGTAGACGGTGTTCTTCTGCGCATCGGTCGTGAGGACGTGGGAGTTGTCACCGGTCAGGTGTGCCGCGGCGAAGTCGCCGCGAAGCGCGGTGGACACGTTCAGGTCGGTGAGGTGATGCACCGGACCTGTGCGGTCCACGTGGACGAGACGGATCTCCGCCTTGCCGAACTGGTTCGGTCCAAGCACGATCGCCATCGAGCCTCCCTGGTCGCGGGGACGTGCGTTCCCTCGCGGTGAGGGTCGCCCAGCGACGAGTCTGGTCCGGTCCCCGGCCGGGCCCGGCGCGGCCCGGCACGTGGCGCCGCGACCCGCGCGGCCCGACGGTGTCCACGGACGCCCCGCCCGTGGCCCAGCCCCGGCCCGTGGCCCCGCCCATCCTGCGGCAGCGGTGTGACGGCACGGGCCGTCCGTGGGTTTCGTGGCCGTTTCCGCCGGTCGGCCGCGAGCCGTCCGTGCCGAGGCCGTCCAGTGATCCTCCGGGGGTCCACCCGAGGGTCCGTGGTGGCCGGGGTGGGCGCAGTCCGCCNCCGGCCCCACCACCCCCGGGTTCGCGGGTCATCGATCACCGATCGCCCAACGAATCCGCGTTTCCCGCCGGAATTCCATCGACATCGCAATCATCCGTGATGGTCCTGGGTTGGTGTCGACCGGATGGCCCGTCTGGTCGTCCCCGAGTTGCGGAAAACCATCCGTCGGCGTGACCGGNTGCNCCGTCTTTGGCGGCGCGATGGGTCCAGGTCGTCGCTTTCGACGGGTCGGCGAATTGTCATCCCGGGGGGCAACCTCATCCGGTGTCCGCGCGTCGGAAGAGGGGAAAGGGGAGGGGTTTATGGGGAATGCCCGGAGGGTGCTACCCTCCGTATTTATATGCTCGACGCGGAGTGATGGTCGGGCGGCTGACACCGGCCAGTCCGGTGATCGACGGGACGAGGTGCCGACCCCTGGGTACCGTTCAGACCTAGGCTTCCGTCCGGCGACGATGCCGGTCGCGTTCTTCGGAAGAGGGCATTACATGTCTCGCTCGGTAATGATTCCCTCACGTGTTTCTCGTGGGTGGGACCCGAGCCGTCCGGGTCGGCGGCCGGCCGGCACTTTCGGGCATCGGCGTGGCCGGTGGGTCGGCGGGGCGCTCGCGTTCGTCACGGCGCTGACCGTCGCCGCCTGCTCGCCCGGCGGCGGGTCGTCGAAGCCGGCGGGCGTCGCCGTGCCGGATCCCGCGGCGAGCGTGACCGTCTTCCCGGGCGACGACACCAGGGGCGTCACCCTCACCGATCACGTCGTCGTCCACGCCAACGCCCCGCTGGCCGACGTGAGCGTCGCCCGGGAGGCGAGCGCGTCGGAGAAGACCGAGCCGGGGGTGCTGCTCGGGACGTTCTCGGCCGACCGGCGTACCTGGACGTCCGCGGGCGGTCTGTACTCCGACTCCCGCTACCAGGTCACCGCCACCACCAGCCCCGCGGCGGGGATCGTCGGGACGAAGTCGGTGCGTACGAGTTTCGTCACCGGGGTGCCGGAGAAGGCGTTCAAGGTCTCCTGGGATCCGGTCGCCGGGCAGACGGTCGGGGTCGGCGCGCCGATCAGCCTGACCTTCAGCGCCCCCGCACCGGACCGCGCCGCCGTGCAGCGCATGCTGTCCGTGCGTACCGACCCGCCGGTCCTCGGCGCCTGGAACTGGATCTCGAACCGGCTCGTCGTCTGGCGCCCGCAGCAGTACTGGACGCCGGGAACGAAGGTGCACGTGGAGGCGAACCTCGCCGGGTACGACGCGGGCGGGGGACGCCTCGGCGTGAAGGACCGGGCGATGGACTTCGTCGTCGGCTCGGCGCAGATCTCCAAGGTCGANGCCGCCACCCACATCATGCAGGTGTTCCGCAACGGTCAGTTGCTGCGCACGATGCCGGTGAGCCTCGGCAAGCCCACAACCCCGTCGATGGACGGCCCCCACAACGTCCTCGGNAAGTCGCCCGAGGTGATTATGGATTCGGCGACGGTGGGCATCCCCAAGGGCAACCCGGATTACTACTACGAAAAGGTCCAGTGGGCGGTGAACTACACCAGCGGCGGGCAGTACGTGCACTCCGCGCCCTGGTCGGTGGCCTCTCAGGGGCGGACGAACGTCTCCCACGGCTGCGTGAACGCTTCCCCGGCCGACGCCCAGTGGTTCTACGGAATCAGCCGGCTTGGTGACATCGTCGACATCGTCAACAGCGGCCGCCCGCCGGACACCAGCCAGCTCGGCAACTTCTGGTCGGTACCGTGGTCGGTCTGGAAGGCGGGCAGTGCCCTGCCCGTGTCGGACCAGCCCGAGACGGCGGCTCCCACCACTCCGCCGGCGGCGAGCACCGCCGTTCCCAGCGCCCCCGGCGGCCCCGGGGCCTCGGCGGCCGGCGGCCCCGGTGCTTCGGCGGCCGGCGGCGCCTGACCGGCCCCGCCTCGGCGCCGACCGGTCACCGCCCACGCGGGTGGTGACCGGCTCGTCGGCGTCTGCGGGGTGCGCCGGCGTCGCGGCGAGCCCGGCCGGCCCACCGGTCCCGCGCCGTCCCGGGGCGTCCCGCGCCGTCCCGGGACGTGCCCCGTCGACGCGGGCGGACCCGGCCGGGAAGGCACGGGCCGTGGCGACGGGCACGCAAGAAGTCGGTGAATTTCCCGCCGAACCCGGTCACGCATCGGCCCGTGACGGCACCAACCGGCCCATGCTGTTGAGTGGAAGCATGAAGTGCGCGCTGGCGCGGCGCCCCGGCGGGCCGCGACCGGGTGGGGCCGACGTCCGCGGCTCGCGCGGCGGCCGTGCCCGCCGAGGCGGCTGCGGCTGTCGCGACGCTCGGGGAAGATCGCGACCTCCGGGAAGAGTGGGGCGTCCGGAATGGCCGCGGCGTCCGGGAAAAGTACGACGTCGCGAACGAGTGCGACGGCTGGGAAGAGTGCGACGTTCGAGAGGTGCATCGTGAGGCGCTTGCGCAACCAGGCCACCGGTCTGCCGGTCTGGTGGCTCGAGCTGCTGATGTTGGCCGTCCTGTACTACTCGTACACCGGGACCCGCTCCGTCGCCGACGCCTCGGCCGGCGAGGCGATGCGGATGGGCCACGACCTGGTGCGGTTCGAGACCTTCCTGCACCTCGACATCGAGCTCAGCCTCAACCGGTGGCTGCAGAGCGTCCCGGTGCTGGCGGTGGTGTGCTGCTACTACTACGCGACACTGCACTTCGTGGTGACGCCGGGACTGCTGGTGTGGACGCACCGCCGGCACACCCGGCACTACGCACAGATCCGCTGGACGCTCGTGGTGACCACGCTGATCTGCCTGGTCGGGTTCTTCCTGTTCCCGACGGCGCCGCCCCGCCTGCTCACCGGCACCTCGTACACCGACACCATGTCGCACTTCGCGGGCTGGGGCTGGTGGACCGGGACCGCCAGCGCCGCCCCGAACGGACTGGAAGGCATCACCAACCAGTACGCGGCGCTNCCGTCGCTGCACTGCGCCTGGTCGATGTGGTGCGGGTTCCTGCTCGTGCGCTTCGGGCGCCGGCCGGTGACCCGGATCCTCGGGGTGCTCTACCCGGCGGCCACGTTCTTCGTCGTCATGTCGACCGCCAACCACTATCTGCTCGACGCGGTGGCCGGCTGGATGGTCCTCGGCGTCGCCGCCGGTTCCGTCGCGCTGGTGTTCGCCTGGCGGCGGCGGGTCCCGACGGTCCCGGTCGGTGCCGTGCCGGTGCCGGTGCCGCCGCGGGAGTCGGCCCGACCGGCCGGCTCGGCGGCCCCGGTCGCCGTTGCGAACGCAGGTGGGTCAGGCCCGGTGCCGGTCGTGCTCGCCGCCTCGACGGCGGCCGGCCGCGATCCCACCGCCGGTTCGGGCGCCGTCGAGGCGGCCGAGTCGCCCCCCTCGCCAGAGTCGCCCCCCTCGCCGGAGTCGCCCCCCTCGCCGGAGTCGCCGGAGTCGCCGGCGGAGCCCACCGCGGCCCAGCCCGCCCCGCCGGCGGAACCCGCTTCCTCGGCACGGGCGGCGCCGGCCCCCGATCGGCAGGGCCCACCGGCCACAGCGCCCGTGCCCCCTGTGCCGGCCCCCGCCGCGCCTGAGCACTCCCTGCGATCGGACCGGGCCATCCGTCCGGACGGTGCGCGCGCGGTCTGATTCGGACGGGCCTCGTCCGGGCGACCAAGCGGCGCGGCGCCCCGCCTGCCGGTGGGGCCACGCCGTGGCGGGGTGTCCAGGATGGGCGGTTTGCGACCCCCGGTGTGTTGCCTGGGTGGGCGATGTGCGAAGGTTGTGCCGCGGCCGGCGTCGGCCGCGCACCCTCCCTACCTCGCCTGTCCGGGCAGCGTCGCGAAAGATGCACGTCCGACCCTTCCGCGCCGTCCCCGGGTTGCGCGTCCGGTCCGATCCCGCTCGGAGTCCGATCGATGTCCCCGTCCCTGGCCGCGCGGCTGCACCGTCCTCGCCCGCTCGCGTTCGTCGTGTCGCTGGTGCTGGCCTGGCTGCTGCTCGCCCTGATCGCCTTCGCGCTGCGCCGCGGGCCCATCCAGGATGACCTGGCCGCCCGGGCGACGGCGGCCGTCCGGGCTGTCGGCGGTGTGCACGCCCAGGTGCGCATCGAGGGGCGGGAGGCGATCGTCACCGGGCGCTTCCCCAGCGCGGCGGCCGCGGAGCAGGCGCGGGCCTCGGCCGCGGTCTCCGGCACCACGTCGGCCCGCCTCGGCGACGACGTGGTCATCGCCACCCAGCCGGCCAGGCCGCTGGTGCTCGCCGTGGCCGGGCAGGGCCTGTCGGTCACCGCGACCGTGCCGGACGCGGCGAGCCGCGCCGCGCTGCTGGCCGCCGTGGCCGACGCCGCCGATGGCACGGTGCGCGGCCAGGTGCTCGTCGACCCGGCGGTCGCCGAGCCGCCGGTGGAGGCCGTTGCCGCCCTCGCCACGGCGCTGCGCGGGGTGGCGGGGGAGCACTCCGCGACAGTGTCCGGCTCGACCGTCGCCCTCGCNGGCGGCACTCCCGACGAGGCGGCCCGCCGCCGGCTCGGCGCGGCGGTGCTGGCCGCGACCGCCGCCACCGTCCCCGGCGCCACGCTGGCGGACCATCTGGTCGTCACCCGCACCGGGTCCGGTGCCGCCGCCAGGCCGGGTCGCGCCGCGGCCGGGAGCCGGCAGTCGGGATCGGCCGCGCCGGGCGACACCTCCGCTGGTTCAGGGGTGTCCGCTGGTTCAGGGGCGTCCGCCGGGACGGCCGGAACCCTGGCGGCCCTGCGGGCGGTCCTTGACGGTCACGACGTCACCTTCCCGGTGTCCGGGGCGCGGCTGAGCCCGTCGGCGCAGGCCAGCCTGGACAAGGTCGCCAGCACCCTGCGCGGCGGGGATCTCGCCGTCCTCGTCGGCGGCTACACCGACACCTCGGGGCCGTCCGCGTTGAACCAGGCGCTGTCACTGAACCGGGCCCAGGCCGCCNCCGACTACCTGACGAGCCGGGGTGTCCCCGCAGACCTCGTGCGGGTCGCGGGCTTCGGCTCCCGCGAACCGGTCGCGAGCAACGGCACCTTGCAGGGCCGCGCCGCCAACCGTCGCGTCGAGATCATCCCGTTGCCGTCGCGCTGACGGCGGTGACCGTGGGTGCGAGACCGCACCCGTGCCGGCGTAACGCCGGGCCGGCGTGGTAGGCAGACGCCATGGGCGACTCAAGCATGGGGCTGCACGAGCAGCCCGACAAGCTCTCCGCGCAGACGGTCGACCGNCATCGGGCGATCGTCTCGCTGATGGAGGAGCTCGAGGCGGTCGACTGGTACGACCAGCGGGTCGACGCCGCGACGGACCCGGAACTGGCCCAGGTGCTGGCGCACAACCGGGACGAGGAGAAGGAACACGCGGCGATGACGCTGGAATGGCTGCGTCGCCACGATCCCGTGCTGGACACCCAGCTACGGACCTACCTGTTCACCTCCGGACCGGTGACCGAGGTCGAACAGGAGGCCATGGATCGGGGCGGCTCCGGCGACCCGGGCGCGGTGACGGAGCGGCAGGCGGCGGGGCCCGGTGACGGCTCCCTCGGAATCGGCAGTCTGAAAGGTGTAGGCGAGTGAATCATCTGCTGNGCGGCCACGCCCCGCTGACGGACGCTGCCTGGAAGGCGGTGGACGACGAGGCGAAGGCCCGCCTCACGACGAACCTGGCCGCCCGCAAGGTGGTGGACTTCGCCGGGCCGCACGGCTGGGAGTACTCCGCCACCCCGCTGGGTCGGGTGGCGGCGCTGTCCTCGCCGCCGGCGGCCGGGGTGCAGGCCCGGGTCCGCCAGGTGCAGCCGGTCATCGAGCTGCGCGTCGGCTTCACCCTCGATCGCGCCCAGCTCGCCGACGCCGACCGCGGCGCCGACGACCTCGATCTCGCGCCGCTGGAGGAGGCGGTGCGCCGCATCGCCGTCACCGAGAACTCGGTGGTCTTCCACGGCTACCAGGAGGCCGGCCTGGTCGGCATCACGCAGGCGTCGGCACATCCCCAGCTCCCGCTGGCGGCGGGGACCGACACCTACCCGCGCACCGTGGCCAAGGCCGTCGCCCTGCTGCGCCGCGCCGGCATCGCCGGACCGTACGCCCTGGCCCTCGAGCCGGACAGCTACACCGCGGTGATCGAGACCGCCGAGCACGGCGGCTACCTGCTGCTCACCCACCTCCAGCACATCCTCGACGGGCCCGTCGTGCAGGCCCCCGGCGTCACCGGAGCGGTCGTGCTCAGCCTGCGTGGCGGCGACTTCGTGCTCGAGTCGGGCCAGGACCTCTCGATCGGGTATGCGGCCCACACTGCGGACACCGTCGACCTGTACCTGGAGGAGAGCTTCACCTTCCGGGTCACCGAGCCCGACGCGGCCGTCGCGCTCGTGCCGGCCGCCGGGGGCGCGTAGCCGATGGTGGGACGGGGGACGGACGGCCCGTTCGTCCCCCGTGTCGCACCGCGCCGGGCCGTCGCGCCGGGGCCGCGGGGGCCTTTGCGCCCGGCCGTGACGGGCGATACGGCCGTCTTGCGCCGAGGGGGCGCCGCATGGCACCCTGCAATTAGGGAAGCCTTAGCTAAGGCATCGGTCCGCTTGGGCTGGCGCCGCGGCCTCCCGGCAGGATCTGCCAACTGCCGGCCAACCCCGGGTGGGCTGGCCGCCTCGGGCTGGTGAGGTGCGGTGCTCATCTGTTCATGCTTCGCGGTGTCTGACCGGACGCTGCGCACAGTGATCGCCGCCGGTGCTCGCGACGTGGACGAGATCGGCGCGCGCTGCGACGCTGGCACGGGCTGCGGCGGCTGCGTCGAGGAGATCGAGGACCTGCTGGACGCCTTCGCCCCCCGCTGCGCCCGTCTGATCGCCAGGGCCAGCTAGCTGGGCGTAAAGGGCCACGGACCAGGTAAAGGGCCCCACGGACCACGTAGGACCTTGGCCGTCCAGGGCCGCCGGCACAGCGGCGCCGAAGGCTCGGTGANGTCGACGAGGATCCGGTGAATCCGTGCGTCGAGCGACATGCGGCCACCGGCCCAGGCGATGCGTCGGCGACGTTCCGACACACTCGGTAGTGTCATCGCCATGATGCGTAGCGTGATCGGATGCGTGGTGACGCGCCGGACCGCGACGCCGTCGGCGAGGCGCCCGGCGGCCCTGCCCGTCGTCCTGCTGGCGTTGCTGGCCCTGCTGGGCTGCGTGGTGGGCCCGGCGGCGCCGGCGAGCGCAGGCGGCGGACCGCCCGGCAGCGACCGCGATCCGCGCGCAGCCGCAGCCGCAACGGCAGCGGCAGCGGCAGCTCCGGCTGATCCGCCGCCGGTCGCCGCCGACGCTGCCGGGCCCGACCCGGACCTGCCGGGGCCCTGGCAGATCGGTTACCGCACGGTGCGGATCGTCGACTCCAGCCGCCCGGGCCGTGTTCTCGTGACCTCGCTGTGGTACCCGGCCCGCCCGGACGCGTCCGCCGCCCCCGGCACGCCCCTTCCCGGGACGAGCGGAGTGAACGGGGTGAACGGGACGAACGGCCCGAGCGGCGGGCCGCGCGCGGCGACCGAATCCGGCGCCGGTGGAGCCTGCCCCGAGGTCGCGGCCGCCGGCCCGGCGGGTCTCGGCGGGCCCGGCCGGCCGGCGTTCTACCCGTTGGTCGGAAACGTCGGGTTCCCCTCGGCGAGCGCCGTGACGGACGCCGCCCCGGCCCCGGGTCGGTTCGCCCTCGTCGTGTTCTCCCACGGCAGCGCCGGCAGCCGGGTCCAGTCGGCCTACCTGATGGAGGCGCTGGCCAGCCACGGTTTCCTCGTCGCCGCCCCCGACCATCCCGGCGACACGATGACCGACGCCGCGGCGGGCCGGGAGGAGCGCCAGCTCGCCCTGGCGACGGATCGGCCCCGCGACGTCTCCGCGGTCATCGACGCGCTGACCGCCAGGTCCTGCCTGGTCGCGTCGCGGGTCCGGCGCGACGAGATCGGCGTCGTGGGCTTCTCCTTCGGCGGTTTCACCGCGGTCGTGTCCAGCATCGGCGTCCTGTCCGCGCCGGCGGACAGGCGCATCCGGGCGTCCGTGGGGATCGCGGCGGCGACCTCCCCGTTGCCCGCGGCGTCACTCGCCCAGGTGCGCGTGCCGACGCTGCTCATCGGCGGTACCCGGGACGTGAACGTGCCGATCGCCCGGAACGTCGACCGGGCGTTCAACCTCCTGGTCGACTCCCACCCGCGGATGACCGTCGCCGTCACCGGCGCCGTGCACAACTCGTTCACCGAGATCTGCCGGCAGGCCGGGCTGCTCGGCGCCGCCGGGATCCCGGCCGTGTTGGGCATGCAGGTCGCGCTGACCTCCGCGGCCACCTGCTGGTGGCCGCGGATCGCCCCCGCCGACGCCCACCGGCTCGCGGACCGCTACACCGTGGCCTTCCTCGCGCTGCACCTGCGGGGAGAACCCGGCTACGCGCGCTACCTCACGTCCCCGGAGGCAGGGGACGCGCGGCTGGCGACCGTCCGCTCGAGTCCCTGACCGTCGCGCGGGGGAGGCGGTCGGCGTCGCCGGGTGCAGGCCCGGCCGGTGGCCTTCCCCGGAGGTACTACCCCGGTCGGGCTACCCGGACGGTGCTATGAAGGCATACAGGTGACCCACCCCGACATCAGCGGCTACCGTTGGCCAACCGGCCGGCGGGCGTCACGATGCGCAGCGTCGGCCGGTTGATCCGATCGCGTCGGCGCCTCACCCGGACCCGGTGCCCGAGTCGCCCGCCGAACCGGATCACGGGCGATGCCTACGGGTACGGTGCGGTGCCCCGCAAGGAGGTCGTGGCGATGTCTGCTCGCCAGGTGCGGCGGTTCGAGCTGGAGCGTGAGGTCGACGTCTCGGGGGTGTCCGGGACGGGCGCGGTGGCATTTGGGGCGCAGGCGCCCGACGGCACCTGCGTGCTGTGGTGGGACTCCGAGCACGACTCCATCGCGATCTATCCGACGATGGAGACCCTGCTCGCCATCCACGGGCACGGTGGGACGACCCGGGTGGTCTACATCGACGCGGCCGACCAGGCTCCTCCTGCGCGCTCCACGGTGACGCCGCCGGACCCTCTCGGCCCGGCCTGCCGGGCGGGAGGTCAGGTCAACGGACGGAAGCAGGCGGTCGCGCGGTCCTGAGGATCGACGGTGTAGAGCGCCAGGGTGCCCGCCATCTCCCGCGGATCGATNCCGTGGTCCAGCATCTGCCGGTGTAGATCCGTGAGCATGCGCAGCGCGTAGCCGAGCAGCACGGGCGCGATGCCCGCGGGATGGCGAAGGGTCTCCACAAACCGCGTGTCGGCGTCGGCGTCGCTGGTGAGCGCGGCGAGGATGCCGAGCCTGATGCGATCCTCCAGGTCCTCCCAGACCGCCGTGCTCGCCGGCGTCTCGGGTCCCTGCCAGATCCCCGGCACGCGCAGTTCCGCAACGAGGACGGTCGGCTGGCGGCCGGTGCGTAGATGCANGGCCACGACCCACATCGCCATCAGCCAGCACAGCCCGCGCATCNTGTTCAGCGGATCGGCGGCGACCTGCTCGGACAGATGCCGCTCGGACTGTGGCCGGCTCGCCGGCGCCAACCAGCCCCAGGCGAGGCGTTCGATGTCGACGATCTGGACCATCGGCAGGTCGGCGGGATGGGGTCGGGCCAGCGCGGCAGCTCGGCCGGAGTCGGCGTCGACGAGCGCGAGCGCCCCGGGGTCGGAAAGGGTCTGCCAGGCCAGACCCGCCGATGGCATGCGGCCCACGGTAACCCCAGTAACAAGGCTAAACCAGGGTGTTGGCTGCACGGTGTGAAAATGGTTGTGCGGCCGCCCCGGCCCTTTCTTCCCGTCGGCATCCGGCACCGTCATCTCGCCGTCATGCACGCCCATTCGCGGACGCCGACTTTTCACCGATCGACTCACCGATCGACTCACCGATCGACTCACCGATCGACTCACCGATCGACGACGTAGCGGTGGAACATCGGGTGGATCGTGAACTCGGTGACGCTGTGCAGGGCGGGCCGCGGACGCCGGGGCCGGCGGACCTCGCCAGTCCCGGCCGCCGGCTGGGGCGCGGCGCCGACCGGCACCCGCTCGGGATCGGCGGCGGTGTCCCCGACGGGGACGAGGAAACCGACGTTCCACAGCACCTCGAGGATCACCTCCGGTTCTCGGCTGTCGACCCAGGAGCGGGCCTCCGGGGCCGTGTGGACCGCCCCGGTGGCCAGGTCCAGCAGGAACAGTTCCAGGTCCGCCCGGCCCCAGACGGGCGGCCCGGCGCGGAACGTCTGGAAGACGCCGAGCAGGCCGGGATGCTGGAACCGGTATTCGGCCGCGATGTCGCGCGACCGTTCGGCCGAATACGTCGATTCGACTGCCTGGATGTCCCGCGGGGTGATTCTGACCGACTTGCGGGGGCTGTGGGTACGGGCGTGGTCGAGCGCGTGGCTGCAGTACTGAATGATTTCCCGGGGGCGACACAGTGAACGGTCTGTCATGTACCGGAAGGACCACAGTGGCCGAGTGAAGACCGCGCCCCAGCAGTCATTGTCGGTGCGGCTCCTCATGTCGGGGANCGTATGCCGGATGCGGCCGGCTATCATCTTCCAGAGCCCTTCCTCATCCCAGGAGATCACCTCGATGAGATCGCGGAACTTCTGGGCATCGTCGTAGATCGCGGGAATGCTGTCGTAGAGTTCCTGTCGCAGCGACATGCAGATCCGCAGGTGCGGCGAGAGATCATTGATCGACATGCAGGCCTGGAACAGGCCGGCGACGAACGCCTGGGCGTCCTCGGAGGCGTCCCAGCCGCGGTCCAGCTCGTCGACGAGCACCGTCACCCGGCTGCGTTCGCACAGGCGGACCAGCGGGGGCAGTAGATGTTCGATCTCCTGGAGCTTGTACAGGTACTGCAGCTCCCGGGTGCGCACACCCGCCTCGTACCGGCCTATCTTCACCGACTCGATCCGGCGAAGATAGGAGACGAAGGCATCGAAGGCGCTTGTCGTGCCGCCCGCGTGATGGTCCCGCAGGTAGGTGTGGATCTGGCTCTCCGCGCCACGGCGCAGCCGGCCGTGGNGACGGGTCAGCTCCTTCATGATCAGTATGAGGATCAGGTACTTCCAGGCCGTCGCATAGGCGCCCAGCTTCGCCCACGCGCCGTCCAGCTCCCGGGTCATGGCGGAGCTGAGGAACTCGTAGGAGTAATCCTCCGGGGCCAGCTCGATCACCGAGCGGCCCGCGTCCCGCTGTCGATGCGCCATGGTCTTGAAGATCGCACTTTTGCCGGCGCCCCGGTTCGCGACCAGGATCGTCTTCGTCCCCGAGTTCACCTGGTTGTATGCGGAGGACTCGATGAAATAGGAGTCGAGCCCCCGACGGATGTCTCGTTCCGCGGCGGCCGCGCCGAAGCTGAGCCGGGCAAGATCGACCATCAGAACCCTTTCGGCCGAACGCCGACGCATGGTCCGAGTCTGAACGCTCACGACGATACCGCGAACACCGTCGCATTGCGGGCGAATTTCTCTCGTATACGCGTTTGACGTCCCCACCACTGCGTGGTTCCACCGATCCGGTCGGCGTTCATGCAGGTCGGAGCCCCGGCGGGCCGGGTCGATCCGGTGCGGGATTGCCTCCGCCGGCTACGGGAAGGCGGCCGGAGCAGTCGGCGGCCGCTCCCGGAATCTGCAAAAAAGTCCGCATTGACGACGACGTCCGGCCCGAGACTCCCGCGTGCTTCGGGCCTGCGGTTTCGCGCGCCGGGAATGTCGGGCCGGTCACGGCGACCCGGCCGACCCGGCCGGCCGGGTCGGTCACGGCCTCCCCAGGCCTGGCCGAGCCCCGCGGGACCGGCACGTGATCCGCGGGTGCCTCGATGTCCGGGTGCCTCGATGTCCGGGTGCCTCGATGTCCGGGTGGCTCGGTGACTGTGGGTGACTCGGTGTGGGGTCTAGTCGCCGAGGAGGTCGAGGGGGGTGGTGGGTTGGTGGGGGGTGTGGGGGGTGGTGGTGAGGTGGTGGCGCCAGAGGGTTTCGGCGGCGTCGGGGTCGTGGTTGGTGAGGTGGGTGAGGAGTTGGTGGTGGGTGGTGTGTTGGTGGCGCAGGGTGGTGAGGTCGGGGGTGNGGGTGTCGGGGGTGGTGGCGTCGAGGATGTGGCGGAGCATGCTGCTGATCATGGTGAGGGTGTGGTTGGCGGGGGTGGTGAGGAGGAGGGTGTGGAAGT
>NZ_LJJX01000012.1:0-18690 GCF_001421075.1 Frankia sp. CpI1-P | reverse complement strand
GGGTGTGGGCGGTGTGGATGTCGGCGAGGGTGGTGTGTTGGTGTTCGAGGACGAGGGCGGTGTAGCGGGCGGCGACGTGGCCGTTGGGGGTGTGGACGCGGGCGCCGCCGTGGGCGCCGCGGCGGACGCTGATGAGGGCTTCGGATTCGAGGACGCGGAAGGCTTCGCGCAGGGTGGGGCGGGAGACGCCGAACTGTTCCATGAGGACGGCTTCGGGGGGGAGGGCGTCGTCTTCGTGGAGTTCGCCGCGGACGATCTGGCGGCGTAGGTGGGCGGCGACGAGTTCGGCGGTCTTCGGAACGCGGACATGCTGCCCGACGCGGTTCGTCGCGAGCAGCGGGCCGGACAGCGCGCGGGCTGGGGTGCCGGGCGACCCGGCGGTGGCCGCCGCGCCGTCCGCCCCGCCGGTGCGCGCGAGGCGTACCGGGTGCGGCGCGATGCGGGGTGTCGAGGTGTCGGTCGGCTGCGTTAACGACATGATCTTGTGCTCCCCCTGGTGGCGGCTGCCCGGCCGGGTACGTCCCCCGTTTCGGGCTGCGACTAATGATGTACGGATAGTGGTCACTGCGATGAGTTGGCTACGAACCGTGCTTACAAAGTCGCATTGTGGCAGCGTGCCGGAACCTGGGGGAGGCGGGGCTGGTGGAGTACCACGCTGTGATCCGCATTCTGTTACTCAGAGTGCATAAGATTGGCGACATGCCATCCGCGCACCGAGCTGATCACTTCGGCTGGGATGGGGCCGCTGGAACCGGAAACGCGACGGCCGCGACGCCGTTGACCAGGGACGCCGTCCCGGCCGTCAGCNCAGCGTGGTAGACGGGACGAGAAGGCGCGCCAGGACGCTCGGCCGGGACCCGACGGCCCCGATCTTGGCATCGACTACAGCCAGTCGTTATCCGACGTGCGGACCGCGGTCTCAGACCGCGGCGGCGACCCGGTCGATGCCGCCGGAGGTCTCCAGTGCCTCGACGGTCACCGCGACCGCGTGCACGACCGAGGCGACCCGGATCGCGTCCTGGATCACCTCGCGGGTGACCCCGCGGCCGCGCAGCTCGTGCTCGTGGGCGGTCAGGCAGCGGCCGCAGCCGTTGATCGCGGAGACCGCCAGCGACCAGAGCTCGAAGTCGACCTTGTCGACACCGGGGTCGGCGAGGGCGTTCATCCGCAGGCCGGCCCGCAGCCGGGAGTACTCCTCGTCCTCCAGCAGGTGCAGGCTGCGGTAGTAGACGTTGTTCATCGCCATCAGCGCCGCCGCGGTGCGCGCCGCGGCGGCCGCCTCGGCGGTCAGGTGGTCGAGCGCCTCGGGCTCCAGCTCGACCAGCGCGGTGCGCCCGCGGCTGGCGATGGCCGCCGCGAGCACCGTGCCCCAGAGCTGCTGGGCGGACAGGTTCGACTGGCTGGTCACCGAGCCGAGGTTGAGGCGCAGGTCGCGGGCGTAGTCGGGAAGCAGTTCCCGCAGGCGGGCGACGGCCATCAGGCCGCCACCTCGGCCGGGGCGGGCGCCGCGGCACCCAGCGTCGCCTGGCCCTTCTGCCAGTTGCAGGGGCACAGCTCGTCGGTCTGCAGCGCGTCGAGCACCCGCAGGACCTCCGCCGGGTTCCGCCCGACGCTGCCCGCGGTGACCATGACGAACTGGATGACGTTGTCCGGGTCGACGATGAAGGTCGCCCGCTGCGCCACGCCGTCGTCGCCGAGCACCCCGGCGGCGGCGGTCAGGTCCTTGCGGATGTCGGCGAGCATCGGGAAGGGCAGATCGGTCAGGTCCGGGTGGTTCTGCCGCCAGGCCAGGTGGACGTACTCGCTGTCCGTGGACACGCCGAGGACCTGCGCGTCCCGGTCGGCGAACTCGCCGTTGAGCCGGCCGAACGCGGCGATCTCGGTGGGGCACACGAACGTGAAGTCCTTCGGCCAGAAGAACACGACGCGCCACGCGCCGGGGCGGCTGGTGGCGGTCTCCCGGACGAAGGCGGTGTCGGGGTCGTTGGAGACGACTCCGGTCAGGTCGTAGGCGGGGAAGGCGTCGCCGACGGTAAGCACGTCGAGGTGGTCCTCTCTGCGGTGGTGATCGGGTCTGCGGGGGTGATCGGGTCTGCGGTGATGTTCGGGTCTGCGGTGGTGATCGGGCAGGACCCACTCTCGCTACCATCGACCCAGAAAGGAAATCGAAAGATTCGGCAAGTTTGATAGCCTCGATCTATGGCTACTCCGCAGCCGACGCTCACCCAGTTGCGTGCGCTCGTCGGCGTCGCCGACCACCGGCACTTCGGCCGGGCGGCGGCGGCGCTGCACGTGAGTCAGCCGACCCTGTCCAGCGCGGTCGCGGCGCTGGAGCNCACCCTCGGCGTCCAGCTCGTCGAGCGCACCACGCGCAGCGTGCTGCTCACCGCGGTGGGCGAGCAGATCGTCACGCGAGCCCGGGGCGTGCTCGGCGCGGTCGACGACATCGCGGAGGTCGCGGTGCGGGCCCGTGCCCCGCTGACCGGCGACATCCGGCTCGGCGTCATCCCCACCGTGGCGCCCTACCTGCTGCCGCGGCTGCTACCCACGCTGCGCGGACGCTGGCCGCAGGCGCGCCTTCGGCTGCGCGAGGCGCAGACCGCGACCCTGCTGGCGGAGCTGCGCGGCGGCGCGCTCGACCTGGCGCTGCTCGCGCTGCCCAACGACGAACCGGGCATCACCGAGATCCCGCTCTACGACGAGGACTTCGTCCTCGTGACGCCCGCCGAGCATCCGCTGGCCGGCGGCAGCGCCGTCCCCGTCGCCGGCCTCGCCGGCCAGGACGTGCTCCTGCTGGAGGACGGGCACTGCTTTCGGGCGCAGGCGCTGGACGTCTGCCGGGAGGCCGGGGCGCGGGAGCGGGCCACGCTGCGGGCGGCCAGCCTGTCGACGATCGTCCAGATGGTCGCCGGCGGGCTGGGGCTGACGTTGCTGCCCGCCGCCGCCGTCGGAGTCGAGGTGGGGGAGGGCCGCGGCCTCGCGGTCGCCACCTTCCGCCGCCCGGCGCCGCACCGGCGCATCGGCCTGGCCTACCGGGCGACCTCGGCGCGCGTCACCGACTGGGGACTGCTGGCCGCGGAGGTCCGCGCCGCGCTGCCCGGGACGGAGCTGGACCTCAGCCCGGTCCCGTCGGTCTAGCCGCCTTCCCGCCCGGTGTCGATCGGCGGCCGAACGGTCACGCCGCGCGGCGACTTCGTGCGCCGCCGGGTCTCGGCGGGAAATCCGGGTAACCCGGGCCGGGTGAACACCCNCAGCCCGGCTCGCGGCGTCTCGCGGCGCTTTCGGTGACCGCTCGGCACATGTTCATCCCCGCTCATCCGCGGCTGAATGCTGCGGGCTTCGTCACGTTTTATCGACGGCCGGCGGGACAGCTAGACAACGTCCGCGACCGGCTGCCGCCGGCGTTCGGCCGACGGGTCGGACCGAGGCGATCACACAGGTGGGTCGCGGCACCACGGCTGGATGGGGTCGGGACGCCGGCCACGACAAAGGTGGTGCACGTGCCCGTGCAGAGGTATGCCCCGATCGCCGGTATGCGAGACACGTCCGTGTCATGCATATGTAACCGGCCGGCCGTAGCGTAGGCCGCCATGAGCGACGCACGGAACGTGGCCGTCGGCGTCGAGGAGGAGTTTCACATCCTCGATCTCACCACCCGCCAACTTGTTCCCCGGGCCGAGGAAATACTGCAGCGGCTGGACAAGGACTCCTTCTCTCCGGAACTGTTGAAATCCGTCGTCGAGACGAACAGTCAGCCGACGGTCGATCTACTGGCCCTGCGATCCAACCTGCTGGACCTGCGCCGCCGGCTGGCCGAGGCGGCGGGCGAGCTGGGGCTCGGGCCGGCGGCGTCGGGCACCGTGCCGATCCTCGACATGGATCTGCTCGACGTCTCGCGGGACGCCCGCTACGAGCAGATGACCGAGGACTACCAGATCGTCGCCCGGGAGCAGCTCATCTGCGGCNCCCAGGTACACGTCGACGTCGCCGACCGCGACCTGGCCATGGCCGTCGTCGCCTGGACCGCCCCCTGGCTGCCGATGCTGCTGGCGCTGTCGGCCAGCTCGCCGTACTGGCTCGGCGCCGACAGCGGCTACGCGAGCATGCGCACGCTGGTCTGGCAGCGCTGGCCCACCGCCGGCGTCGCCGGGTCGTTCAAGACCGCCGCCGAGTACGACCAGCTCATCGCCGATCTGATCAAGTCCGGGGTGATCAGCGACCCGGGCATGGTGTACTTCGACGTCCGCCCCTCGGCCCACCTGCCCACCGTCGAGCTGCGCATCTGCGACGCCTGCCCGGACGTGGACAACGTCATCCTCATCGCCGGGCTGTTCCGGGCCCTGGTGGGCCGGGCGATCGAGGAGATCGAGGCCGGCGGCCAGGCCCCGCCCCCGCGCGCCGAGCTGCTGCGGGCGGCGACCTGGCGGGCGGCCCGGTCCGGGCTGGAGGGCGACCTCGTCGACATCCTCGGTGCGGGCCCCGTGCCCGCGCGCGCCATGCTGCGCCGGATGCTGGAGGAGGTGCGCCCCCAGCTCGAGCGCTACGACGACTGGGAGCTGATCGACAACCTCGCCGAGCAGGCGGCCGGCCGGGGCAGCTCGGCGCTGCGCCAGCGCCGGGCGTTCGCCCGCCGCGGACTGCTCACCGACGTCGCCGACCTGATCCTCGCCGAGACCCGCGACGTCCCGCCGGCCGGCGCGTCGCTCGGTGCCGCGCCCGCGGTGTCCGCTCCCGACCAGATCGCGCCGATCCTGCTGGAGCGCTACCAGCCGACCGGCTACGACGAGGTCGTCGACGAGCACGGCGCCGTCCGGCCCCAGTACCGGGCGGTGATGCGCACCCTGGAGCGGCTCGGCCCGGACACCCTCGACGAACGCGTCGGCGCCCGCGAGGCCGAGCAGACCGACCGGGGCATCACGTTTCGGGTCAACGGGGACTCGGCGAGCCGGCCGTTCCCCTTCGACATCGTGCCGCGCATCGTCGCCGCCGACGACTGGGCCGTGCTCGGCCGGGGGCTCGGGCAGCGGGTCCGCGCGCTGGAGGCGTTCCTGCACGACATCTACGGCGAGCGGGCCGCCGTCGCCGACGGCATCGTCCCGCCCTGGGTGGTCAACGATGCCCCCGGGCTGCGCCACGGCGGCCGCGCCCCCGGCCGCGACGCGATCCGGATCACCACCGCCGGCATCGACCTCGTCCGCGGCGGTGACGGCGGCTGGCTGGTGCTCGAGGACAACCTGCGGGTGCCGTCCGGGATCGCCTACGCCGTGGAGGGCCGCCGGCTCGCCGAGTCGGTGCTGCCCGAGCTCGGGCCGCCGCCGGGCATCCTGCGGCTGGGCACCGTGCCCGCCCTGCTGCACGACGCGCTCGTCGCCGCGGCGCCACCCGCCGTCACCGGCGAGCCCGCGGTCGCCGTCCTGACCAGTGGGCCGGCCGACTCCGCCTACTTCGAGCACGCCATGCTCGCCGAGGAGATGGGCGTCCCGCTGGTCGAACCCGACGCGCTGCTCGTCGACGACGACGTCGTCTACCGGGTCGACGACGGCCGCCGCCGCCGCGTCGACGTCCTCTACCGGCGCATCGACGAGGACGAGCTGTTCGGCGCGCCGGGCGCGGACGACGCCCCGCTCGGCCCGGCGCTGCTGCGGGCGGTCCGCGCCGGGCGGGTGAGCGTCGCGAACGCGCCAGGCAACGGCATCGGCGACGACAAGGTCGTCTACGCCTACGTGCCCCGGATGGTCACCTACTACCTGGGTGAGCAACCCGTCCTCGACGACGTGCCGACCTATGTCTGCGGCGACCCGGAGCAGTGCGAGCACGTGCTGGCCAACCTCGACCAGCTCGTCGTCAAGCCGGTCGACGGCTTCGGCGGCTCCGGCGTCGTGATCGGCCCGCACGCCGAGCCGTACCAGCTCACCGCGGCCCGGGAGCGGATCCTGGCCGACCCGCGGCGCTGGATCGGCCAGGAGGTGGTCTCCCTGTCCACCCATCCGACCTGGCACGACAGCCACCTCGAGCCGTGCGCGGTGGACCTGCGGGTGTTCGTCTACGCCGGCACCGAGCCGGTCGTCGTGCCCGCGGCGCTCAGCCGGGTGGCCCCGCCCGGCAGCCTCATCGTCAACTCGTCCCAGGGCGGCGGTTCCAAGGACACCTGGATCCCGCGCCGCTGAGCTGACCCACGACCGCCGTCGTACCCCGCCGAGGCTCTCGGCGGGGCATGACGGCGTGCCGGCGGGCGAGTGCCGGCGGGCGGCAGTTCCGGCGAGCGAAGCGGTCCTCGGTCGCAACCGTGGGGACACGAGGCTGAAATCTCCGGCGTCGAAGGTGGACGGACGATCGTGCACCCTCATGCCGGGCAGGACTGCCCGGGGAATGGATCTCACCTGAACTGACTGATCGACGGGAGCGCACATGTGCGGGCTGAGTGGTGAGCTGAGGTTCGACGGCCGGGGAGCGGACGTCGACGCGGTGGTGCGGATGACGGCCACCATGGTGCCGCGGGGCCCGGACGGCGCCGGGGTGTGGTCGTCGGGACCGGTCGCGTTCGGCCACCGCCGCCTGAAGATCATCGATCTGTCCGAGCGTGGCGCCCAGCCGATGGTCGACAGCGAGCTGGGCCTGACCACCGCGTTCAACGGGTGCATCTACAACTACCAGGAGCTGCGCGACGAGCTGGCCGCCGCCGGCTACCGCTTCTTCTCCACCTCGGACACCGAGGTGATCGCCAAGGCCTACCACCACTGGGGCACCCGGTGCGTGGACCACTTCGCCGGCATGTTCGCCTTCGCGGTCGCCGAGCGCGACACCGGCCGCCTCGTCCTCGCCCGCGACCGGCTCGGCATCAAGCCGCTGTACCTCGCCGCCGACGCCGAGCGGCTGCGCTTCGCCTCCACCCTGCCGGCGCTGCTTGCCGGGGGCGGCGTCTCCTCGGACATCGACCTCGTCGCCTTCCACCACTACCTGTCGTTCCACTCGGTGGTGCCGGCNCCGCACACCATCCTCGCCGGAGTACGCAAGCTGCCCGCCGCCACCGTGCGGGTCGTCGAACCGGACGGGACCTGGACCGACGAGGTGTACTGGAGCCCGAGCTTCACCCGCGACCCCGCGCACGCCGACTGGACCGCCCGCGACTGGCGGGACGCCATCGCCGAGAAGCTGCGCGTGGCGGTGCGCCGGCGCATGGTCGCCGACGTGCCCGTCGGGGTGCTGCTGTCCGGCGGGCTGGACTCCAGCCTGATCGTCGCCCTGCTCGCGGAGGCCGGCCAGCACGGCCTGGCCACGTTCAGCGTCGGCTTCGAGGCGGCCGGCGGCGAGTCCGGCGACGAGTTCGCCTACTCGGACATCATCGCCAGGCACTTCGAGACCGACCACCACCAGATCCGGGTGCCGGGCAGCCGGCTGCTGCCCGCCGTCGACGCCGCCGTCGCCGCGATGAGCGAGCCGATGGTCAGCCACGACTGCGTCGCCTTCTACCTGCTCTCCCAGGAGGTCTCCCGGCACGTCAAGGTCGTGCAGTCCGGGCAGGGGGCCGACGAGGTCTTCGCCGGCTACTCCTGGTACCCGCCGCTGGCCGGCGTCGCGCGTGACCAGACCGTCGACGCCTACCTGCGGGTCTTCGCCGACCGACCGCACCGCGACATGCCGGCGATGGTCGAGCCGCACCACCTCATCGAGGCCGATGCCAGCCGGCACTTCGTCGCCTCCCACTTCGCCCGGCCGGGCNCCGAGACGTCCGTCGACGCCGCGCTGCGCCTCGACTCGACGGTCATGCTCGTCGACGACCCGGTGAAGCGGGTNGACAACATGACGATGGCCGCGGGCCTGGAGGCGCGCACCCCGTTCCTCGACCACGAGCTGGTCGAGCTCGCCGCGGCCTGCCCGCCCGAGTTCAAGCTCGCCTCCGGCGGCAAGGGCGTGCTCAAGGACATCGGCCGCCCGCTCATGCCGGTCGACGTCATCGACCGGCCCAAGGGGTACTTCCCGGTGCCGGCGATCCGCCACCTGGACGGCCCGTTCCTCGACCGGGTCCGCGACGCGCTCACCGACCCGGCGGCGAAGTCCCGCGGCCTGTTCCGCCCGGCGTGGATCCAGGCGATGCTGGCCGCCCCGAACGACAACCGCACGACCCTCGGCGCGAACGCCCTCTGGCAGGCCGCGCTGCTCGAGATGTGGCTCCAGACTCAGGGAGTGACGTGACGCTACAAAGTGACGTGACGCTGGGCAGTGACACGGTCCTGGGGAACGTGATCCGCCTCCCCAGGTCGGGGCGTGCCGGTCGGCTCGGGGAGTCCGATCTGGGGCGGGAGTGGGTGGCGGCCGAGGGAGTGCGGGCGCCCGCCCTCGCGTCCGACGGCCGGCTCGCCTACGTCGCGGACGGGCCGGCCGGGCCCGCCCTGTGGATCCGGGACGCCGACGGCCGGCGGCGTCGCGTGGACACCGGCCCCGGGCATGTCCGCGCCGCGCTGTGGTCGCCGGCGGGCGACCTGATCGCCGTGCACGTGGCGCCCGGCGGCGGGGAGCTCACCGAGGTGCGCGTCGTCGCCGCCGACGGTGACGACGGCGGCCCGCGCAGCCTGGCCGGTGGGGACGGCCGCGCCGCTGTGCCGGCCCGCTGGACCGCCGACGGGCTCGCCCTCGTCGTCACCGAATCCGACCGCGCCGACCGGGCCGGGCGCACCGCCGCCGTGCTGGTCGGTCTCGACGGCCGGCGGGCCCGGCTCGCCGAGGGCGTCGCCCTGCAGGTCTGCGACCTGGTCGACCTCGATCACGCCGGCTCGGCCGGCCCCGGGGTTCCCGGTGCGGGCGGCCCGGGCGCGCAGGACACGATCTCCGGTGGGCTCGCCGGCGTCGGCGGGGGCGATCCGCTGGCGGGCGCCTACCGGCTGCTGCTGCGGGAGGGGCCGCGCGGGGTTCGCCGCGCGATCGTCGTCGACGTCCGGCTCACCCCGCCGGCGGGCGGCGGTGCGGCCCACTCGTCGTGGGAGCTGCCCGGCGGCACCGCGACCGTCCTCACCGGCCGCTTCACCGCGGGCGGGCGTCGGGTGCTGCTGGTGAGCGACCTCGGCCGGCAGCGGGCCGCCCTGCTCGACGTCCCCGTGGACACCCCCGGCTCCACCGTGGTGATCGCCGAGCGTCCCGACGCCGACGTGGAACGGTTCGTCCTGCTCGGCCGGCCCGACCCCGACCCCGAGCGGGCGGCCGCCGACCCCGAGCGGGCGGTCGTCGTCTGGAACGTGGCGGGACGCAGTGAGCTCACGCTCGTCGACCTGTCGGGCGGCCGGTGCCGGCCGCTGCCGGCACCGCCCCGCGACGTCGTCACCGCCCTGCAGGCCCGCCCCGACGGCCAGGAGCTGATCCTCGCCCTCGAGGGCGCCGCGGCCCCCGGGGAGCTGTGGACCTGCGACCTGACCGCCCCGGCCGGCGCCGGCCGGCCGGCGCTCGACCCCGCCCGCTACCGATGTCTGGTCTCGCACGCCCCCACCCGCCCGGCGGCGCTGGTTCGCCCCGTGCCGCACACCCTCACCGCGCACGACGGCCAGGAGCTGGCCGGCTGGTGGTACCGTCCGCCGGCGCCGCCGGGCCCGCTGCCGACCCTGGTGTACCTGCACGGCGGCCCCGAGGCTCAGGAGCGTCCGACGTTCAACCCGCTGTTCCACGCGCTGCTCGCCCGCGGGATCGCCGTGTTCGCGCCGAACGTGCGCGGCTCCACCGGGTACGGCCGGGCCTTCGAGGAGGCCGATCACACCCACCGCCGGTTCGACGGCATCGAGGACGTGGCGAGCTGCGTGCGGGACCTCGTCGACACCGGCCTGGCCGACCCGGAGCGGATCGGGATCGCGGGGCGCTCCTACGGCGGGTACCTGACGCTGGCCGCCCTGGTGCACTTCCCGCAGTTGTTCCGCGTCGGCGTGGATGTCTGCGGCATGGTCGACCTGGAGTCGTTCTACCAGCACACCGAGCCGTGGATCGCGGCCTCCGCGGTGACCAAGTACGGCGATCCGGTCACGCAGCCCGCGCTGCTGCGGGCGCTGTCGCCCCTGCACCGGATGAGCGCCCTGGCGGCGCCGCTGCTCGTCGTCCACGGCGAGAACGACACCAACGTCCCGGTGATCGAGGCCGAGCAGACGGTGGCTGNGGCCACCGCCCGTGGCGTCGACTGCCGCTACCTGCTGTTCCCCGGCGAGGGGCACGAGGTGGTCGAGCTGGCCAACCGGGTCCGGTTCGTCCGGACCGCCGTCGACTGGCTGGCCGCGCACCTGCTCGCTGCGCGGCTGCCGCAACCGCGCAGCGTCTCGCCAGCCCCGCCCGCCCTGTCGGCGTCGCCCGCCGGGCTCGGCTCAGGTGGTCCGGCAGGTTCGTTCGAGCAGGACGAGCTCGCCCACCTCGTCGTCCTCGGCCCGGCCGATGGCCGCGAAGCCCAGGCGGGCGGCGACCGCGAGCGCCACCCCGGCGTGGGGTGGCAGGGTCATCAGCGCCCGGCGCACCCGAGGTTCGCGGAAGGCCCAGTCCAGCAGCAGGCAGCCGCTCTCGACGGCGTAGCCGCGTCCGGTGTGTCCGGCGAACGTCGCCTGGCCGAAGGTGACGCAGCCGTCGGCGTCCGGTGGGCCACCGAGGCCGGGTGAGGCGACGGCCGTGCCCGTGGCCCCTTCGACGGCCAGCCACGTCCACCAGCCGGCGGCCGCCGACTCGGTCAGCGACCGGCCGCGGACCGGGCCGAGGGCGGCGTCGAGCAGCGGCGGCGGCTGGATGCCGGTGGTGATCCGGGTGCCGGTGAGTGACTCCAGCTCACCGCACCGCCCGGCCCGCAGCGCGCCGATGCCGGCCACGGTCAGCGGCCGCAGGACCAGCCGCGGGCCACGCAGCACCGGCTCGGCGACGATCCCGGCCGGCGACCGATCGCCGCCGTCTGTCCGGCTGTTCTCCACGCCCCTCACCCCGCTCCGGATCCCACCCCGTGCCGGCTTCATCAGGGCGTCACCCTGGCGCCGCGTGCCGCAACCGCCCGCTGCCGATCGGCGGCGGGCGGACCGATGGCCGCAGCAGGGTAGCCCGCAGCGGCGCCCCGCGGCGAATCGTTTTCCGGACGTCACCGCGGCCGGGAAGGACCGGGACGGACGGACGCGCAGGCCATGGCGGCCGGGCGGAACCCGCCCGCCGGGGCCGGCGGCGGGGCCGCGGTGACCGACTCCACCGGTTCCGGCCGGACCTCGGCACGCACATCACCTGATGGCACTGACACAATACGGCCCGTGAAAATCGAGGAGTTGGAGGCGGAGCGGACCTGGTTGGCATTCGACCCCATGCGCCAGTTGCGCCCGCATCTGACGTCGACGGGGTTCGTCCGGCTCGTCAACGAGGTACAGCGGCCCGAAGGGTACCGACTCGTCGCGTCCTGGGACGGCGAACTCGGCCGGGTCGCCGCCGCGCTCGGCTTCCGGCAGGTGAACTCGCTGGCCGCCGGGCGGCACCTGGCCGTCGACGACCTCACGACCCTGCTCGCCGCGCGCGGACGGGGCCACGCCACCCGGCTGCTCGCCTGGGCGGAACGGGAGGCTCGCCGCCTCGGCTGCGAACACATCCACCTCGACGCCGACACCCACCGCCACGAGGCGCACCGCCTCGCCCTGCGCGCCGGCTACTCCATCTCCGCCTTCCACCTCACCCGCCGCGTGTAGGTGCACGAGCAGGTCCGAAGCCCAGGCGGGCAATGATCGGCAAGGTCGATGGTCGTCGAGGTCAAGGTCGAGGTCGAGTCGCGCGGGGAACCCTCATCGCACTGCCCAACCGGCCACACGGGCGGGTACGGGTAGCCCCCCGGCGAACTGACCGGGCAGCTCCGTCGCCCGGTGGTGGCCGGACGATCTACCGTCGGCTCAGTCGNACGGACCACGGCCGTGGTCCGCCGGGCCGGTCCGGTCGGAGACGGCGCGAGGGGGTGGCGGTGAGTCCGGTGCAGGCGACTGACGGCGCGGGTCGCTTCGGCGGTCCGGCCGGGTCGGGGCGGTCGGCCGGGTCGGGGCGGGGGGTGCTGCCCGTGCTGCGGCGGACGTACGCGGGGCCGGCGTGGGCGGGCACGGCCTTCGTCGCCCTGACCGGCGCCGTCGCGCTGCCGGTGTTCCTCGCGGTGCTCGTCCCGATCCTGCTGGGCGTGCCGCTGTTGCTGCTGGCCCTGATCGGGGTGCCGCTGATCTGGTTCAGCCTCGTCGTGGCGAGCCTGTCGACCCGGTTCGACGCCTGGCGGTTCGAGACGATGCTCGGCCGCCGGTTGCCGCTGCGGCGTTCACCCGTGCGTGACCCGGACCGCCGGTCGGGGCTCGTCGGCCGGTTCGGGGCCGAGCTGCGGCGGTTGCGGGCCGGCGGAAGCTGGCTCAACGTGCTGTACGTGCTGGTCGTGGCGCCGCTGTTCGGCTGGTTCGGCGGCTGGCTGCTGTTCGCCGCCTGGGGCGGTGGGCTGGCCTTCCTGTTCTTCCCGGCCTACGGGTACGCCCTCGCCGGGGGAGACCGGATCTTCGGGCAGTACCTCGGCTACGGCGGTGCGGTCGCCCTGCACGTGGGCCTCGGGGTCGCCGCGCTGCTCGCCGCCCCCTGGCTCGCCCGCGGGCTGACGGCGGCGCACTATCTGGCGGCCCGCTGGCTGCTGTCCCCGCGCGGCGAGGAGCTGCTCGCCCAGCGGGTGGAGGACCTGGAGTCCAGCCGCGCCGGGATGGTCGCCGCCGCGGCGGCCGAGCGGCGGCGGATCGAACGTGACCTGCACGACGGCGCCCAGCAGCGGCTCGTCGCCGTCGCGATGACCCTCGGGCGGGCGCAGGCCCGCTTCGCCGAGGATCCGGACGCCGCCGCCGGCCTGGTCGCCGAGGCGCACGCGGAGACGAAACGGGCCCTGGCCGAGCTGCGTGACCTTGCCCGTGGCATCCATCCGTCGGTGCTGACCGACCGTGGGCTGGACGCGGCGCTGTCCGGGCTCGCGGCCCGCTGCCCGGTCCCGGTCACCGTGGACGTGGACCTCGACCCGGCGCGGCGAGGCGAGGCCCCGCCAGGCCGAGGCGATGCCCCGCCAGGCTGGAGCGATGACCCGCCAGGCTGGAGCGATGACCCGGCATGGCGGCGAGATGACCCGGCGTGGCGGCGAGATCCGGACGCCGAGGCGGTCGCCTACTTCTTCGTGGCCGAGGCGCTGACCAACATCGCCCGGCACGCCCGGGCGTCCCAGGCCCGTGTCGTCGTGCGCCGCGGCGGGGGACGGCTGACCGTGGAGGTCGCCGACGACGGCCGCGGCGGCGCCCGGGAGAGCGGCGGCAGCGGGCTCACCGGCCTGCGCGACCGGGCGCGTGCCGTCGACGGCAGGTTCAGCCTGACCAGCCCGCCCGGGGCGGGCACGACCGTGCGTCTGGAGCTGCCGTGCGCATCATGATCGCCGAGGACTCGGTGCTGCTGCGGGAGGGGCTGACCAGGCTGCTCGAGGACCTCGGCATGACGGTGACGGCCGCGCTCGGCGATGCCGAGACGCTGCTGCGGGCGGTCGCGNCCGAGCCGCCGGACGTCTGCGTCGTCGACGTGCGCCTGCCCCCGACGTTCACCGACGAGGGCGTGCGGGCCGCCCTGGTCCTGCGCCGGCAGTGGCCGGGCGTGGGGGTGCTCGTGCTGTCCCAGTACGTCGAGGAGCGCTACGCGGTCGACCTCATCACCGGGCAGGCCAGCCGCGGCGTCGGCTACCTGCTCAAGGACCGGGTCTCGGACGTGGCGGACCTCCACGAGGCGCTGGCCCGGGTCGCCGCCGGCGGCACCGTGCTCGACCCCGAGGTCGTCGCGCAGTTGCTCGTCCGCTCGCGGCGCCGCGACCCGCTGGACCGCCTCACCCGACGGGAGACCGAGGTGCTGCGCCTGATGGCGGAGGGCCGTTCGAACGCGGCCGTCGCCGCCGCGCTCGTCGTCACCGAACGGGCCGTGGAGAAACACGTCACCAGCATCTTCGCCAAGTTCGACCTTCCGGTGGCCGAGGACGACCACCGCCGCGTCCTCGCGGTGCTGCGTTTCCTGGACGCGGCCGACGGCGGCGCCGGCCGTCCACCCGCAGCGCCGCACAGCGCCCGGAGGTGGCACCGTCATGCCTGACCCGACACTCGAGCCTGACCCGACACTCGAGCCCGCCCCGGCACTCGCGGCACGCGAGCCCGTCTCCACGCTCGAGCCCGATCCGTCACCGCGGGGTGGCAGGGCGATCGCTCTGACCCTCGGCGGCATCCTGGCCGTCGTCCTCACGGTGATCGGGGGGCTCGCCGTCGTCGACGCCACCTCCGGGCGCGGCCAGCGCGTCGAGCGTCGCGCCCTGCCGGCCTCGGTCACCAGCGTCGTCGTCCGTACCCCGAGCGGCGACGTCCACCTGCGCGGACCGGACGCCGCACCCACCGGCGGGACCCGCACGCCCACCGGGACCCGCACGCCCACCGGGACCCGCACGCCCACCGGGACCGGCGCTGACGCCGGGGTCAGGCTGATCGCCAGGATGTCCGGCGTCGTCGAGGTGCCCGAGCTCGTCGTCCGGGTCGACGGCGACACGGCGTACGTCACCACCCGCTGCGGGACGACCTGGGACTGCTCGTCCGACTACGACCTCGAGCTGCCACCGGGAGTGGCCGTCGCCGTGGACACGTCCTCCGGCGACGTCACCGCGGAGGGCCTCGGCGGCGAGGTGCGNCTGCGGACCTCCGCCGGGGACGTGACGGTCAGCCGGCCCAGCGGCGAGCTCGACGTCGTCAGCGGCTCGGGTGACATCCGGGTCCGTGAGGCGCGCACCGGCCGGCTGCACGCCTCGACGTCGTCCGGGGAGGTGCGGGTCGACCAGCTCCTCGCCCCGAACGACCTCGACGTCCACAGCTCGTCCGGAGATGTGCGGGTGCTGCTGCCCGTCGACGGCGAGGGCTACGCCGCCGAGGTGACCACCGATTCCGGGGACCGCACGGTCAACATCCAGAAGGACCCGGCGGCGTCGCGCCGCCTGCGCGCCACGACCTCCTCCGGCGACATCTCCGTGACCTACCGGGACGCGTCCTGACCGGACCGCCTCCGCACCGTCGAGGGCGTGCGCCGTTCCGGTGGCGCCGCCGCGATCGGTGCTGCGGTCGGCGTCCCGGCCGGGGAGATCGTCACGGACCCGCGTCGAGGGGTGGAGCGTTCGGCGTCCCGCAGCAGGTCGAGGGCGTGGCGCAGGCGGGCGTTCTCCCGGTTCAGGCGGCGGATCTCGGCCTGGTGCCGGCTGGCGTCCGCCGGGTCGGGCGCGCTGTCGGGCGACGTCGCCTGGCGTACCCAGGTGCGCAGGGTCTCGGCGCTGATCGTGAGGTTCGCGGCCACGGCCTGGATCGCGGCCCATTCCGAGGGGTGCCGCGCCCGCGCGAGCGCGACGGCGGCGACGGCGTGGGCGCGGAACCGTGGGGGATAGCGGGTGGGTCGTGACATGACGGCTCGCTTCGGGGTTCGAATGCTGAACCTGGGAGGACAGGGTCGGCGCAGGGGTGCGGGTCGGGAATCGGCGCGGGGTCTGGCGAGGGTGGGGCGGCCGGCGCGGGGGCGGGATCCGGTTCAGGGGGGCGGGGCGGACTGTGCGGCCGCAGGCGGCGTGGCGGGGGNGGNGAGGGGGATGACGCGCAGCGAGCCGCCGGGCGGGACGGTGGGGGGATCGGACGGGTCGCCGAGGGATTCGCCGGGTGCCGTGCTGGTGGCGGCGGTGGCCGCAGGCGGGGGCGGCCCGGTGGCCGGGCGGCCGGCGACCGGGTCGGCGGCCGGACGGGGTGCGGACGCCGATCCTGTCGGTGCCGAACGCAAAGGTGCCGGTGTCGGTGTGGGTGTGGGTGTGGGTGTGGGTGCCGGGGACGGAGACAGGGGCGGCGAGGTCGGCGGGGGTGGGTAGGCGGGTAGGGGTGGCACCGGGGCGCCTGGCGTCGCCGCGGTTCGGGGCGTGGCGTCGGTGGCGGCGTAGCCGGTGGTGTAGCCGGCGGTCCAGGCGAGGACGGCGCGGACGTAGCTGGTCGAGGGGTTGTAGCTGAAGATCGCGGCGCGTAGCTGAGCGGGGTCGGCGAGGTCGCGACCGTGCCGGCAGAGGTAGCCGGCGGCGGCGAGGGTGGCGTCGTCGACGTTGTCGGGGTCGGCGCGGCCGTCGCCGGAGTTGTCGCGGCCGGCGCTGGCCCAGGTGGTGGGGATGAACTGCATCGGGCCGACGGCGCGGTCGTAGCGGGTGTCGTGGTCGAGGGTGCNGTGGTCGGTGTCGCGGAGGAGCGCGCGGCCGTCGTGGCCGTCGAGGGGTGGGCCGAGGATCGGGCGGGTGAGGGTGCCGTCGGCGGTGAGGGTGTGGCCGGCGGCGTGGCCGGACTCGATCCGGCCGATGCCGGCGAGGAGCTGCCAGGGGAGGTGGCAGGCGGGGTGTTCGGCGGCCGTGCGGACAGCGGCCGCACGGTAGGCGGTCAGCATGCGGGTGGGGATCCGCCGTTCGGTGGCGGTGAGGACGACGGCGGCGGCGGTGGGGGAGCGGTGGGTGGCCGCGGCGGCGAGCGTCCGGTCGTCGGGGACAGCCGCCGACGCGGTCGGGGGCACGGTCGGGGTCGGGGTCGGGGGGGTGGTGGGGGCGTCGGTGTCGCTCGCGGCTCGTAGCGTGGGGATGAGGTCGGGTAACCGGTCGTCGTAGCCGCGCGTCGGCGGATGGACCACGACGGCGGGGGCGTTGAGGCGAGCGGTCGGCGATGGGCTGCGGCCAGTCGGGGTCGTGCCGGGCATCAGGCTGAGGGCGACGAGCAGCCCGATCATCGGGATGGTGGCCAGGGCGCCGGTCGGGCCGGACCGCCGGCGAGCGGGCGCCCCGCCTCGGCCCTGGGCGGGGATCGTGGCGGGGCGATGCCGGCCGGCCGTGTCGGTGGAAGCCCGGTGGCGGCCGGGCTTCTCGGGGGAACGCCGGTGGCGGCTCATACCGTTCGCCTCCCTGCGACATCGACGGGTCGGGTCTCGTCCGCGGCCGTGATTGCAGCCGCCGGTGTGCGCGGTGCCGGCGGCCCCAGCCCATGCGGCAGCCACGCGCCGTTGCGCCGTCGCCCGTGCCAGGGAATGCGGGAAAGCGCGGCTCGGCTGTAGGCGTTCGATCTTGCCGCGCGTCATTGCGAGGCGCAGTCGAAGGTGTCATCCAAAACAAAGAAACCGATCGGGCCAGGGGCACTCCCGTTCCAGTGGCGCCCTGGTCCGAAGGAGGACTGTGGCATAACTCCGGAGGCTTATCCAGTCCTTTGGAAAGAGAACTTCCCTGCTGCCCATAACGATCAATTGGCTGCCAGCCGCAAGAGAAATCGTCACGGAGAGTAGCTCCAAGCCTGGGAGCTGGGCGTTAGCGCGGACACACGGAGGCGGCGTCCGGCTTCGCGTGGTCCGGCGGCCTCGGGCCTCGCGCCCCGGCGCCCGGCCGGATCCGGCCGGACGACGCGCGAGCCGGCACGGGAATCGCCCGAAGGTGGGGAGTGGAGCCGGCTCTTCTCGCCGGCCGGGTACCTCCCCCTGCTCCGCAGGGCTTTTCGGAGGCGGGAGGCCGTCGACGGCAGCCGTCGACCACGGCCGTTCAGGGTGGCCGTCACCTGCGGATACGACGGTCGTCCGCCATCCCGGTGGTTGGGTTGTAGGCCGAATGTGGGCCCGTACCGACTTTCATGTTTCGGCGAGGTAACACACCACTGTGTGATGCGCGCCATAAAAGTAACGCAGCGACACCTCTGTTGCGGGCAAGCGATCAATCNCGGTCACTGAAGGTGACGGGATTGTCGGGTCGATTGGCTTGCTGGCAGGCCAGTGAGTACGCGAGGTAGCCGCGGTTTCCGGCCACCCCCGGGGATGGTCACGGCGCGCGACACAACCCGATCCCAACTGGCGATCATCTTCTTGTACGCCGGTTGATCCCTCTGTCATTTTCGGAGATCCGCGCGGTCTTCGCTCCCCTCGGGGGGCCGCGCTCGTAGCGCCTTCGGACTTTCGTTTCCGGTGGATCGGAGTTGGCGTAATGCGGGCCCTCCCCGTGTGTTTTCGCATGTCACTGACCCGTGCTCTGTGCGTTCTGCTGGCCGCCGTTCTGGCCGGGACAATCGTGCAGTTCGTCCCGGCGGCTCGGACCGCGGCACGGGCGGCCACACCGGCGGGCCCGGCGCAGTCCCCGCCGCCGACGGGGCCGGCGCAACGGCCGGATCTCGTCTCGGCGCAGCTTGCGGCGCGTGCGGAGAAGCGGCGGATCGAGGTGACGGATGCCCGTACGGAGTCGACGTCGACGTTCGTGAACCCGGACGGGACGGTCACGGTCGACTCCTATTCGGGTGTCCGCCGGGTCCGCCGCGGTGACGGTTGGGTGGACGTCGACGCGACGCTGGTGCTGGCGGACGGGAAGGTCACGCCGAAGGTCGCGAAGGCGGGGATCGTGCTGTCGGCCGGGGGGAAGGCGGGCGGTGACGTGGCGACCCTGGTCGACGGTGGCCGCGAGCTCGCCTTTGCCTGGCCGGGCGCGCTGCCCGCGCCGACGCTTGCCGGCAGCACGGCGACCTACGCCGACGTGGCGCCCGGCACCGATCTGGTGGTCAAGGTCGTTCCGACGGGTTACGACGTGCGGATCGTCGCGCACACCGCGGCGGCGGCGCAGGCGGCGTTGCGGTTGCCGTTGCGGTTGAAGGGGTTGACCGC